>JAEZBZ010000335.1 GCA_023412745.1 Pseudomonadota bacterium | reverse complement strand
CCCCTTCCCAGCAGCCCGCGGCAAACAAGAATCAACGCGTCATGAGATTTACGGTCACGTTTTTCTTGACCGTGAAGCTGTCGAGCATGCCTTCGAGCGAGAACTCGCGGCCGATGCCGCTCTGCTTGACGCCGCCGTAGGAATGGCCGGGACTTTGTCCGAGGCCCTGGTTGACCTGCACCCACCCTGCCTCGACGCGATGGGCGGTCTTCAGTGCGCGCCCGATGTCGTGCGTCCACACGTAGGCTGCCAGACCGTAGTGGGAATCATTGGCCATGCGGATGGCCTCGTCCTCGTCGGTCCAGCGGATGGCGACCAGCACGGGGCCGAAGATCTCCTCGCGCGCCAACCGCCAGTCGTTGGCCGCATTTGCGAAGATGGTCGGCAGCGCGAAATAGCCTTCCGACAGCGGCCCGGATTTCGGCGGCAGACCGCCGGCAAGCAGCTTCGCATCCGACTGTTTCAGGCCGTCATCGATATACCCGCAGACTTTGCGGAACTGCTTCTCGTTGATGATCGCGCCGATGTCGCTTGTCTCGTCCAAAGGATCGCCGAGTTTCAGCTTCGACACTTTCTCGGCAAGGCGGCCGAGGAAATCGTCGAAGATGTCGGCGTGCAGGAACAGCCGCCATCCGGCGGTGCACGATTGACTTTGCCGCGTGAACCGCATCGCAGCGATGATGCCGTCGACAACCCAATCCTCGTTGGCATCGGGGTAGACGATCGACGGGCTCTTGCCGCCGAGTTCGAGCGAGACCGGCACGATACGCTCGGATGCAGCGCGCATGATCAGCTTGCCGACGTCGGTCGATCCGGTGAACGACAGCTTGCGGATGCCCGGATGACTAGACAGCGCCGCACCCGCTTCCTCGCCGAGGCCGGTAACGACGTTCAGCACACCCTTCGGCAAATGTTCCTGGCAGATGGCAGCCAGCCATAGCACGCCGAGCGGCGCATCTTCGGCGGCTTTCAGCACCAGCGTATTGCCCGCGCAAAGGGCGGGCGCGATCTTCAGCGCGGCCAGCAGCACCGGCGCGTTCCAAGGGATGATGGCGCCGACCACGCCGATCGGCTCGCGGCGCGTATAGCTCAGCACGTGCTCGCCGAGCGGGATCGTCTCGCCCTTCAACTCGCTGGCCAAGCCACCAAAATAGCGGATGATGTCGAAGGTTCCGCGCGCTTCCGGCCGCGCCTGGGTGCGGATGGCGTTGCCGGTTTCCTCCGCGACGATGCGGGCCAGTTCCTCGACACGGGCTTCGACGGCATCGGCAATCTTCTGCAACATGCGGCCGCGCTCGCGTGGCACGACCTTGCTCCAGCTTGCGAACGCAGCGGTCGCTGCCTCGACGGCGCGGTCGACGTCGTCTGCGGTGCCGCGCGGGATTGAGGCGATCGGCTTGCGGTTGCCGGGGTTCTCGACGATCAGTTGCCGGCCGGTCGAGGCATCACACCAGTCGCCATCGATCAGCATTTGCGGGTGCCGGATGGAGGCCGGGCTGCCGGTTTGCGTCTGCGTGATCGCCATCGGACGTTCCTTCCCGTTCTTGCGTGGCTGCCATCAACAAACACCTGACAGGCAGCATAGGTCCAATATAGGCCGCCAGGAAGGGTGCTGCGTGCGGACGTCGGGCGGTTCAAGATCGCGTGACACGGGCTAAAAGGCGGTTCGCACGTTTGGCCTGGATAGCTAGGATGCGCCGCGAATGGGCTCGCCCGTTCGCAGTCGTTCGTCAATGCGGCCGACACTCGCCAAGAATGGGAGGACACCATGCAGGACCTCAATCGTCGTTCGTTTGTTCTGTCGGCTGCGGTAGCCGGCACGGCGTTCGGATTGGTTAAATCCGTCGAGATCATTCCATCGGCTGCGGCGCAAGGGGCCGGCGCATCGCCGCTCAACCCGACCGGTGCCAAGTTTCACAAGTTCAAGGTCGGCGACATCGAGGTCACTACGGTGTTCGATGGCGCCTCGCTGCGCGATCACAACCCTGGCTTCATCAAGAACGCGTCCGTCGAGGATACAAGGGCCGCGCTCAAGAGCGCAAAACTGCCTGACGACAAAGTGCCCAATGCCTTCACCATCACGGTCGTGAAGGTGGGCGACAGCACCGTTATGTTCGATTCCGGCAATGGCCCAGCGGGCGCACCGGCCACTGGGCAGCTTACTGCCAATCTGAAGGAAGCGGGGATCGACGTCGCCAATCTGTCGGCGATCGTCATCACGCACTTCCACCCGGATCATATCTTCGGGCTGATGAACAAGGACAATTCGCAGATCTATCCAAACACGCAGATCGTGGTGCCGGCGGCTGAGTATAAATTCTGGGCCGAAACGCCGGTTGAATCGCTGCCGGAGGCGCGCCGCGGCCTGGCGCAGCGTGTGCAGGCAACCTTCCCGAAGTGGCAAAACATTAAGCAGGTGGCCGACGGGCAGGACGTTGTCGTCGGTGTCCGTGCGATGGGGACCTATGGCCATACGCCGGGCCATACCAGCTACGTGGTGTCTGCGGGCAATGCGCAGGTTCTGGTTCTCGGCGACGTTACGAACCTGCCGGCGCTCAACATGCGCAATCCGGGCTGGCACATCATGTTCGACCAGGATGCGGAGATGGCTGAGGCGACGCGCCGCCGCGTGTTCGATCAGGCCGTCGCCGATAAGATGGTTTGCACCGGCTATCATTGGGGCATGCCGGGTGCCGGCACCATCTCCAAGGATGGTAACGGCTACGCGCTGGTGCCGGTCGCCTGAGCCGGGTTTCTCACGTCCAACTGACATCGATCTCGGTCGCCTCCCGGCGGCCGATTTGCTTTCATGCGACCAAACCTACCCGCTGCCGCATGGCGGTTGAGATCAGCCCGCGCCTGCTGCTAAATACCTCGCCCATTGGGGAGTGAGATGCGACTGCGCTGGGTCATCAGCCTTCTGTCCGTGTTGGGCGTGCTTGCGCACGCTGGTGCCCTGGTGCGCCACAACGCGGTCATGGTGGACGCGTACCTGCAGCATCAGGCGCTCGTCGCCGACCTGCAGATCATCTGTCATTCCGGCGGTCCTGGTTCGTCCGAGCCTGCGGCCATTCCGAAAGTCCCGCGTCCGTCGAACGCCGATAACGGCTGTCCGCTATGTTCGGGCGTGGCATCGGCGTTCGCGCTGGCGGCGTTGGATGCGCCATGCCTTGCCGCGCCCTACGAAGTCGCGGGCGCTTACAAGCCGCCAGCGATTGCGCGTTCGCTCGGCCAGTCTCCCGCCAAGCTGCCGCCCGCACGCGGGCCGCCCTCGCACCTTGGCTGAACCGTTGCCCCCGCGTGTGAGCCGTCACGACCGACGTCAACGCGCGTTTTCCTGAACCAAAACGCAGGCGCCAGCTTGGGATTCGGTTCCGCTGTCCGGCTCATCGCCGCGGCGGGGCGTCCAGCGGCAGGCGCATCAGAACTTGGAGAAAACCCATGACGGCAAACCTGCACGTCACCATTGCTGCTTCCGTTGCTACGCTCATGCTTGGCATTTCCGCAGCCTCGGCGCATCCGGGCCTTGAAAGAAATGAAGCCTCTGTCGGGGCATCCTTTAAGGCGGTGATGAGGGTCCCGCACGGCTGTAGCGGCTCGCCGACCACTACAGTCCAGATCTCGATCCCGAAGGGTTACATCGGCGTCAAGCCAATGCCAAGGGCTGGCTGGACGCTGGAAACCCAAACCGGCACCTACGGCAAGTCCTACACTTTACATGGCCGGAGGATCACCGAGGGCGTGACCGAGGTGATCTGGTCGGGCGGCAGTCTGGCGGACGACCACTACGACGAGTTCGTGCTGACGGGATTCCTGGATAATAGCCTGGCTTCCGACACGCATGCCTATTTTCCGACCGTTCAGGAGTGCGCGCAGGGATCACGCAAATGGGTTGAAATCCCGGCGGCGGGTCACGATCCGCATGATCTGAAATCGCCCGCGCCGCGCTTGAAACTCGTCCAGGCGCAGCAAAGCGGCCATGCAGCAGGCCACGGCGCGGCAGCGTCTGTTCCGGCCCAGGCATCCTACAAAGTTGGTCCGCTGGTGATTACCGCGCCGTGGGCGCGTGCGACGCCGGGCGGAGCGCGTGTCGGTGGGGCATACATGACCATCACCAACACCGGCAGCGAGCCCGATCGCCTGGTCGGTGGTTCCGTGCCGATAGCCAAGTCTCTGGAAGTGCATGACATGGCAATGGAGGGCGAGGTCATGAAGATGCGCCGACTGGACAAGGGGCTGGAGATCGCGCCGGGTGCCACGGTCGAACTCAAACCGGGCGGCCTCCACGTGATGTTCATGGGGCTGACCGAGGGGCTCAAGAGCGGACAGACCGTCAAAGGAGCGCTGAAGTTCGAGAAGGCTGGTGCCGTCGAGATCGAATACAGCGTCGCGCCGATGGGCGCCGGATCGTCCCAGGGCGGAGCGAAGCACGGTCATTCCCACCACTGACGGCGCGATGCCAAGGCATGACGGCGCGGGGCGGTCTGAAAATCCACCCCGCGCATTTTACTGAGGCGAAACAACCGCGGCGCGCCGATCAGATGATCCGTTTGCGAATGAAAGTCACGACGACTTCGGCCGCCAGCACCACGAGCAAGATGGTGATCAATGCCATGGCGGTACGGTCCCAGCGGAAGGTGTTCAGCGCCGTATCGATCACCATTCCGATGCCGCCGGCGCCGACGAGGCCGAGCACGGCGGATTCGCGCACGTTGATGTCCCAGCGGAACACCGCGATCGACCAGAACGCCGGCCGGACCTGTGGCCAGTAGCCCATTTTCAGAATGCTGAGCCACGGCGAACCAGCCGCCTGCAGCGCTTCGATGGTACCCTTGTTGGCTTCTTCCAGTGCCTCGCCAAGCAGCTTGCCGACAAAGCCGATGGAGCGGAATGCGATCGCGAACGTGCCGGCCAGCGGCCCCGGGCCGAAGATGGCGACGAACAGCAGCGCCCATACCAGCGAGTTGACCGAGCGCGACGCCGCCAGGATCAGCTTGGCAAAGAAGTTCAGCGGCCACAGCGTGGTGATGTTGCGCGCGGCCATCAGCGCAACCGGCACGGCCATCACCACCGCCAGGATGGTGCCCAACGTCGCGATGTGAAGCGTCTCGACGAGCGCGTGATGCACGCCCATCTCGTCGGTCTGATAATAGTGCGACCAGTCGACCGGCCACATGCGCCGGAACAGATCGGCCATCTGCTCGGGCGCGTCGTAAAGAAACTCCGGAATGATCTCGACGGTGCGCAGCGCCCAAACCACACCGGCGACCAGCACGAAATAGGTGAAGTATCGCCCCAGCCGCTGGGATGGCGTAAAGCGGGTCCATTCGCGGTCGAGGGATTGCTGGACGGTTGCGGTCATAGGAACAAGGCCCTCAGCCGCTGCGATATGATCTCGCCCAGCATGATCATGGCGATGATGGCGAGCAGAATAGCGCAGACGAAGTCATAGTCGAAGCGCCCGAACGCCGCCTGCAGCGTACCGCCGATGCCGCCGCCGCCGACGATGCCGACCATCGTGGAGTTGCGCAGGTTGGAGTCGAGCTGGTAGGTGGCAAAACCGATGAAGCGCGCGTTGACCTGCGGCAACACCGCGAAGATCAACGTGTTCATGAAGTTGGCGCCGCTGGCGCGGACGGCTTCGACTTGCTTCAAGGATATTTCCTCGATCGCCTCGGCAAACAGTTTTGCGATGAAGCCGATCGAAGCGACGATCAGTGCCAGGATGCCGGCCAGCGCGCCGAAGCCGACGCCTTTCACGAACAGGATCGCGACGATGATCGGGTGAAACGACCGGCACAGCATGATCAGCCCGCGCGCTGGCCATGTCACCCAGCCGGGCATCAGGTTGCGCGCCGCCAGGACACCAATCGGCAGCGACAGCAGAATTCCGGCGGCGGACGACAGGATGGCGATCTGCAGGCTCTCACGCAGCCCGTCGAACATCAGCGCGCGCAGGTCGGCGTTGTGGAACAGCGGCGGGAACATGCGGCCGATCAGGCGGCCGGCGTTGCCGAGCCCAACCGCAAACCGCTCCAGGCTGAAGTCGAGGATGGAGAAAGCGTAGAGCACGTAAGCCAGCAGCGCCAGCCAGCCGATGCGGGCCGTCCAACTGGATTTCAGCACGTCCGCGGGATTGGTGCGCTGCATGGGCGCCTGGCTCAGGTCAGCCATCCTTCGCCCCCATAGATTTCCTGCAAATGATGGTTGGCGAGCGTATCCGGTGGTCCGTCGAACACGACGTTGCCGCCTGACATGCCGACGATGCGATCAGCGAAGCGCTTGGCCAGGTCCACCTGATGCATGTTGACGATGAGCGGCACGCCGCGCGCCCGCGCCAGACTGGTCATCAGATCCATGATTTCGACGGAGGTTTTGGGATCGAGCGAGGATGTCGGCTCGTCGGCCAGCAGCAGACGCGGGTTCTGCATCAGAGCGCGCGCAATGCCGACCCGCTGGCGCTGGCCACCGGACAGCGCATCGGCGCGCTGGGCGGCATAACCATCGAGGCCGACCTGGGCCAACAGATCGAACGCGCGATTGAGATCGTCGGCCGGGAACTGGCGCAGCCAGACGCGCCACACCGGCAGATCGCTGAGCCGTCCGGTCAGCACGTTCTCCATCACGGTCAGGCGCTCAACCAGATTGTATTCCTGGAACACCATGCCGATCTTGGCGCGTATGGCGCGCAGCCGCGATCCGCGGATCTTGGCGATGTTCTCGCCCTCGAAGATGATGTCGCCGGATGTCGGCGTCACCAGCCGATTGATGGATCGGATCAGTGTTGACTTGCCGGTGCCGGAGGGTCCGATGATCGCCGTCACCGAACTGTCGGGAATTTCGAGCGATACGCCTTTCAGTACTGGTTTTCCCGGTTGATAGGAGACCACCAGATCACGCAGGATCACCGCGGCGGCCGGCTGCCCGGCCGGCATTGCCGTTTGGGAAGAAGGCGCCGGCTGCATTGCCGTCATTACGTTATCCTTATGTCCGTCTGCAGAATGCGGGACTGCTCGCTTGCGCACACTGAATTGCGTGGCTGACGCCCTGTGCGCGATCGTGCACGGCAGGGCGCCAGCATGTGCGGTCCCGGACGGGGTTACTGCTTCTTGGCCTTGTCGGCGGCCTTCTTCGCAGCGGCGTCGGCTTCCTTCTTGGCCATCGCCGTCAGTCCGCTCTGGGTGTAGCCACCTTCGGCTTCCTCCGCGATCTTGCGGATGGCGGCCCAGTTCTTCTGATAGGTGATGGGGAAGAAGCGGTCGGCACCCTCGAAGGCCTTCAGCATTTCCGGCGTATAGCGGAATGAGAAGAACGCTTCCTTGATCTTGGCGACGAGGTCGGGATGCAGGTCGTGCGCATAGGCGAACGATGATGTCGGGAACAGATCGCTCTTGTAGATGATGCGGAAGTTGTCCTCCGACACCTGGCCACGGCGCACCATGCGGTAGAACACGTCGGACGCGACCGGTGCTGCGTCGTAGTCGCCCGAGTTCACGCCCATCACGGACTGGTCGTGCTTGCCGGAGAACAGCGGCTTGTAGTCCTTGTCCGGTGTCAGCCCTTCGCCGGGGAACAGCACCAGCGGCGCGAGATGGCCCGAGTTGGAGGAAGGCGCTGTATGGGCGACCTTCTTGCCCTTGAGATCGGAGAGCTTCTGGAACGGGCTGTCCTTCTTCACCAGCACGATGAGATTGTAGCCCTGCAGTTCCTTCTCGTTGCCTTTGACGGCAAACGGAATGGCGCCGGCGAGGTTGACGGCGAAGCCGGTCGGGCCTGTCGAGAAGCCGGCAACGTGCAGGCGGCCCGAGCGCATCGCTTCGATCTCTGCTGCGTTCGACTGCACCTGATAGAACACCACGCGCTTGCCGGTGACCTTGGCCAGATGATCGGTGAACGGCTTCAGGATATTCTCGTAAACCGCAGGGTCTTCGACCGGCGTGTAGGTGAATACCAGCGTCGACGGATTCTTGAGCTTGGACGGGTCCTTAGGCGCGTCGGCGACGAGATCGCCGTCCTCGTCGCAGTACATGGCGTCGAGTGAGCCGCGCTGCTTGCAGGTATCCTGGGCAAAAGCTGGAGCAGTGAGGCCCGCGAAGGCCATCAGGCCCGCGACGGCAAACGCTGGTACGCGAAAGTGAAATGCCATCCTTTGTGTCCTCCCAGACAACAAATCAGAATTTTGACGGCCTTGCCGGGCTCTAGGCGGCCCAAGTCTCGGCAGTTCAAGAAATCTATCTGTCACAAAACTGTCATGGATGCGAGTGCGACGTTTGCCCAATGGCCATGCGCAGCGGTCGCTGAGAGCCGCAGATCTATGTGCAATGCAACATTTGGTGCAATTCACCGGCTGCTTGAGCCAGCCGTTTCAGATTGGCTGGTTCTCTGCGCGGTCCGACGACAATGCGTCCCGTCTTCAGCAGTCCGCTGCTGTGTAGGTCGTGCCGTTCATCTCAAATGAACCGGACCATGAATAAAAAGCGGGACATATCCCTGACGTGATGACCGGGGTTGTCGTGTTACCGGTGCCGGAAACTGTGTATCCATCGGTTACGAATACCGGATCGGATCCTATAAACTCAGAGTTGTTGAGATATAACGTATTGCCTGTCCCATGCAGGTACAATCCTACACCGTTATTTGCAAAGCTTACATTGTCGAGATCCAGCGTGCTGTTCGAAGCGAACACATAGATGCCATAGCCGGAATCGCTCAGCACTGAATTCCTGATGCTGAGCGATTGATTGCTGCCGGTGACCTGAATGGCGTCGTCAGCGGCGCCCGAGATTGTCGTATCCTGGATGCGCATGCTTCCGTCCGCACCCGAGATGCGTATACCGTCATTTCCTGCGCTGATATTAAGTCCAGTGATCACAGCATTGGAGCGGGAATCCGCAAAAACAACATCTCCAGATGTGGAACCGGATGCGGCATCGATGTGGGCGAGATGGACGTTGTTGCCTCCGATCCGCACGACATCTGAGCCAGCAGTGAGGTTCGCCCGGCTGCCGGCAGCGGTGAAATCGACGACGATTCCTGACGTGGCTCCGCGCAACTGGATGGTGGAACCGCCACCCATCAGCGTCTGATCGCCCTGGATGGTGTGATTGCCGACGAAGTTGCCGGCGCTGCCGTCGGCGACAATCAGCGAATTGGCGCCGGCCGTGTTGGAGGCGGTGGTCAGATTTGACGTCGCATCGATTGTTACGATGCGGTCGAAGCGCACGCCGGTTTCCGCGTCTTCGGCATCCTCGTTGATGACAGTCGTTGTGGGAGTCGCCGAGGTCGCTTTGGCGTTGGTGACAATATCGGTATCGCGCTCCAGCCCTTCAGCCATGCGCCGTTCCTGGGCGGTGAGGCGAGGTGCCGAGCCTGCGCTGCCATCACCGAACGGCAGCCGCAACCGGGCGCCGACTTCGACGCGATCATCGCGCAGCTTGTCGTGCGAGTATTCGGCTTCCAGCGTCAGCCGCGATCCGCGCCACTGGTCGATCAGGTTGTCGACCCGCCACTCGGCACGCAGCCGCGGGCCGGTGACGGCTTGGGCAAGATCGGAATGATCGAAGTGGAAGGCGCCGGCATAGACGCGCAGTTCGTGGCGCGGGCCGGGCAGGTCGTCTGACGTCGAAAACAGCTTGGTGCCGATCTCGGCGTCGAAGCCCCACAGTGCAAGCTCGTCCATGCTGGTGGTGGTGCTTGTGACGGTGGTGATCAGGCCGATGTTGGGCCCGCTGACGTCGACAACCGAACTGATCGGCGCGATCGTCGCGGTGCTGAAAATGTTCTCGCGATCATTCAGCGGCAGATAGGCGTTGGCGCGGAAGTCCCAACGATTGCTGAGTAATTCGATGCCGCCGGCGAGCTGGTGGAAATTGTTGCCGAACGTGCTGCGGCGCACGTCATAGCCGCCCCAGAACCCAAGGTTCCAGCCGCCGGCCATCATCTGGCGGTAGCCGAGCGCGAAGTTGCCTTCGCGCATGTCGTTCTCGAAGATCTTGCCGCGCGCCTCGCCGAACACCAGCGAGGTCTGGCCCTGCGCGAACGGTGCCCACACCACGCCCTCGCCGCGGCTGGTCTCGTCGGAACCATAGAAACCGCCGAATTCGACCCAGGGTGTCCATTTGGGCGCGAAGTTGGCCGTTGAGCCCTCTTGGGCAATGGCCGGCGTAAGCGCAATCGTGCTGCCGATGGCAACAACGATTGCGGCACAATGGCCGCGCGTGATGATGTGCATGCTCCCCCGAAGCTGCGACGGCGCGCGGTACAACGCCGAAATTCACATAATTCCCCTAGTTCTAGGAACTAAGTGATTCGTTGGAGACGTGCGAGCCCCAATGCTCAGGGCGAGCACTGCCTAAGCAGCAGTGCAGTTTGGCGACGATGCGAATCTCAGCCGCGCTCGGCGACGACGTTGCCGTCTGCATCGATCTTCGGCCGATGGATGGTGAACACGGTGTCTGGATTGACCACTGCGTACTCCATATAGCCGAGGCGGGCGATCGGGCGCATGGCACCGGTATCGACAATGCCGTCCTTGATGAAGGCGTCGTCGATGTAGATGCCGATGATCCGTCCGAGCACAACGTAATGTTCGTGCGATCCGGGGCTTTCATCCGCGGGCAGTACGATCGTCTTCCAATGGCGGCATTCAAACGCGACCGGGCTTTCCTTGACGCGCGGCGGGCGTACCATCTCGGACGGGGCCGCGGTCAGGCCCGAGATTGGAAACTCATCTACCCCATGCGGTACGTTGGCCGACGATACGTTCATGTGGTAGCGCAGATCCCAGGTCGCCAGCGAGCAGACGAATTCGCCGGTTTCCTCGATATTGCGGACGCTATCCTTCATGCCGCCGGAGCTGAACATGACGTAGTGGGGATTGCTGCTGACTGCATTGAAGAAGCTGTACGGCCCCAGATTGCAGACGCCATCCTTGCTGACGGTAGAGACCCAGCCGATCGGGCGCGGCACGATCAGCGCCTTGAACGGGTCGTGCCGCAGGCCATGCTTGTTGACCACTGAATCGTAAAACATGGCAGGCTCCCTTGAAATCGGATCAGTGCGTCCAGCGGGTGACGATGTCGGAAAGGTTCGGGCGATCGCGATCGGGCTGCTTTTCGGCTTCGGTGCCGATGTAGATGAAGCCGGCGATGCGCTCGTTGTCGGCGAGCTTTAGCGCGCTGCGGACGCCAGGGCTATAGGTGTACCACTCTGTGATCCAGCTGGTGCCGAACCCGAGGGCGTTGGCCGCCAGGCAGAGGTTCAGACAGGATGCCCCCGTCGACAGGATCTGTTCCCATTCCGGGGCGCCCGGGCTCGGCACTATGCGGGAGACGACGGCGATGACGACCGGCGCGCGCGTCAAGCGCGAACGCTCGGCTTCCAGCCGGATGTGAGACGGCTCTTTTTCCTCCTCGGCGCAGACGTCAGCCAGCACCTCGCCGAAGGCGCGCCGCGCGTTGCCCTCGAACACAACGAAGCGCCAGGGTGCCAGCTTCTTGTGATCCGGTACGCGGGCGGCGGCTGTCAGGATCTGCTGCAACTGCGCGGCATCCGGGCCGGGCTCCTGGAGCAGGATTGGTTTAGCGGAACGGCGGGTGAGAAGGAAATCGATCAGGGACGTCACGCGTTTTGTCCTTTGCTCATGATCGTCGGTTAAGTCTCGCTATCGCAAAATGGCTTGAGGTACAATCCGACATGGCTGCCACCCATCAGCGGAAGGATACGCCCGATATGATGCGCACACCGGAAGCCGCGCCCGTGCTCAAGATGTCCCGTAGAGCCATGTGCAACCCGGTGATCGGGGTGTTGGCGTCGGTGATGGCACTGTCGCTGCAGGCTGGCGTGGCGTTGGCCGCCGACACAGCCCGTGTACAACTCGTGATCGACGGTTCGGGGTCGATGTGGGGCAAACTGGCCGGCGACGCCGGTCCGAAATTCGCAATCGTAAGGGATGCGCTGCGCCAGAACCTGCCGCGTCTTGCCCGCACCACCGAGGTGGGGCTGGCCTTGTTCGGCCATCGCCGCCGTGGCGATTGCAGCGATGTCGAGCTGGCCGTGACACCACAGCCGGTGGATGCCGCGCGGCTCGTTGCGCCGCTGGATAAGCTCAATCCCAAGGGCCGGGGACCGCTGGCCCTGGCGCTGGTGTCGGTGGCCGACGCTTCACCCAATATGCTCGGCAAGGACAGCATCATCCTGGTGCACGACGATCTGGACAATTGCCAGGGCGATCCGTGCGCCGTCGCACGCGACCTGAAGCGGATCCGGCCGCAGCTTGCCATTCATGTCGTCAGCCTGGGCATGCGGCAGGAGGATGTCGCGCTGATGCGCTGCGTGCCGCAGATCACCGGCGGGCAAATGTTCGACGTGCAGGATGCGCCGTCGGCGATCAGCGCCATCGGCGAGGCGCTGCATCTGGCTAGTCTGCAGGGACCGGCGCCGGTCGCGCAGCAGCCGGCCGGCAAGGGTACGCCCACCCCGAAGGCGCCGGAGCCGGAGATCGGGCCGCCGGGCCTGAGGCTCAGTGCGTCGCTGGCGCCGGGCAGCGCGCCGCTGAAGCAGCCGGTGCAATTCCGCGTATTCCGGCAAGGCGAGGCTTCGGGCAGGCCGCTGGTGGACGTCACAGAAGCCGAGCCAAGCTTGGCGCTGACGCCGGGCGCCTACATTGTCGAGGCGCAGCTCGGCAACGCCACCGCACGGCAGGATGTGGAGGTGGTCAGCGATCGGCCGACGCGGGCCGCTATCGCGCTCAACGCGGGCGCGATCAAGCTGCAGGCGGCGCACCATGATGCCACGGGACAGCCATCCACCATGGTTCTCAGCCTTGAAGAGCACAAGCAAGGGGATGCCCGCCGTGGCCGTGTGCTGTGGGTTGGCCAGGCGCAGGATCGCGAATTGATCGTGCCGGCAGGCAGCTATCGGCTGATCACCCAGGATCGGCAATTCCGGTCGGAGAAGATCATCGCGGTCGAGGCGGGCAGCCGCGCCGCACCGCACATCATGGCCGCGACCGGCCGCATTCGCCTGCAGGCGCGTGACAGCTTTGGCGGCGCAGCGACATCCGAGGCGGTGCTGTTTAGCGTGCTGGAGGACGATCCGAATGCTCCTGCCGGGCGTCGCGAAGTTGCGCGCTCCGTCGCCACCGAGCCGGTGTTCACGCTGCCGGCGGGCACTTACCATCTCGTGGCCGGGCGCGGTGCCGCAGAAGCACGCGAGCTGATCGCGCTCAAGGGCGGCGACGACGTCGTGCGGGCGCTGACGTTGAAACTTGGCCAGTTGTCTCTGTCGACGCGGCTGCCGGGGGCAGCTGCCATGCCGCAGCAGGACGTCAGCTATCGCGTGGTGCGCCTGGATGCCGACGGGCAGGTAGTGGCGCGGGCCGATCAGCCGAAAGCCAGCTTGCAGTTGCCAGCAGGCCGCTATCGCGTCGAAGCCAAGGTCGGTGGGCTGAATGCGCTCGCCACCCGCGATGTCGATCTGCGCGAAGGCGTGCAGCAGGATATCGCATTCGAGCCGCCGGCAAGTGTCGTGCAGCTTCGGCTGACCGGGTCTGGAGGCGGTCTCAATGCTGCCGATGTTTTCTGGGACGTCCTCGACGGTGCGGGTCGCTCCGTGTGGCGATCGATGGAGGCTGAGCCGCATGGCGTACTGGCGGCGGGCCGCTATATTGTCCGTGCCGAAACGCGCGGGCGGCGCGTCGAAAAGGCTGTCGATCTGCAACCCGGCGAGCAGCGGACGCTTGAGCTGGCGGTCGACTAAGGCCATCAGATTGACGCAGATGGTGGTGAGTCTCGCGATTCCTGCCACGGATTTTGGGGAAGTTGCGCAATGAGAATCGGTCTTGTCCCTGTCTGGCGGGGACTCGCAGCGGTTCTTCTGCTGCTGACGGGGCTATTGTTCCCGGCCTACGCACAGGACGGCTCTACATCGAGCTGGCCGTCATCGATCGCTGTACCGGATGCGGCAGGCAATCTGACCGTGGTGCCGCGTACGGGCGGTGACAGCAAGGCCGCCCGTAACCAGCGCGATTCTTCCGGTGCGCAGGTGACGCTTGTGGCGCTGCTGACGCAGGACGGCCAGCGGATTGATCAAGGGCTGGTCTGGCGCGTTTTCCAGGACGGCACGCCCGGCAATCCGGCAACGCGCAAGATGCTCAGCCAGCATCGCGATTCCAGCCCCATATTGCGGCTCGCGCCAGGTGACTACATCGTCAACGCGGCCTTCGGGCGGGCTCATCTGACACGCCGCATCACGGTCAAGGCGGGCGTGCAGTCCATAGAGCCGTTCGTGCTCAACGCGGGTGGATTGCGGCTGTCCGCGCTTGTCGGCAACGGCGAACCGGCGCCGGCAAATAGCGTCAGCTATGACATTTTCTCCGATGAGCGCGATCAGGCCGGCAATCGCTCCCGGATCATGAGTGGCGCCAAGCCGGGTCTGATCATCCGGCTCAACTCGGGCATCTATCACGTCGTGTCGACGTACGGCGACGCAAACGCCCACGTCAGCGCCGATGTCACGGTGGAGGCCGGCAAGCTGACCGAGGTGAAGGTGGCGCACGCCGCGGCCAAGGTGACGTTCAAGCTGGTGACGCGGGCTGGTGGCGAGGCTTTGGCCGATACGCAGTGGAACGTGCTCGACGCCAACGGCGAAACCATCAAGGAAAGTGTCGGCGCGCTGCCGACACACACATTGGCGCCCGGCACCTATTCGGTGAATGCACGCTCTGCAGGCCGTATTTACAAGCGCGATTTTGCCGTGCAGCACGGCGAGACGACGCAAGTCGAAGTCGTCATGCAGTGATCGTGCGCCCCAGCTTGTCGGCCGGGACGCACGCGAGGCGATATCAGCCGCCGGGTGCGCCCTGCGTGTTGACGTACAGCGCATAGACCGACTGGCTTGCTGCCATGAACAGGCGGTTGTTCTTGCGGCCGCCGAAACAAACGTTGGCGCAGCGCTCGGGCAGCGCGATGCGGCCGATCGGCTTGCCGTCCGGCGCGAAGATCATGACGCCGTCGAGATCGGCAGAGCCCATGCCCCAGCCGCACCACAGGTTGCCGTCGATATCGCAGCGCATGCCATCCGGCGTACCGCCCGCACCGGCGTCGATCAGCACGCGCTTGTTGGCCAGCTTGCGGCCGCCATCGGTGACGTCATAGGCCAGGATCTTGCGGTTCGGGATGCCGCGGCTCTCGACGATGTAGAGGATCTGCTCGTCGGGCGAGAAGCACAGGCCGTTGGGGCCGAGCACGCCTTCAGCGACGATGCTGGGCTTCATCGTGTCCGGGTCGAGGCGATACACGTTGGCCTCGATCTGCGGCTCGTCCTTGTTGCCCTCGTAATAGCCAAGCAGGCCGAACACGGGATCGGTGAACCAGATCGAGCCGTCGGATTTTACAACCACGTCGTTGGGTGAGTTCAGCCGCTTGCCGTCAAAACTGTCGATCAGCACCGTGACCGAGCCGTCATACTCGGTGCGAATGACACGGCGGCCGCCGTGCTCGCAGGTGATCAGGCGGCCCTGGCGGTCGCGGGTGTTGCCGTTGCCGTAGTCGGACGGCTTGCGATAAATGCTGACCGCGCCGGTTTCTTCTTCCCACTTGAGCATGCGGTTGTTGGGAATGTCGCTCCACAGCAGGTAGCGCCCGTCACCGAACCAGACCGGGCCTTCCGCCCATCTGCAACCCGTGGCGATGCGCTCAACGGCGGCCATCTTCAGCCAGTACGCTTCAAAGCGTGGATCGAGGGCGACAATGGCCGGATCCGGGTAGCGCGTGGCCTGCTGCCAGCCACCGGCAAAGGTTGGAACAGTCGACATCAGTGGAACTCCGCGGTCGGAGGGTTAGCCCCTCTATTCTCAGACAGGGCCCTATGAAGCCGAGCCGGCGGTCCGGGTCAACGCCGATGTGGCTTGCATGGGCTGGCCGGCCATGCCTATCAGAAGTACGAGCCGAAGGTGAGCGGGTATCGGTAGGGACGGCGTGCAGGCATGCGCGTCCCCGACAGGCCGGGGAGCGCGAGCGATGCGATCACGCACGATCTATGCCGGAGCGGTGCTGGTGCTGCTGGGCCTGATCGTACTGGTGCGCATTGCCGATCCGACGCCGATCGTGCGGCTGCGGCTGCTCGGCTTCGATACCTTCCAACTCGTGGCGCCGCGGACCTACGATCCCGAATTGCCGGTGCGCATCATCGACGTTGACGACCCGTCGTTGGAGCGGATCGGGCAATGGCCCTGGCCGCGCGCCACCATGGCCGACATCACCGCCCGGCTTCAGGAGGCCGGCGCGGCGGCGATCGGCTACGATATCATCATGTCCGAGCCGGATCGTCCGGTCAGCCTGGACGCGATCAAGCGGCTGCCGGATGATCCGGCAAAGCAGCAGGTGCTGACGCTGCTGGAAGGTCTGCCCTCCGGCGACGATGCCTTCGCGGCGGCGATCGCCGAGGCGTCGGTCGTGTTGGGCTTCATCGGCAGCGACCGCACCGCCGCGCCGCCAGCACAAAGGGCGGGCTTTGCGACGGCCGGCGATGATCCGGGACAGTTTGTGCCGACATTTCCGGGCGCAGTGTCGAGCCTGCCGGTCCTGCAGGACAAAGCCAAGGGTTCGGGCTCGCTCAACTGGGTGCCGGAACAGGACCAGATCATCCGCCGCCTGCCGCTGCTCGTGCGTATCGGCGACACGGTCTATCCCTCGCTGGCAACCGAAGCCGTGCGTGTCGCGCAGGGCGCAGGCACGATCGTGGTGAAATCGTCCGGTGCCAGCGGCGAGGAGGCGTTCGGCGCCAGCACCGGTGTTGTCGCCATGCGCATCGGCGCGGTCGAGGTGCCGACCGACGCCCAGGGCCAGATCTGGGTGCATTTCACGCCGAGCGACCGGCGCCGGTTTATCTCGGCCGCCGACTTGCTGGATGGCAAGGTCGATCGCTCGGAGATCGAGGGTCGCATCGTGCTGATCGGGACCAGCGCGGCCGGGCTGTTCGACCTGCGCACCACGCCGCTCGATGCCGCGGTGCCGGGCGTCGAGGTGCACGCGCAGGCGATCGAACAGATGCTGCTCGGCACGCATCTGCGCCGTCCCGACTTTGCGACCGGCCTTGAGATCGTGGCTCTCGTACTGGGCGGTATTCTGGTCGCGTTCGCGGTTTACATGACCAGCGCGATCTGGAGCGCGCTGATCGGTTTCGCGACCCTGGCTGGCGCGGTTGGCAGTTCGTGGCTCGCCTATCGCGGCTTCGGCTGGCTGCTCGATCCGGTGTATCCGTCGCTGGCGCTGACGTTCGTCTACATCGCCACGACGGTTTACCTGTATCTGCGCACGGAGGGCGAGCGGCGGCGCGTGCGCACCGCCTTCAGTCACTATATGGCGCCCGCGCTGGTGGCGGAACTCGCCGCCGATCCCGGCAAGCTCAAGCTCGGCGGCGAAATGCGCGAGATGACTCTGCTGTTCTGCGACGTGCGTGGGTTCACTACGATTTCTGAGAGGCTGGACGCCGAACAGCTTACGCGGTTTCTCAACCGGCTGCTGACGCCGCTGACCGACTCGATCCTGGCCACGCGCGGCACCATCGACAAATACATGGGCGACGCCATCATGGCGTTCTGGAACGCGCCGCTGGATGACGCCGACCACGCGCGCAATGCGTGCACCGCCGCCATGACCATGCTGACCGACGTCGACCGGCTGAACAGCGAATGGGCGGCGGAAGCCCAGGCAGAGGGGCGGCCGCACACGCCGGTCCGCATCGGCATCGGTCTCAATACAGGCGATTGCTGCGTCGGCAATCTGGGCTCGCAGCATCGCTTCGATTATTCCGCGATCGGCGACGGCGTGAATATCGCCTCGCGTCTGGAAGGCCGCAGCAAATCCTACGGCGTGCCGATCGTGGTCGGAGAGGCGACGGCTGCCTTGGTGCCGGATCTCGGATTCATCGAACTGGACTATGTCAGCGTAAAGGGGCGCGCCGAGCCGTTGCATGTGTACGGCCTGCTGGCCGATGCAGACGGCGCGCGCGATCCGGCGTTTCTGGAGATGAAGCAGCGTCACGATGCCATGCTTGCGGCGTTCCGGGGGCGGCGTTTTGATGAAGCTTCGAGCTTGCTGGGCGAGGCGCGTGTGGCGGCCGGAGATAAGCTGGCTGCGCTGTATGATATCTACGCCGAACGCATCGCCGACTTCCGGCAGAGGCCTCCACCGGACGACTGGGACGGCAGCATCGCGGCGGATTCCAAGTAGCGCTATCGCCACGTCTTTGATGCGAAACGCGGAGTCGATGTGTTGCATATGTCAGTATGCATCCCGTGGTTGCCGTTCTGCCACGGTAACGAATCCAAATCGGTGCTTAGATGAGGCGTTCACGGGGGAGGTGAGCGAAACGATGAAAGCCGCGGGGAGCGGATTCATGATGCGTGTCCTGTTAGGGGCAGTGACCGCTGTGGTTTCCGGTGCCGTGGCGCTGGCGCCGTCGGCGTTAGCCGACAGCTACGATGAGCTGTTCGCCAAGCTTCTGAAGAATCCCGACGATCCCGCGCTGAACAAGGCGTTCGCACGCGCCGCCGAAGAACGCGGCGACATCCGCCACGCTTTCGCGGCGCTGGAGCGTGTTGTCACCAGTAGCCCCGGTGATACGCTGGCACAGGCCGAATTCGATCGCGTACGCAATAAGATCCGCCCGTCCGTGACCAACGTCACCGTTCAGCTTGGTGCCAGCTATACGTCAAATCCATTGCATGCGCCGCGCTTCGCCAACAGACCGGTTGACGCGACGTTCGACGCCAGCATCGGTGTCGCCGACGAGCGCACTATTGCCGGGATCCGCTGGCGCTCGCGCGTGATAGGTTACGGGCAACTGCAGGCCGATCTGCATGATCTGAATTTCGGTATCGTGGCGGCCGAAAGCGGCCCGGTCTTCGACGTGATGCCCAATCTGTGGGTGCATCTGGCGGCAGGAACGGCAGTGGCGTGGGAGGCGGGAGAGAAGCTGTTCGACGATCTCTCGGTCAGCGCGACGTTCGGCGGTCTCTATCGCGGCCTGACGCAAATGGTCACCGCGCGCTACACGTGGCGTGACGGCAGCTTCAACAACTTCCAGGCCAATGACGCTGGTATCTTCGATCTGCAGGGCCGCTTCGTCATCAGCCCATCGCTGACGACCGGTGATCTGCTTTACCTTCTGCCGAGCATCCAGGTCAGCCGCGCCGATAATGTGGTGCCGCTCGGCTTTTTCGGCTGGCAGCCGCTGTTTCCTGGCGATTACTTCGAGGCCGGCGGACGGGTGGCCTATTACTTCCCGATCAATCGCGGGCAAGTGTTCCTTGGCGCTGGCATCGGTGTTTTCCATCGCTGGTATGACGAGGAAACCAGCCCCTTCAACTGGAACATCGAGGACCGCCAAGATCTCTACATCGAGCCGACGGCGCATGTGATCGTGCCGAACCTGATCGCGCCGAACGTCGATCTGCGTTTTGATTACCGTTTCGAGGGCAACTACTCCAACGACAGGGTCCGCGACTATGAAAATCGCGTCGCCGGCGCGCGCGTCGTGGGGAGGTTCTGATGGCACGCATCATGCGCATCGTCGTTCTCCTCGCCGCCGTTATGCTCACCGGCACAACGACGAGTGCGTTCAGCCAGGTCGGTTCGGCGGCTGCCGTTCGCAATGACGTGCGCGGCAGCGTTGCCGGCCAGTTGCGTTCGGGCTCGCCGATCCAGCTGAACGAGTCGATCGCCGCGGGCGCCGACTCGTCGGCTCAGATCCTGTTTCGTGACAAGACGAGCCTGAGTGTCGGTCCCAATTCGCAGATCGTCATCGACCGCTTCGTCTACAATCCGCAATCAGGCGCGGGGCAGGCGGCGATCAACGTGACGCGCGGTGCGCTGCGCTTCGTGACCGGCTCGCAGCCCTCGACGCACTATGCCGTGCGCACGCCGAGTGCGTCGGTCGGTGTGCGCGGCTCGATCATCGAGATGTTCGTCAGTGACCTCGGATACGAGGTTTTCGTGCTGGTCGAGGGTGGCTTCGAGGTGTGTGTCGCGCGGGAGTGTCGCTTGCTCACTATTCCCGGGCAATATGTGTTGGTCACGCCCAACGGCCAGCTTTCGCAATCGGCGAGCTGGGTCGGTCCGATGCTGGATCTCAATGCGACGTTAAACTACCTGCAGACGCATTTCGCACAGCAGCTCGAACGCGGTCACGACCCTCTGCCGCGGTTCCGCGATCTCAACGATGCACGCACGACGCGGGACTTCGACCCATATCCGTCGACCGGTCCGTTCAGCTACGATTGACCGGGCTCGCTACAGTCTGGGCGGCTCGATTAAAGCGGCGGTATCGACCGACGCGGTTGTTGTGTGATGTAGGAGTGTTTGTATTAGAATAATTACAAAATAGATTTGGACTATTTTTTGAACCATTCCATTTAAGGATCATTCTAAACTGCTCGCTGTCTGGGCGAATTGGCCTCCAATTGCAGCATCTCATCTTGACATTATCGGTCAAGTTAGGTGATTTGATCCAGCGCCGGACTTATCCCGCGCTCGGTCCGATACGGGGCATTTGAACCCTGCACATTGGAGAAAATCTGATGCTTCCTGTGATGAAGGCGTTCTGCGCCAAGGGCGTTCGTGCGTCCATCTCGCTTTCGCTCGCAGCGCTGGTGCTGGCTCCAGTAGCTGCCCAGGCGAACGGTGAGGTCAACATCTACTCGTATCGCGAGCCGGGTCTGATCGATCCGCTCCTGAAAGCATTCACCGAGAAGACCGGCATCAAGACAAACGTCGTTTATGCCCAGAACGGCCTGAGCGAGCGTATGGCGGCTGAGGGTGCGAACAGCCCTGCTGATCTGCTGTTCACGGTCGACATCGCGCGATTGATGGAAGCGGTTGACCAGGGTGTGACCCAGCCGGTGAAGTCTACGACCTTGGAAAATGCCATTCCCGCGAGCTATCGCGATCCGGCAGGTCAGTGGTTTGGCCTGACCATGCGGTCGCGCGTTGTGTATGTCTCCAAGGACCGGGTCAAGCAGGACGCAATCACGTATGAAGAACTCGCCGATCCGAAGTGGAAGGGCAAGATCTGCATACGCTCGGGGAAGCATCCCTACAACGTCTCGCTGGTCGCTGCGATGATCGCGAACAAGGGCGAGGCGGAGACTGAAAAGTGGCTGCGCGCACTCAAGGATAATCAGGCCCGCAAGCCAGCCGGTGGTGACCGGGAGCAGGTGCGCGACGTGCAGGCCGGCCTGTGCGACATTGCTATCGGAAACACGTATTACATGGCTGCTATGCTGAAGAACCCGAAGCAGAAGGAATGGGCGGATGCGGTCCGCATCATCTTCCCGAACGCTGCGGATCGCGGCAGCCACGTCAACATCTCCGGCATGTCGTTGGCAAAGTATGCACCGAACAAGGACAACGCCTTGAAGCTGATGGAATTCCTGGCCTCGACGGAGGGTCAGGGCATCTACGCACAGATCAATAACGAGTATCCCGTGAACGCCGCCGTCGCAGCGTCTGACGTGGTTCAGTCATGGGGTAAGCTGAAGCCGGATGCCTTGCCGCTCGCGGACGTTGCCAAGAACCGCAAAGCTGCATCCGATATGATCGACAAGGTCAACTTCGACGCTGGTCCAGCGTCCTGATAAGCTCGTGGGCCGTCCCCACCTTGTGCGGGGACGGCCGCTTCTCGCCGCGGGTCAATCGGTAGAAGTCTTCAGACATGCAGAGCAAATTCACACCGCATACGCCGACTGGCGGGCTTTCAGCAGGGGCGCCAAGGCAGCCCCTGCTTACCGAAACGGAAAAGCTTGTCGGTATCGGTTTTCGCAGCTGGATCGCCGGTTATCAGACCGGTGATATTTCTTGCTGGGAATTTGCCTGGGCGACCTATGCCAACGTGCTCGGTGAAAAACAGGCCAAACCCGTCTTGACCGATCTGGCGTGTTGGGTGCGCGCGATCCGCGACGCCTCCTGCCGCTCGATCGAAGTCTATCCAGCACAGTGCGCGCGCTTCTGCCGGGATGAATGCGTTGCCATTTCGATGGTGGCCGCGAGCCAGCATGGGGCGTGCCCCGCCATGCGCGCTTGCGCTTATGCGCTTCTGGAAAGCTCGACCATCGATGACGTGGTCGAAGGTGCCGAAAGCCTCGGGGCGCGCCTGCGCGGCTGCGACCGCATCCTGTCAGCAAATGCCATCTGCGATGCCATGGCGATGGCCCAGGTGCAAACGCGCGGGCGCACGCACTGAGATTTGCAGGTTAGCGACGGGCCATCTTCGTCGCGGCAATGCTGAAGGCATTAAACGCCGGCTGAATACCGCGCCTCGCTCTGGCCGAAGTAGCCATCGAAGCAGGCGCACACGCTGCGCAGGAAAATGCGGCCCTTCTCGGTAACGCGGAAGATGCCGCTATCAGCCAGTGGCGCGACGAGGCCGTCCATGTCGGATTCCAGAACCGCCTCGGCTTCGGCGATCAAGGGCTCGGCCATATCCGGAAAACGCGCTTTCAGCTCATCGGCTGGAAAGGCCAGATCGCACATCAGCCGCTCGATCACCAACCCGCGCGCGCGATCCTCGTCGGTCAGCGCGCGACCGCGCGCCGTCGCCAGTCCACCCGCCCCGATACGCCGCTGATAGTCAGCGGTGGCGGCACTGTTCTGCACGTAGCCCTGCGGCAGCTTGCCGATCGCCGACGTGCCAAAGCCGAGCAGGGCATCGGCCGCATCGGTCGTGTAGCCCTGGAAATTGCGATGCACGCGGCTTTGCGCCAGATGATCGTCGGGCCGCGCGAAGTGATCGAGCCCGATGCGCCGGAAGCCGGCAGCCGTCAGGCGGTTGGCGGCACGATTGGCCTGGGCGAAACGCTCGGTGGCGCCGGGCAAGGTTTCATCCGGGATGAGCCGCTGATGCGTCAGCCGCGACGGCAGATGCGCGTAGCCGAACAGCGCGATGCGATCGGGCGCCATCGCAATGACTTCAGCGATCGTTCGGTCGACGCTAGCGCGGGTCTGATGCGGCAGTCCGTAGACCAGATCTATGTTGATGCTGCGCACACCGGCATCGCGGAAACGCGCCACCACCTGTCGTGTGCTTTCGATTGATTGCGGGCGGTTGATCGCGGCCTGGACTTTGTCCGAGAAGTCCTGCACGCCGATGCTGACCCGATTGACGCCGGCTTCGGCAAAGGCAGCGATGCGCGGCGCATCGATATTTCCGGGGTCGATTTCAATGGCGAATTCGGCGTTGTTCGTCAGGTTGAAACGTGACTTCACCAGCGCCGCCAGCCGCAGGATATCGTCGGGCTGCAGAATGCTCGGCGAGCCGCCGCCCCAGTGGATGTTGAGGGTACGGCAATCGGCGGGCAGGCGATCCGCGACCGTATTCAGTTCGGTGATCAGGAAATCAAGATAGGCAGAGACGGGATGATACTGGCGAGTGGCCTTTGTCGTGCAGCCGCAATACCAGCAAAGCCGGTCACAAAAGGGGATGTGCAGATAGAGCGACAGTGTGGCGCGGCTGGGCAGCGCTTCCAGCCACGAAGCATACGTCTCGCCGTTCACCGCATCGGTAAAATGCGGTGCAGTCGGATAGCTGGTGTAGCGCGGAACCGGCGCCGCATAGCGCTGCAGAACGTCGGGGTTCATTACTCCTCCGCGTCCTGCGGCGATGCAATGAGAGAAGGAGGGCTCCCCCCTCCGTCACGGAGGGCCATTTTTAACGTCATGAGGCTCATGTCGACGTCCCAATCGCGAAGATCTGGAAACACCCTTTATATTTTCGCAACTTCGCGCGTTCGGCATTGGCCGTAGAGGCTATTGCTGGGGCTGGCGTTGCGCGTGATCAAACCGTGCGTGCCCGCGAATTGCAATGTTTTGTGACGGCTTCATTCGGCCGCAGATTTCAGCTCCGCGAAGGCGGCCAATGCGCGCTTGCGGGCGTCAGCGTGATCCACGAGGGGCCGCGGATATGAGCTGCCGAGCGTGATGCCGGCCTTTTTCAGGACGTCGGCGGGGGCTTCCCACGGCGCGTGGATGTATTTCGTTGGCAGCTCCGCGAGTTCGGGCACCCAGTGGCGGACATAGTCACCGTTGGGATCGAACGTCTCGCCCTGCTTGATCGGATTGAAGATGCGAAAATAGGGTGCGGCATCCGCTCCTGACCCCGCCACCCACTGCCAGTTTGCGGCGTTGTTGGCGAGATCGGCATCGACTAGCGTGTTCCAGAACCAGGCCTCGCCCTGTTGCCACGGGATCAGCAGGTGCTTGATGAGAAACGACGCCGTGACCATGCGCACGCGATTGTGCATCCAGCCGGTGTGCCACAGCTCGCGCATGCCGGCGTCCACGATCGGATAGCCGGTTTGCCCCTTCTGCCACGCCTGCAGCGGCTTCCTGCTCGACGACCAGGGAAAGTCCGCGAATTCCGGACGGAAAGGCGCGGTTGGCAGATCCGGCCAATGAACCAGCAGGTGGTAGGAGAATTCGCGCCAGACCAGTTCCCTGCAGAACGTTTCCACGCCGCTTCCGGTACCGCGCGCCAGGGCCGCGTACCAGCAGGCGTTTGGGCTTATCTCGCCGTTGGCGAGATAAGGTGACAGGCGCGAGGTGCCGGACTTGTCGGGCCGGTCGCGCTGGGTTTTGTAATCATCGATCGCTTCATCCAGGAACGTTGTGAGCTGTTCCGCGGCGGCCGTTTCGCCAGGCACCCAGGTCTCACGCAGGCCACCGGCCCAATCCGGCTTGGTCGGCAGCAGATCCCAGCTCTCAAGTTTATCGCCGCGTGGCAGGCGATCCGGCGCGGGAATGGATGTCGGCGCACGCTGCGGCTGGCGGGGATGGCGCTCGGATACGGCGCGCCAGAACGGCGTGTAGACCTTGAACGGCCCGCCGGATTTCGTCTCGATGTCGTCCGGCTCGAAC
Source organism: Pseudomonadota bacterium (assembly GCA_023412745.1). Taxonomy (GTDB): domain Bacteria; phylum Pseudomonadota; class Alphaproteobacteria; order Rhizobiales; family Hyphomicrobiaceae; genus ZC4RG25. Next base: position 573 of record JAEZBZ010000335.1, on the reverse strand, counting down.
AGCAGCGTTCCCGCATACCGCTTCAGTGCGATACCGTCGTCAGACAACGCAGTTTTGAGGTTGTCTTCGAGCGTGCGTGCGAATGGCTCGTAGCCGCGGGTCGCGAATACTGTCGTTGCGCCCTGTTGTTTCGCGGTTTCGGCGATGAGCTTGACGGTGTCGCCGTGGCGCAGGATGAGGCGGTTTCCGCGATTTTGCAGCTCGGCATCCAGCGCGGCGATGCTGTGATTCAGCCACCAGCGCCGCGCTCCGCCGGGGCGCCATTGTCCGGGCGCGTCGTCATCAAGGATATGCAGCGAGATGACGGGTTGACCTGTTGCAACGGCAGCCGCCAGCGCCGGATGATCGGTCACCCGCATCACCTGCCGGAACCAGACAATCACCGGGGCTTCAGCCACGCCGCTTCTCCATCAGTTGAGCGATTGCGCCAGTCGCGCTTAGCAGTAACGCGCGTCGACCGGCTCCGCACGGGTTGCGACGAATGGCGAGGCTGGAAAGCGATCAGCCGGCGCGGCGCTCCGCGCCGGGGCACAGGCGGAACGCCTGTGCGAAGGCATCGTCGGACGACGGATA
>JAEZBZ010000316.1 GCA_023412745.1 Pseudomonadota bacterium | reverse complement strand
GAGCTGACGGATCTGCGCATCATCGTCGACGACCAGGATATGAGCTTCGACCGCTGGTCGCGGAATTGCCAAGATCGGACCTGGGTTGCGAGGTGACATATACGACGCCAAGGGGAGCTTCGCCCGGCATCCTACCGAGCCTCGTGTTGCGTTTCGTCTCAGCCTTGTTTCACATTGTTTCAGAGCGGCGACCGCGAGTGAATTGGATTGTCCCTGAAACAAAGAGACGAACAATGCATCGAGCTAGATCAGTGCTACCGAAGAAAATCAACATCTGATCCTCTGTCGCGAGACGTCTGTGACCGGAGCCAGCAATCAGCGCTCCTTGCGTCGCCAACTGCAGGGCTGGCGATGATTCGCTCGGCGCCGGCACATCACGTCCTTGGTTCACTATCGTCGGAGTGATCCGCTGGCCTCCGCTGGGAGGCGGACGCAACGGGCCGCGAGCTGCCGCTCAAGTCTGATTCATCGCCGATGTCAGCTTTCGCAACTTGCGGACACGGCCGGTCCAGATCGCGATGGTTCCACGCTGGCCAAAAAGGCAATTCAGCCTCTATGGAAGAAAAGGCACTTCACGAGTGCTGCGATAACGAGAGCGAGATTCTGGTCGAACCTCAATCGACGTAGACCGCCCGGCTCACGATCAGCATTGTCAGAAGCCTCGGAGCGGACGATGCTCCCTCCTCTCACAAAAGTTGATCAACGTTCCACCGGGGAGGATCACCCGTGGCGCTCCATCCGCATGATGCTACCGGCGCTTTGACTGATCGGGTGGAATGTCACGCGCGGTCTCCGGTACAGGCTTGGCTTCGAGCTCAGCAATAAGCAGCTTCATCTCTTTGATCTCCCGCACCTGCGCTTCGATGATCCCGTCAGCCAGCTTCCTGACGCGCGGATCTCGGATATGAGCACGCTCGCTGGTCAGGATGGCAATGGAATGATGCGGGATCATGGCTCGCATGTAGCTCACGTCGAAGACGGTCTCCTGGCTGCGCACGAGCCACAGCGAGACCGCGAACACCACGACGCTTGCACCGATGAGCGCGGCGTTGAGCCGCTTGTCCTTGTACATGGACCACATGAAGCCCATCATGATTACGGCCATCGCCGCGCCCATCAGTAGCGCCATCCACGTTCTGGTCTGGCTGAAGGTCGCGTGGTCGAGCGCGTAGGTGTTGAGATACATGAGCCCGAACATGACCACGGTCGACGTAGCAATCATCGCAGCAAAGCGGCCATAGGACATCATTACCTCCGATTCTCACGTTTTGACGAGCATCCAGAGCGCCATGGCGATCATCATCAGGTTTTCGGTGAGGGATATGAAGCCGAGCGGCACGTTGCTGTCGCCGCCCACGCAGGCGCATTTCAGTTCACGTTGATCGACATAGACGGCTTTGAACACCGAGACCGCCCCGATCGTGCCGATGATGAGGGCAACCGGAATGGCAATCCACAGAAGAGCGCCGGCGATCATCAGGATGCCGGCCAGAGCCTCGCCGAACGGATAGACATAGGCATACGGCACCCATCTCAGCGCCAGCAGGTCGTAGCCGAGAAACATGTTGGAAAAGCTCTCGACATCTCGCAGCTTCAGGATGGCGAGGATGCACATCGACATGGCAATGAACCATTCCGCTGCGCGCACAGTCCAGATCGAGCTGTATGCGGCGTAGCTTGCTGCCATCGCCATCAGTAACGCCATCGCAAAGACGGCGATCACCGGCCGATAAGTCACTTCCTTCGGATCCCTGACCGATCGTCCGAAATGGTGGCGCAGATCGTCGTATCCGCCAATCCTCTCGTCATCGATGAAGGTCTGCGGGGTCGTCTTGACGCCGTGCCGGGCCTTGAATTCGTCAGTCTCTGCGCGTGATTGCAGTTTGTGATCCTCGACCGCAAAGCCTTCGCGCTTGAGAAGATCAAGTGACTTCAGGCCGAACGGGCAAACATGAGCGTCCGTCACCATCCGATACAGCTTTGCGTCCTTTGGCTGTTGCATCATATCGCGTCTTTCAGTGTTCCATCATCAGCGCTTGGCGCGCTCGAACAAACCGACCAGTTTATCCAACTTGCGCGTTTGGTCGGCGCGGTCGCCCGAGGCGATTGCACGCGGACGCATTGCGCCGCGTGGATCCCGCAGCACCTCGCTCTCGGCGCGGCTCTAAGCGGACGTCACCGCCTTGATCTGGTGCAGCCAAGCGGGATCTCTTGGCCTTTCGATCTCACGCCATCAGCTGCACCGATACCCCGGTCAGGTATTCAACGGGCCACGGGTCGCCAGAGTTCCGTGGCAGGCGGCTGAAAGCTATCCGACGCGCCCGGTTAACGCGGCTTGAAGCGAACCCAAAAGGGCGCGCTGGCAACCACATCTCGGAAAGTTGACCCCAGGATTAGCTGACGCCTGTGCTGTGGCCAGGGAGAACATGCCCCCCCATTGAGTGGTCCGGGAGGAGTGTTAGTTCACAGTGCGTCCATCGGCTAGATGCTGCGTAGACGACGGAGCGGCCCGACGCCGCGCAGGTGGCCACGCAGCCATTGTCGGCACGAGGACATCAGGTGCTGGCGACTTGGCGGCCTCAGCTAAGATCAGCTTACCCAGTGTCAGATCGGAGACCGCCTTGCGCAGCCGCTGGTTCTTCAGCTCAAGATCCTTCATCCGCTTGACCCGATCCATCTGCAGACGCCGTACTCACAACGCCAGCGGTAGTACGTGACATCCGTCACGCTAATTGATCGCACCGCATCCGGAACCTTGGCCCCTTGCGAAACCAGAACGTCCACTTGCCGCAGCTTCGAGACGATCTCTTGCGCCTGGTAGCTCTTCCTCGCCATATCTGTCCTCCTCGGGCAAAAAGCCACTTCGGCGCGGACCACTTCATTGGCGGTGAGTCATTCTGGGCTGTGCTGCAACTGCTCAAGTCGGCTTCTGGGATCGAGCTTCGATCGGCATGCAGTCACCCCAGACGACATAAATGTCTGTTCCTGGTCCATCGCGTCGGCTCGAGGATGTCGGCTTTTTGAGGTGAGCGGAATTGTTCTGCGCACGATCGATGATCGGCACGTGACGCAACTCAGAAATCGAGGGGGGCAGCGGGCTGAGGTCTCTCGCGATTGGACTCGTCCACCGGCGCAGCTTGTTGGAGACCGAAGCAGAAATGACCAGGCTAATGCTCCCGGATAGAGCCCATACAGCCACCACAGCGAAATATAATGTTCGCCTGTGTGCAGACCGTCAGGCGGTTTACGCGTAATCCAGGGCGAATGACGCCTGGACTATGACCGTCCCGCCGAATAGGCAGCCTGCGTCCATTCAGTGCGCCGTTTGAGCCAGATTTCTTGCGTATTGGCTTGCGCAAACACGACGGCGTGTCGGGCCATCTTCGCGACACTGGAACGGTCGTTATCAAGCTCGACGAGCCGATCGGCCAAGCTTTCCGGCGACGGCCACTCCGCCAGAGCAACCGCCCCGCTCTTGTCGGCCAGGTTCTTGAAGTAGTCGATATCGAAAGCAACGATGGGCAAACCACGCGCCATGGAATCGAGCGCGGCGCGCGGCGTGTCCTCAGTCTTGGGTGCCGCAATAGTGACATCGGCTCCATCAATAAGATCGAATAGCTGGTCCCCATACGGAACCGGCGCCACAAACGTGACAGCATCTCGAAGCTCTGGCGTTTCCGCACGCCGCCGCAGGCTGTCGAGACATTCACCGCTGCCAATAAAGGTCAGGCGAATATTTGCGCCGCGTCGGATTGCGTGTTCGACGGCGTCCAGCGCCAGATCGAGGCCCTTATACGGTACAAAACGACCGAAATAGACGACCTCCAACGGCCGGCTTTTTTCTGCGCGCGCCGCCAGCCGGTTTTCGAGCAGCTCGTGCGTTACAACTTCCCGCGCACTATGCGCAGCATCGAGGAAGTCCTTAACATGAGGTCGGCCTGCGCCATAATCAGCAACCATGCTCGGACTTTTCAAAAGCGCGAGATTGCTTGCGCGAACGGCCAGCCAAACCTGCAGCTTCTTAAATGGATCATGAATCAGCCTATTCACCAGATAGCTCTTTCGTGACCAAACACCGGTCCGATAAAAGCGCCGGCTCATCTGCCTGAAATCGATATCGATTATGAACGTCGAAGGTATTCTTTTCAGCCAAACCCTCGCGTTCACGACGGCCAGATAAGGAACTTTAATGTCCGACGCCAGGCCCGTTTGCACATATCCGGCGCTGGACAAAACGACTGTCAATCTCTTCCAGAACGGGATCAACTCTTTCGTCCAGAATTGCCCAGGAGATACTCCATTTTCGTGCGCAGGGACAAATACAATACCGTCAGCATCTTCCGTGATGCATCCGAACGAATTCAGGTTTTTCTCGTAGATGGATTTCTGCATTTGCGGGGCGACGACGACCAGTCGCGCGAAATCGGCCCCGAGATCGGCCCGCAGAGCTTTGAGATGGATCGCAAAGGCGCTCTCAGTGGCAAACCGACCGCCGCCCAGACCGATCGCCGGCGCCTGCACGACCACAACGTAGTCTTTTCCAGTTTTGCTCATGAGGCCAAGCCCGCAATCAACACAATCAGGAACGACGCAACCATGCCACCGCTCAGTCGAACGGGAACGAGAGAGCCGCACCAGACTTCTACAGGCGACACACTGAACATTTCGTGTGAACGGATTTGCCACCGGCTGCACGTCGTTTGGCCGAAAGTCTGCAATGTTGCATAGGCCTGACGCGTCGGGTCAGATCAATCACAACACCATTATGAACCATCTATAATGATGGCCTAGACATCATTATGGATGGTTGTTATTTGTGTATTCACATTTCAAGGGTTACATATCCGATGATCACAGCGGCACAGATGCGTGCAGCGCGGGCTCTGCTTGGCATCGACCAGCAGACGCTGGCCGATCTGGCTGATGTCTCGTTGCCGACCATCCAGCGGATGGAAGCCAGCCAAGGCAACGTCCGCGGTGTCGTCGATACGCTGATGAAAGTGGTCGAGGCCTTCGACCATGCTGGGATTGAACTGATCGGGGAGAATTCGCCCAGCCAAGGCATGGGCCGCGGAGTCCGCATGAAAGTTGCAGCCACAGCCGTGAAGACGGTCGGGCCAGCGGCGCGCGGATCCCGAAAAACCAAGGCTTGATTGCCACCACGACCAAACGATCGATCTGCGACGGAGACCGCCGACGAGCCTGCCGACGATCCCGCCGCTCCTTGATGCAAGGAGACGGAGACTATGAATGCGCCCGCGACCATCCACCTGAAACCGGCGCGGCTTAGTTTCGCCGAGCAGTTTTCGCCGAAACTGCTCACCGTTCTGCGCGAAGGCTATGGATGGCAGAACTTCCGCGCCGATGCGCTCGCCGGCCTGACGGTCGCGATCGTCGCTCTGCCGCTGTCAATGGCCATCGCCATCGGCTCGGGCTTGTCGCCGGACAAGGGCCTTTATACCGCAATCGTCGCCGGCTTCCTGATTTCCGCGCTTGGCGGCAGCCGATTTCAAATTGGCGGACCGGCCGGCGCGTTCATCGTCCTCATCGCTACTATCGTCGAACGGCACGGCTACGACGGGCTGGTGCTCGCCACGCTGATGGCCGGCGTGATGATGATGGCGGTCGGCTTCCTCCGTCTAGGCTCGTACATCAAGTACATCCCGTTCCCGGTCACCATCGGCTTCACGGCTGGCATTGCGGCAATCATCTTCGCCAGTCAGATCAAGGAGCTGCTCGGGCTCGACATCGTCAAGGAGCCCGCGGCGCTGATACCGAAAATCCACGCCATCGCGACCCACCTCGGCACCATCAGCCCGGCCACCGTTGCGCTGTCTGCGGTCGCGATTGGCATCATCCTCGGCGTCAAGCACTACCGCCCGAAAGCGCCGGGCCTGCTGATCGCTGTCGGTGTGACTGCACTGCTGACCTACCTGCTCAGCCTCGATGTCGCGACCATCGACACGCGGTTCGGCGGCATTCCGCGCACGTTGCCAGCACCCTCGCTGCCGGACTTCGACCTCGCCAAGATGCAGGCCGTGCTGCCGGACGCCATAACGATCGCGCTGCTCGGCGCCATCGAATCCCTTCTGTCGGCTGTCGTTGCCGACGGCATGACGGGCAGACGGCATCGATCCAACTGCGAACTCGTCGCCCAGGGTGCGGCCAATATCGCCAGCGTTTCGTTCGGCGGCATGTGCGCCACCGGTACGATCGCGCGAACCGCGACCAACGTCCGCGCCGGCGCCTATGGTCCGGTCGCAGGCGTGATGCATGCGCTGTATGTGCTGCTGTTCATGCTCGTAGCCGCGCCGCTCGCCGGCTACATACCGCTGGCCTCGCTCGGCGCGGTGCTGGCAGTTGTTGCCTGGAACATGGCTGAGCGGCACGAATTCTGGCGGCTGCTGCGGTCGTCCTGGGGTGACGCCACGGTGTTGCTGGCCACATTCCTGCTGACCATCTTCGTCGATCTGGTTGTCGCTATCAGCGTCGGCGTGACGCTCGGCGCGTTCCTGTTCCTGCATCGAATGGCCGAAGCCATCGAGGTCGCGACGGGCAGCCAAGTGGTCCCGGAAGATGTAGCCGACACAGGGCGCCCAGCCTATCACATGCAGCAGAACGGCGAGATCGTGGTCTATCGCATCTCCGGCGCGTTCTTCTTTGGTGCGACGGCCACCGTATCCAGCGTACTCGATCGCATCGGCACTCACCCAAGCGTGTTCGTGCTCGATTTCTCGGATGTTCCGATCGTGGATAGCACCGCCGCGAAGGCGCTGGAGGCGTTCGTGCGCAAGCTGCGGGCTTCGGGAACCAAGGTGTATTTCGCCGGAACAGCCAGGAACGTGCGCCGCGTGCTGCTGTTATCAGGGCTGCGGAAGCCGGACGTGCGTTATGCGTCCACGGTCGAGGACGCCATCAGCCATTGGCAATCGACGAATGGCGAGCCGACTATGGGCACCACCTATATGTCGTGATGTGCGCGCCGTACCTGCTCGATGCAGCGGCGAGCAGAATTTTCTGGCCACTTAGTTCTGTGACTTGCCAGATCCCTGTTACCTCCCAGGACTCCCCCTCGCCTGAGCACGACAGTTTCAGACGAACGGCGGAATAGTCGCTATCGTTCTTGCCTTTTCTTACGGACGATATGCGGCAGTATGATTCCCCGGTGTTGAATTCGCGCGCGCTGACGTGCACATGCGTATCATCGGGATTGGAATCCCAGTCAGACTTCCTGCATGGAGTGGTTTGGTTTTCTATGACCTGCCAGACTCCGAGAAATCTTTGCGGCAATCCTTGCGCTTGAGCCGCTTGTGCGTTGGCGACGAATGCGTAAACGATAACTCCGACACTCAAAAAGATTGCGCGTAACATAGATGGCTCCGATGTCCGTCACTGATCAGATAACGGAATCTTTCCGAAAACTGAATTGCTACCATTCGGATTGGGTTAACCGGACCGGCGGCGGGCGCGCTGGACGGCCTCCTCTAATGCTTCGAGAAAGCGAGAGCGATCGCGCTTCGTAAAGCTCGCGTTATAGCCCTTGCTTTCTCCTGTTTCGCGCAAATGCGCCGACAGATCGCGCATGGCTAGTGCCATGCCAATACTGGCGTCGGTGAACGGTTTGCCGGTCGGACCAATAGCCTGCGCCCCGGCCTTCAGACAGCACGAGGCGAGCGGAATATCGGCGGTAATGGCGATATCGTCGCGCGTAATGCGCTCGGCGATCCAGTTGTCTGCAGCGTCCGCGCCCTCCGCAACGACAACCCGTTGCGCTAAGGGGCCAACCGGCAATCGCATCCATGCGTTGGCAACGAAATGCACTGGCAGCCCGTGGCGCTCGGCTACGCGCATGACCTCATCCTTGACCGGGCAGGCATCCGCGTCAACGTAGATTTGCATGCGTGCCTGCCCCGCCGTTTCCATCAATTGCGGCTCTGCGCGCGCCGCAAAGCTGCGGCCAGCGCGCTTTCGCCTGCCGCTTCCGGCGCCTGCCGCACCGGCTTGTGATCGCGGGCGGATCCACTGCTGCTGGAGAATCCGCCAGCATCACCAGACCGATCTACCGCGCCGGACTTCATCGTCAACGCGATGCGCTTGCGGCCTTCATCGACGTCCTTGACACGCACCCGCACCACGTCACCGGCCTTCACGACTTCGCGCGGATCTTTTACGAAACGATCCGCCAGCTCGGAAATATGCACCAGCCCGTCCTGGTGTACGCCGATATCGACGAACGCGCCGAATGCCGTGACATTGGTCACCACACCTTCAAGCTGCATGCCGGGCTTCAGGTCGGAGATCTTCTCGACGCCCTCCATGAACGTTGCGGTTTTAAATTCCGGCCGCGGATCGCGCCCGGGTTTCTCCAATTCCGAAACGATATCCTTGACCGTCGGAATGCCGAATTTATCGTCGGCAAATTGCGCAACCTTCACCGTCCTCAGAAATGCGGAATCGCCGATCAGATCTTTTAATGACCGATTGGTAGAAGCGGCGATCTTCTCGACGACCTCATAGGCCTCTGGATGCACCGCCGACGCGTCTAGAGGGTTTTTGCCATTCATGATGCGAAGAAATCCCGCCGCCTGTTCAAACGCTTTCGGCCCCATGC
>JAEZBZ010000311.1 GCA_023412745.1 Pseudomonadota bacterium | reverse complement strand
AAGTTCCAGTCGACCTCCTCGCTCTGGGGAACATAGGCAACCGTCTTGCGTTTGAGCGCTTCCGATACGCTGAGCCCGCAGATGCGCACCTCGCCCGCGGACGGACGCACGAACCCCATGATTGCCTTGAACAACGTAGACTTGCCGCTGCCGTTGACGCCGACCAGGCCGCAGATCGTGCCCGAGCCCAGTCGAAACCCGGCGTTACGCAAAGCTGTGTGCCCGTTTGGATACGTGACTGTTACGTCGCGTACATCGAGACTGGCGACGAGGTCGGGAGATGCTTCCGGGTTGGCTGGCGCGAGCATGGGTAATCAGGCCCCGAAACCGTTGGCGATTGTCGCTACCGTGACTTCCAGCAACTTCAGGTAGGTCGGTACTGGCCCGCGGTCGTCGCTCAGCGAGTCGACGTACAGCACGCCGCCGTAACGCGCGCCGGTCTCACTGGCGACCTGACGCGCCGGCTTGTCAGAAATCGTGCTTTCGCTGAATACGACCGGGATCTTGTTCTTGCGCACCTGATCGATGACGCGGCGCACCTGCTGCGGTGTTCCCTGCTGCTCCGCGTTGATCGGCCAGAGATACAGCTCGCGCAGACCATAATCGCGCGCGAGATAGCTGAACGCACCCTCGCTGGTGACAAGCCAGCGACGCTGGTCGGGCAGCGCGGAAAACTTCTGCCGCAGGGGTTCGTCAACGGCCTTGATTTCGGCCGCGTAGGCCTCGGCATTGCGGCGATAGGTTTCGGCATTGGCCGGATCGAGTTCGCTCAACGCCTTGCGGATGTTTTCCACATAGATCAGCGCATTGGCCGGAGACATCCAGGCGTGCGGATTGGGCTTGCCGGTATAGGGCCCTTCCTTGATGCCTATCGGCTCCACGCCGTCCGTCACGATCGCACTCGGGACGTCCTTCACGTTTTCGAAGAAGCGCTCGAACCAGCGCTCCAGGTTCATGCCATTCCACAGCACGAGATCGGCCGACTGCGCCTTCACGATATCAAGCGGCGTTGGCTGGTAATCGTGGATCTCAGCACCGGGCTTGGTGATGCTTTCGACGATCGCGGCCGTACCGGCGACGTTCTGGGCAATGTCCTGGATGACAGTAAATGTCGTCACCACGCGTAGCGGCTTTCCCCCTCGATGGTCCGTGGGCGCCGCGGGGGGCTGGGCGAACGCCTGAGCCAGCATCAGGAGGCCGACGCCAAAGACAGTGACGGTCCACAGTAACAACCGCTGCCCAACCGATAGATCCCCGCCATGCGAAACATTCGCGCTACCAAAACGACGCCGTCCGGATCCCACCACCAGCTAGCCCCTCATCTAGTTGCAACTAATTCTCAACTGCAACAAACATGAGGCCGGGCAATTCAGTTGTCAATGGCCCCCGCATGGGCCAGTTGACCGAACGCGGCGGTTTTCGTGAAATGCGCTGTCACGCGCGGCAAACCCGGCTATCGCCAGCCAGCTGCACAAAGCAAATCGCCCGCGGATTTCTCCGCGGGCGCTTCAGGTCGTGGCAATTGGCTTGATCAGCGGCGATGAACGCTCAGCCGACCGTCTCCTCGCAGCGCGCGTTGAGGTCTGAAAGCCTGCGGCTCAGCGCTTCGGCAACAGCAAGCCTCTCGCGCATCGCGTTCAGCCGCTCAGCCTGCGCCATTTCTTCCGCCGGCCGGCTTTCCCGCGCGTCGAGCAATTCCTTGGCGCGGTTGATGAAACCTTCACTCCGCTTGCGCAAAGCCTCGATCACGGCGACGGAAATCGCCGTCGAACGCTCCGACATCACCGAAACGCGCCGCTGCAGCTCGCTGGTTGCCAGCCTCGTCACTTCGTCGATCGCGGGCATCAGCTCCTGAACCAGCAGCCGCTCCAGCTCACCGGCATGCTCCACCGGCAATTTACTGCGCGCCCAACCGACCAGCGGGCCGGAGGCGCCGAGGTCGATCGTGATGGTGTCGCCGATCGGCGTCGCAACCGGAGTCGCGGCTTGCACGATATCGGAACACAGCGCCGGAACTTCGGGCAGCGCGGCATCCGGATACAGCCGCAACATGGATTCGCGCAGCGCCGGGAACACATTGAACTCGCTGGCAGCAAGCCGCGCCTCGGCTATTTCGTCGGCGCGCGCTACTTCGGCGGCAACCAGCGTCCGCAGTTGCGTGCAATCGCAGCGCCAGTTGCGCCGCGCCCGGCCATCGGCAAACGCCAGCACCAGGCTGTCGCCCTCGCGCCGCGCAAAGCCATCCAGAATGCTGGCCAATTCGCGATACAGGTGGCTGCGTTGCGCCGCAACGACCTCGCCCATCAGGTTCTGCAATCCGGCCAGCTTGCGCTCCAGCTCCGATGCAACCGCCTGGATACGCGCCAGTTCGCCTTGCACATGCTGCAGTTCGCGCTCCGACTCCGCATTCACCTGCGTGTCGCTTTCCGTGGACGCTGCGTGCTTGGCCATGTCCTCGCGCACCGTGCCCTCGTTGATCTGGGCCAACTCCGCGAAATAAGCGGCAATCTGGCGAACCAGATGCGCGCTGTGGCTCTGCTGGAGTACCCCGGTCAGGGTGCGATGCAGCTCTGGATAGCCCGAGCAAACCGACAGCGCGCGCGCGAGCTGGCTACCTGATAAATCCTCCGAGGCGGCGCCATGGGGCTGGCCCTTAACCTCAACGGGGCGCATTGCACCCTTCTGCTTGGCGTAGGCCAGCAGGCCTGGCGTCAGCACTTGGCGCACATCGAGCGTGTCCGCGGCGAGCGCCTGGTTGGCCCAGCGCGCACTACCGACCACGACCGGAATCTCAGTCGCCGGGAATTCGCGCGCCAGCGTCTGGCGTACGCGCGCAATGATATCGCGGGTCTCGCCCACCGTATCGCGCAGCTCATCGATGTGGTCGATGAACACAACCAGCCGCTCCTTGTGCAGTCCGCGCAGGATGCGCAGAACGGCAAGATCGGTGGAGCTGAGCGGCTGACGCGCGCTGAGGACCATAACATAGATATCCGCGGCTTCGATGTGGTGCCGGGTGATTTCATCGCGCACCAGGAACGGATCGTTGATGCCCGGCATCACGATCACACTGACCGGGAAGCGGAACGGGCCGCCCTTGCAGTAGAGATCGACCGTGCGGGTGATATCGGCGAACTGGCCGGGACCCTCTCCCACAGTCGCGCCACTGGAACCGGGGCCCAGATAGCGGGCGAGCACGTCGAGGGAAACGGTCGCGTGCGCATGCTTGGCGCCCAGAAGCTCCTGGAACGTACCTCCGAAGCGCTGTTCGGCGCGCTGCTGCATGGCGTCCAGGTGCCGCCCCAGCAGATCCGGCTCAAATCCGGGCACGAGTTGCGTAGTCAATTCACGGACGCGGCCGGAGCCAGCCGCCAGCCGCTGCCATTCGACACCCTCAAAGAGCTGCACCTCCGCGGCGATGCCCTCCGGCGCCGATGCGACACCGAAGTGCAGGCGGGTAACCGCCGTACTCCACGGACTGATGTGCTGCGGCAGGACATCAGGCTGCTCGACGAAAGCCCCGACGAACGCGCTCTGGCCGCCCTTCACCTGCCCGATCACCGCAATACGGCAAACCTGGTTTTCCAGCACCCGCAGCGCATCCCGCACGAACGTCGCGCCGGGATCGGCGAGCAATCCGGCCAGCCGGTCACCGTGGCGCATCAGGTCGGCGCGGATTTCTTCCAGCGCGGCGCCGACGGGCTCCGGCTCAGGCGCGGCTACGGGGAAGCGGAGCGGTTCGGTACCGACTTCGCTGGTCGGCGCCAGCACCTTTTCAGCTTCCAGCGGCTGTTCGATCTCGACGGGAAGCGACTGCGGCAAGACGTGGATGTTCGTCATGAGATTCTGCCCCTCTTGGATACCGTCGCACTGCGTCTGACAGCAGCGAGGCCGCGAACGGTCGCTCCGGTGCAGGTCTCCCCACCCACCGGCGTTCACAGCACAAACTGTTCGAGATGTCGGAATTCGTAGCGTTGCTGTATCCGCCAGCCGTGTCGTTCGCGCGCCCTGTGGAACGCGACACTGCTGCTGCCAATGGCAGGAAATCCGGACTCATACGCAACACCACTCCCGGACGAGACTACTGGCAATGATGAAGCGGCCGTTGCCGACCGTCTCTCGCTGGGATCGCTTAGCCCCCCGCCTGTTAATGTCCCGTTAATTATGGCTTTGCCAAGGAAATCGTTTGCCTATTGCCCTGAAACCACACGCGAATGCCTTCGGATGGTAAAATCGTGGGCGATATAAACCTTAGCAGCACTTCCAAGACGGCTGATTTCCCGCCACTCTGGCGCACCAACAGGCACCGCCACGAGGCTCGGTGATGCGGACGCAGGTGGGAATTATCGGCGCAGGACCGGCGGGGCTGCTGCTGGCGCGCCTGCTGTCACGCCATGGTATCGAAAGCGTCGTGCTCGAACGGCGCAGCGCTGAACATGTGCTCGGCCGCGTCCGCGCCGGCGTCCTGGAACGCGGCACCGTCTCGCTGCTGGAACAAGCCGACTGCGCGGACCGCATGCGCCGGGAGGGCCTTGTCCATCACGGCTTCGCGATCCACTTCGATGACCGCCGGTTGCATCTCGACCTAGCCAGCCTGACCGACAGCTCCGTCATGGTCTATGGCCAGACCGAGATGACCCGCGACCTGATGGCCGCCCGCTCAGGCGAAGGCGGCGCAACGCTCTATGATGCCGAAATCGTCGCGGTCGACAGTCTGGATAGCGCACGTCCCCGCATCGTCTACCGCCACGAGGATCACGAGGCGACGCTCGAGTGCGATTACGTGGCCGGCTGCGACGGCTTCCATGGGGTCAGCCGCACACTCATCCCGGCGTCCGTGCTGCAGACCTTCGAGCGTACCTACCCGTTCGGCTGGCTCGGCGTGCTGGCCGACGTCAAACCGTGCTCGGACGAACTGATCTATGCCAGCCACGCCGACGGCTTCGCGCTGGCCAGCATGCGCACGCCGACCCGCAGCCGCTATTATATCCAGTGCTCGCTAACCATCCGGCTGGAAAACTGGCCCGACGACCGCTTCTGGACGGAGGTCAAGCAGCGGCTCGGTCCCGACGCTGCCCCGCATGTCACCGCCGGCCCATCGATAGAAAAGAGCATCGCGCCGCTGCGTAGCTTCGTTGCCGAGCCGATGCGTTACCAACGCCTGTTCCTGGCCGGCGACGCCGCGCATATCGTGCCGCCAACCGGCGCCAAGGGCCTGAACCTAGCGGCCGCTGATGTCGGACGTCTCGCCCGCGCCCTGACCGCCTTCTATAAACAGCAGCGCACGGATCTGCTGGTTGCCTATTCGGCTGAGTGCCTGGATCGGGTGTGGAAGGCCGAACGCTTCTCCTGGTGGATGACCACCTTGTTGCATCGCTTTCCCGATACCGACGGCTTCTCCCGCCGCCTGCAGCGCGCCGAATTTGACTATCTGGTCCAATCCCGCGCCGCACAAACCGCACTGGCGGAGAATTATGTAGGGTTAGCGGACACACCCGGATCGTAAACCCTGATAAAAGCGCCTGCTGCGCCGACGTGCCGCGTGGCTTGTGCGGCCGGACTGCGGTGCTTTAACGTAGAGGGCACAGGGTAAGTTCGTCCCAGAGCACGGGGCGGGAGTGGGTACGCGCGGGGTCATGGATCGGTATTCGGGTTTTCGTTTGTTCAAGGAAGGCTTGAGCGGCCATCAGCGATGGTCGCGCGCCTGGCCCAACCCTTCGCCGAAATCCAGCTACGATGTCATCATTATCGGTGGTGGCGGTCATGGCCTTGCCAGCGCCCACTACCTAGCCAAAGAGCACGGCATCACCAACGTCGCGGTGATCGAGAAGGGTCCGATCGGGCTCGGCAACGTCGGCCGTAATACCACGATCGTCCGCTCCAACTACCTGTTCCCTGAGAACAACCGCTTTTACGAGAAGTCGCTGAAGCTGTGGGAAGGCCTGGAACGCGACCTCAACTACAACGTCATGATGAGCCAGCGCGGCGTGCTCAACCTGTTCCATTCGGACAGCCAGCGCGACGTCGCCGCCCGGCGCGGAAACTCCATGCGCCTCAATGGTATCGACGCCGAACTGCTCGACCGCGAGCAGGTACGCAAGATGGTGCCGATCCTCGACATGGACAATGCGCGCTTCCCGGTCTACGGCGGATTGCTGCAGCCACGCGGCGGCACCGCCCGCCACGATGCTGTCGCCTGGGGCTTCGCGCGCGCCGCCGCCTCGCGGGGCGTCGACATCATCCAGCATTGTGAAGTCACCGGCATTCGCCGTGAGGGCGGACGCGTTACCGGCGTCGATACCACGCGCGGCTTCATCGGCGCCCGCAAGATCGGCATCGCAGTCGCCGGCCACACCTCGCAGGTCGCCGCTATGGCCGGCATCCGGCTGCCGATCGAGAGCCATCTGCTTCAGGCGTTCGTCAGCGAGGCGATCAAGCCGCTGATCGACACCGTCGTCACGTTCGGCGCTGGCCACTTCTATATCAGCCAGTCGGACAAGGGCGGCTTGGTGTTCGGCGGCGATCTCGACGGCTACAATTCCTACTCCCAGCGCGGCTCGCTGCCGACGGCGGAGGCCGTGATCTCCGAAGGCCTTGCGATGCTCCCGGCGCTGTCGCGGATCCGCATCCTCCGGCAGTGGGCCGGCATCATGGACATGACGCCTGACG
>JAEZBZ010000151.1 GCA_023412745.1 Pseudomonadota bacterium | reverse complement strand
CGCCATCGCGCACCACTGGGCGCTCCTCGATGCGGTGCATGCCGAGGATGCCAGACTGCGGCGCATTGAGGATCGGCGTCGACATCAGCGAGCCGAACACGCCACCGTTGGTGATCGAGAACGTACCGCCCTGCATCTCCTCGATGCTGAGACGGCCATCGCGCGCACGGCGGCCGAAGTCGGAGATCTGCGCCTCGATCTCGGCCAGCGACATGCGGTCGGCTTCACGCACGACCGGCACCACGAGGCCCTTCTCCGTGCTGACCGCGACGCCGATGTGATAGTAATTCTTGTAGATGATATCCGTGCCGTCGATCTCGGCATTTACGGCCGGGATCTCGCGCAGCGCCTGGATGCAGGCCTTCACGAAGAAGCCCATGAAGCCCAGCTTAATGCCGTGGCGCTTCTCGAAAAGATCCTTGTACTGCGAGCGCAGCTTCATCACCGCACCCATGTCGACGTCGTTGAACGTCGTCAGCATGGCGGCGGTGTTCTGCGCATCCTTCAGCCGGCGCGCGATGGTCTGGCGCAAACGGGTCATCTTAACGCGCTCTTCACGCGCGCTGTCATTCGGGGCCGATGGCGCACGCATCTGCGTGGAGGGCACCGGAACCGGTGCTTGATAAGCAACTGGCGGCGGCGCGGCGGGAGCCGGAGCGGGCGCCGATGCGGCCATCGCGTCCTGCTTCAGAACCTGCCCGCGGCGGCCCGATCCAGCCACCTGATCGGCGTTGACGCCCTTTTCTTCCAAAACTTTGCGCGCAGCCGGCGAGGGCGGCATGTCCGATCCCTTCGCGGCGGGAGCCGCTGCCGCAGCAGGCGCAGCCTTCGCGGGCGCCTTGGCCGGAGCCGCCTTGGCGGACGGCGCGGCTTCGCCAGCAGCACCTTCCTTGATACTGCCGAGAATGGCGCCGACGGCCACCGTCTCACCCTGCGCCACCTGGATCTCGCCCAGTACGCCAGCGGCCGGCGCCGGAACTTCAACTGTGACCTTATCGGTTTCCAGCTCGCACAGCGGCTCGTCGACCTTCACCGCATCGCCCGGCTTCTTGAACCACTGCCCGACCGTCGCCTCGGTCACGCTCTCGCCCAACGAGGGCACGCGAATCTCGATTGCCATTATCTCCCAGCCCCAGTCATCAGACGGTCCCGTGACCGCTGCTCATCATCATCACTTCAGTGCCTCGTCCACCAATTCCTTCTGCTCCTGCGTGTGACGCGAGAGCTGTCCGGTGGCGGTCGATGCTGCAGCCGCACGCCCCGCGTAACGCGGCCTGCGGTGCTTGGCTTCAACGTGCTGGAGCACCCATTCGAGGTTCGGCTCGACGAAGCTCCACGCGCCCATATTGCGCGGTTCCTCCTGGCACCAAACGATCTCCGCGTCGCGGAACCGTTCCAGTTCAGCCATCACTGCGCGCGCCGGGAACGGGTAGAGCTGTTCCAGACGCAGCAGATAGACATCGTCGATGCCGAGTTGCGCGCGCGTTTCGTAAAGATCGTAGTAGACCTTGCCGCTACACAGCACGACGCGGCGGATCTTGCTGTCTTCCTTCAAAGTCACCGTCGAGGCGTCGTAGCCTTCATGGCGCTTGTCGGCACTATCCCACAACACACGGTGGAAGCTGGTGCCCGGCCCGAATTCATTCAGCCGCGAGACGACGCGCTTATGACGAAGCAGCGACTTCGGCGTCATCAGCACCAGCGGCTTGCGTACCTTGCGCAGCAACTGGCGGCGTAGCACGTGGAAGTAGTTGGCCGGCGTCGTGCAGTTGGCGATCTGCCAATTGTCCTCGGCGGAGTTCTGCAGATAGCGCTCAAGGCGGGCGGAGGAGTGCTCCGGTCCCTGGCCTTCATAGCCATGCGGCAGCAGCATCACGAGGCCCGACATGCGCAGCCACTTGCGCTCGCCCGACGAGATGAACTGGTCGATGACGACCTGGGCACCGTTGGCGAAGTCACCGAACTGCGCCTCCCACATGACCAGAGTCATCGGCTCGGACAAGCTGTAGCCATACTCGAAGCCGAGCACGGCCTCTTCCGAGAGCATCGAGTTGATGACCTCGAACTTGCCCTGATCCGGCGAGACGTACTTCAGCGGCGTGTAGCGGCGCTCTGTTTCCTGGTCAATCAGCACTGAATGCCGCTGTGAGAAGGTACCTCGCTCGACGTCCTGGCCCGATAGGCGGACAGGAAAGCGCTCCTTGACCAGAGATCCGAACGCCAGGCTCTCGGCCATCGCCCAGTCGACACCCTGGCCCGACTCGACCATGTCCCGGCGACGTTCCAGCAAGCGCTGGACGGTCTTGTGCGCGGTGAAGTCGGCCGGAACCGTCGTGATGCGGCGCCCGATTTCTTTCAGAGTGTCGAGTTCGACGCCGGTATTACCCCGGCGGGCCTCGTCATCGGCTTGGCCGAGACCGGCCCAACGGCCATCCAGCCAGTCCGCCTTGTTCGGGCGGAACGCGTCGGAGGCTGCGAATTCCTCGTCCAGATGCCCGCGGAAGCGGTTGCGCATCTCGTCGACCTCGGCCTCCGTGACGACGCCCTCATCGACCAACCGCTTGGAGTAGATTGACAGCGTGGTCGGATGCGACCGGATCTTCTTGTACATCAGCGGCTGCGTGAACGCCGGCTCGTCGCTTTCGTTGTGACCGTGGCGACGATAGCAGATCATGTCGATCACGACCGGCTTCTGGAATTTCTGCCGGAACTCGGTCGCGATCTTTGCAACGTGCACCACGGCTTCCGGATAGTCGCCGTTGACGTGGAAGATCGGCGCTTCGACCATCTTCGCGACATCCGTGCAGTACGGAGACGAGCGCGACAGGCGCGGATTGGTGGTGAAGCCGATCTGGTTGTTGATCACGAAGTGGATCGAGCCGCCGGTGCGGTGCCCCTTCAGGCCCGACAGGCCGAAGCATTCCGCCACCACGCCCTGGCCCGCAAAGGCCGCGTCGCCATGGATTAGCAGCGGCATCACCGACGTGCGATCATCCGGCGGGCAATTGCGCTGGTCCTGCTTGGCCCGCACCTTGCCGAGCACAACTGGATCGACGATCTCCAGATGCGACGGGTTGGCGGTCAGCGACAGATGCACGTTGTTGCCGTCGAACGCACGGTCCGACGAGGCACCAAGGTGGTACTTCACGTCGCCCGAGCCCTCGACGTCGTCCGGCTTGAAGGATCCGCCCTTGAACTCGTTGAAGATGGCGCGATGCGGCTTGCCCATCACGTTGGCAAGCACGTTGAGGCGGCCGCGATGGGCCATGCCGAGCACGATCTCCTTCACGCCGAGCTGGCCGCCGCGCGTGATGATCTGCTCCAGCGCCGGCACCATCGACACGCCGCCTTCAAGGCCGAATCGCTTGGTGCCGGTGTACTTGACCTCGGAGAACTTCTCGAACGTCTCGGCTTCGATCAACTTATTGAGGATCGCCTTGCGGCCCTCTACGGTGAAGCTGATGCCCTTGTTCTCGCCCTCGATGCGTTCCTGGATCCACGCCTTCTGCGTCGGCGAGGTAATGTGCATGAACTCGACGCCGATCTGGCGGCAATAGGTGGCGCGCAGGATCTTCAGAATCTGGCGAACCGTTGCCGTTTCCAGGCCGAGCACCTTGTCGATGAAGATCGGGCGGTCGAGGTCGGCTTCGGTGAAGCCGTAGGTCACCGGCTTCAGTTCGCGGTGCGGGCGGCGCTCGTTGATGCCAAGCGGATCAAGATCGGCAACCAGATGGCCCATCACACGATAAGCGCGGATCAGCATTAGCGCCCGGATGGAATCCTGCGTGGCGCGCAGCGAAGCAGCCATCGACAGATCAAAGCCCGCGGACTGGGCGCGGGCCTGGATCTTGTTGCGGATGTGCTGTTCAGTGGCCTGATAGTCGCCGGTCAGAGCGGAAACCAGTTCGGAGTTGCCGTTCTGATCGAGTTCGGAAAGTGGTCGGCCCCAGGACGGGCCCTGCGGTTCGGGATTGCCCCGTTCGCGGCCCTGGCCTTCCTGCAGGCTTTGGAAGAACAATCGCCACTCGTCGCTCACGGCGCCGGGGTTCTGATCGTACAGGGCCTGCATCTCTTCGATGTAGGCGGCATTGCTGCCATCGAGGAAGGAAGTCCGCGCGAAGGCTTCGTTCAGCGCTTGTCGTGACATGGTGGATTGGACCCCAGTCGAAGTGTTCGGGTGCGGGCGAGTGGCATACGCAAACGACACAAAGCGCCCTTGTGGGGCGCCTAGTATCACATCACGTGATTTAGTACAGGCGCCGGCGCCTTTTTAGGGCAGTGATAGTTGCTGCCACGTTTCAGGTCCGGCGCTCACGTAGATGTGTTGCTTAACCCTTGAGCACTTTGGCCAACGTGGTGCCAAGTGCAGCAGGGCTATCAGCGATCGCGATACCAGCCGAGCGCATGGCTTCGAGCTTGTCCTCAGCCTTGCCCTTGCCACCGGAAATGATGGCGCCGGCATGGCCCATACGGCGGCCCGGAGGCGCTGTAACGCCCGCGATGAAGCCGGCCATCGGCTTCTTGCGGCCCTTGGCGGCCTCGCGCTTGATGAACTCAGCAGCATCTTCCTCGGCCGAGCCACCGATCTCACCGATCATGATGATCGAATGAGTCTCGGGATCCGCCAGGAACATCTCCAACACGTCGATGAACTCCGTGCCCTTGACCGGATCACCGCCGATGCCGACCGCGGTCGACTGGCCAAGCCCCGCGTCCGAGGTCTGCTTGACGGCTTCATAGGTCAGCGTGCCGGAGCGCGAAACGATGCCGACGTTGCCCTTCCTGAAGATGTTGCCCGGCATGATGCCGATCTTGCAGGCGTCTGGCGTCAACACGCCGGGACAGTTCGGCCCGATCAGCCGCGACCAGGAACCCGACAGCGCCCGCTTCACCTTGACCATGTCCAGCACCGGAATGCCTTCGGTGATGCAGACGATCAGCGGGACCTCGGCGTCGATGGCTTCGAGAATGGCGTCGGCCGCGAACGGCGGCGGAACGTAAATCGAGGTCGCGGTTGCGCCTGTCTTGGCTTTGGCTTCCGCTACCGTGTTGTAGAGAGGCACATCGGCCAGCTCGGCATCCGGATGCTTGGCGCCACCTTTGCCCGGCGTCACACCAGCCACGATCTGGGTACCATAGGCCTTCGCCTGCTTGGTGTGAAACGTGCCCTGGCTGCCAGTAATGCCCTGGCAGATGACTTTCGTGTTCTTGTCGACGAGGATGGCCATGCTTGCCTTCCGTGCTCAGTTCTCACCTAAGTTGGTGCTTGTTGACCAGAATTGCCGTGGGATCAAGTGCGGCGATGGTCGAGAGGGCAGAGAAATGCTTCAATTGTTCCTGTCAGCGGTCCCGTAGAGCGCTCGAGAATTCCTATGCTCTCAACAATAGAGGGCAATCTCAGGCGTTGACCATAGCCATGTCGCGGATAAGGTAGACAAAGCTCAGTCGGCGGACACCCTGCCTCGCAGTGGGGTCCGGCGGTGAGTCCAGCAAGCGTGAGGATGGATCATGCCCGGCTACTACGAGCTCAAGAAAGCGGCGAACGACCAGTATATGTTCAACCTGAAGGCCGCTAATCACGAAGTCATTCTGACCAGCGAAATGTATTCGTCGAAGGCAGCGGCGCAGAGCGGCATCGAGTCAGTGCGCAAGAATTCCACCGAAGACCGGAATTTCGAGCGCAAGACCGCGAAGGACCAGTCCCCCTACTTCTCGCTCAAGTCGAAGGATAACGGGCAGACGCTCGGTCGCAGCGAGATGTACAAGACTGCCGCCGCCATGGAGAACGGCATCAAATCCGTGATGGCCAACGGCCCGAGCACAACGGTCAAGGAAGTCTAGAACCGGCCCCGCCCGGCATCGAAGCGGGGCCAGCAATTGACGAACAACAATAGCCCCCGGCCATCGGCCAGGGGCTTTGTTGTTTCAGGAGCGTCAGGCCGCCTTCTTGACCTCGGCGGTGACCTTCTCGGCCGCATCCGCGAGGTTGTCGGCCGGCACAATCTTGAGCCCGGATTCGGCCAGAATCTTCTTGCCCAGCTCAACGTTGGTGCCTTCCAGGCGCACGACCAGCGGCACCGTGATGTCCATCTCGCGGGCTGCCGCGACGACGCCCTCGGCGATGATGTCGCAGCGCATGATGCCGCCGAAGATGTTGACCAGGATGCCCTTCACGGCAGGATCGGACAGGATGATCTTGAACGCCGCCTGCACCTTCTCCTTAGAGGCGCCGCCACCGACGTCGAGGAAGTTGGCCGGCTCCGCGCCATAGAGCTTGATGATATCCATAGTCGCCATGGCGAGGCCGGCGCCGTTGACCATGCAGCCGATGGTGCCATCGAGCTTGACATAGGAGAGGTCAAACTTCGACGCTTCGACCTCCATCGGGTCTTCTTCGTCGAGGTCGCGCAGCGCCACGATGTCCTTATGGCGGTAGAGTGCGTTGGAATCGAAATCCATCTTGCCGTCGAGGCAGATCAGCTTGCCATCCTTGGTCACCACGAGCGGGTTGACCTCGAGCATGCTCATGTCCTTCTCGACAAACAGCCGGCAGAGCTCTCCGACCATCTTCACGCATTGGCCAACCTGATCACCGGTCAATCCGAGCGCGAACGCGATCTTGCGGCCGTGGAACGGGAAATAGCCCGAAGCCGGATCGATTGTCAGCGTGACGATCTTCTCCGGCGTGTCGTGGGCCACCTGCTCGATGTCCATGCCGCCCGCCTGGGACGCAATGAACGAGATGCGGCTCGTCGCGCGGTCGACCAGCGCCGAGAGATACAGCTCGCGATCGATCTGCGAGCCGTCCTCAACGTACAGA
Organism: Pseudomonadota bacterium; assembly: GCA_023412745.1. Classification (GTDB taxonomy): domain Bacteria; phylum Pseudomonadota; class Alphaproteobacteria; order Rhizobiales; family Hyphomicrobiaceae; genus ZC4RG25. The sequence goes on along the minus strand of JAEZBZ010000151.1, from coordinate 1,842 downwards.
CGCTTGACGACGCGGCCTGCGGGGCCGGTCTGCACGGTGACCAGCGTGTTGCCCAGCATCTGCTCGGCGAACTGACGAACCTCGTCGATCGACTTGGCAAGCCGGACGCCGCCTTTGTCGCCGGCGGCAGCTTCCTTGAACTTGCCCTTGCCGCGGCCACCGGCATGGATCTGCGACTTGACCACCCAGATCGGGCCGGGAAGCTTTTCAGCCGCCTTGACGGCATCTTCCACCGTGAACGCCGCAATGCCATTCGGCGTGGTCACGCCATACTGGCGATAGAGCTCTTTGGCCTGATATTCATGGATGTTCATGGGAAGTCCTGCGCGAAAAGCTGCCGGTGCCGGAACGGCCGTTAGTTGCGGTGCGCGATGGCCTCGATCTCGAGACGCGCGCCAAGGGGAAGTCCGGCGACCTGTATAGTCGAACGCGCCGGGAACGGCTCTACCATATAGGTCTTATAGACCGCGTTCATCTCGGCGAAGTCGGCCATGTCGGTCAGGAACACGGTCGTCTTCACGACGTGCTCGAAGCCCAGACCAGCCTGGCTCAGTACCAGCTTGAGGTTTTCCAGGGCCTGCTTCGTCTGAGAAGCGACATCGTCACCAACCAGCTTGCCCGTCGCGCCATCCAGATGAACCTGGCCGGATAGATACACGACTGAACCCGTGTCCAGCGCCAGGGAATAGGGACCGACCGCGCTCAGAGGAGCGGCTGCGATAGACTTCTTGCTCATGCCGTTCTTACTTCCGTCGTTTCAGGCCGGATTTCTCCGGCACGCTACGTAAAAGCAGTAGCGGCGCATCGCTGCGCCGCCGCGGGAACCGGAATGCTCAGCCCTCCAGCTTCGCATCCATCGTTATCTTGGCATTCAGAACCTTGGAGACCGGGCAGCCTTCCTTGGCGCCGTTGGCGGCCGCCTCGAAAGCCGCCTTGTCGGCGCCGGGGATCTTCACCGTCACATCCAGATGTGAAGCGGTGATGGCGAAACCGCCATCGACCTGATCCAACGTGATGGTTGCCTTGGTCTTGATGCTCTCAGCCGTCATCCCAGCCTTACCGAGCTGAGCCGACAGCGCCATCGAGAAGCAGCCGGCATGTGCGGCGGCGATGAGTTCTTCGGGATTGGTTCCCACGCCGTTCTCGAACCGAGTTCCGAACGAGTACTGCGTGTTGTTAAGGACGGTGCTGTCTGTCGAGATGGCGCCTTTGCCATCCTTCAGTCCGCCCTTCCATTCCGCTGACGCACTACGCTTCATGCCGTTCTCCTGTTCTTTGGGCTGAGATTATCCCCCCGGAAAACCTATCAGGATGCGAGCTGCGGCGCGATCTTGGTGCAGGCGTCAACCAACCCCTTCACCGAGTCCAGAGACTTGGAGAACATTGCCTTCTCCTCGTCGTTCAGCTCGATCTCGACGATCCGCTCGACGCCACCAGCGCCGACCACAACCGGCACACCGACGTACAGGCCCTTCACGCCATACTCGCCATTGAGGAAGGCGGCGCAGGGCAGAACGCGCTTCTTATCCTTGAGGAAGCTCTCCGCCATCTGGATCGCGGACGAAGCCGGTGCATAGAATGCCGAGCCGGTCTTGAGCAGAGACACGATCTCGCCACCGCCCTTGCGGGTGCGCTCGACCATCTGGTCCAGACGCTCCTGGGTCATCCAGCGCATCTTGACGAGATCCGGCAGCGGAATGCCGGCGACCGTCGAGTAACGGACCAGCGGTACCATGTCGTCGCCATGGCCACCGAGCACGAACGCGGTGACGTCTTCGACGGAGACCTTGAGCTCATCGGCCAGGAAGTGGCGGAAGCGGGTGCTGTCGAGCACGCCAGCCA
>JAEZBZ010000341.1 GCA_023412745.1 Pseudomonadota bacterium | reverse complement strand
TCCAGATGGGTTACGGCTGTAAACCGCTCTATGCCCCCATAGAGCATGTCTTGCCGGTTCGTTTTCTGTGGACGAGAGCTAAGCCAAGACAATGGCGGAGATTTGGCGGCCATAATCAGGCTCATTCCGATGCGTTCCACGGCGATAACTGAAGAACAGTGATTCGTTTTCGTAGGTGCAGCTCGACTTCTGCTCCACCATAGCGAGGCCGGCACGGGAAAGCCGTGCAGAGATGAATCCTGGTAAATCGAAGTAGGGGCGATCGCCGCTGCCGAGCCGCGCGAAGAAGCGCGCGTTGCCTGGATCGGCTTCCAGGAAGGTCGCCTCGAACTCCGGGCCGACTTCGTAGGCCGCCTGATTGATGCAAGGCCCGATTGCGGCACGGATGCGCTGCGGCTCGGCGCCCAGCCCCTCCATGGCCCGGATGGTGGCTTCCAGCACGCCGCCGAAGGCGCCGCGCCAGCCTGCGTGCGCCGCCGCGACGACGCCGGCTTGAGGATCGGCGAACAGCACGGGCGTGCAATCGGCGGCCAGCGCTCCGATGATGACGCCGGGCGTGTTGGTGACGAGCGCGTCGGCCTGGGGCGGCTTTCCGTCGAATGGTGCATCGACGATCAGCGCCGTGGCACTGTGCACCTGATACAGCGTCAGCACTTCGCGACCCGGGTGATCGAGCGCGGATGCAACACGGCTGCGGTTGATCGTGACGCTGGCGGTGTCGTCGCGCGAGCCGAGGCCACAATTCAGCGACGCGTAGATGCCGGTCGAGACGCCGCCCTGCCGGGTGAAGAAGCCGTGCCGGATGCCGGCGGCCGAGGTGGTGGTGTCGCTCAGGCAATCGGCGTGGATGATGGTGCCGTCCAGGGGCATGGCTCGGATCTCCGGATCAGTCTGGCTGGGCAAAGGGTGGGAGCATCGGCATGGATGCCGTGCGCGCGCATGCAACCTTGAAGCGTCCGCCCATGCCGAGCGGATCGGCGATGCGGCGCGCACCGGCTTCGATCAGCCCTGCCTGGTCCGGCCGGGCCGTCTGCAGCAGTTGGCCGGTGCGCTCGCCAAGTCCCAGGCCGAGCAGGAAGTGCGACTGCGTGATTGGGCCATCGACTGCGAGGCCATGGGCGCGAGCGTGGCGGCTGACCTCGGCGAAATCGACGTGTGCCGTGAGGTCGGCCTGGCCGGGACTGTCAAAGATCGACACATGCTGCTGACGCCTGACGGCCTGCAGTGTATCGCCGTAGCCGCTCTGGTTGTGGCCGTAGTCGATCAGCAGCGCCGCCATCGGCTGCGGGGTGGCCGCGCGGGCCAGCATCGCAATGACCTCATCCAGCGCCGGGCGCGTTTCCAGGATATCGCCATCTCGCGGCGGACGATCCGTGGGCAGCGTGTCCGGCGTGGCCGGGGCTCCAGGTGCGATCTCGAACCGACCAGTCTGGTCGAGCGCCACGCAGCGTTCGCGCCATGTGCCGTCGATGAACACCATTTGGCGAATGGGTAGCGCGTCGAGGAACTCGTTGGCGATGATCAACGCGGGTTCACTGCCCGCGATGTCGGACGTCAGGCTGTCATGCCATGTGACCGGCGGCAGGTGGCGTGCGTGGGCGAGGGTGGTGCGCTGGGCCTCGCGCAGCAGCGGGTTGCTATCGACGAGATGAATATCGGCTGCGGCGAGAAGACCCGGAACGATGCGGGCAGCACGCAGAGCATCAGCCATCAGCGTGCCGCGGCCGGGGCCGAGTTCGATAAGCCGGAACCTGGCCGGTGCGCCCATCGCCCGCCACGCAACCGCGGCCCAGATGCCGATCAGCTCACCGAAGACCTGGCTGATCTCCGGCGCGGTGGTGAAATCGCCGCCGGCGCCGATGGCCGGCATGGTGCGGTAGTAGCCATCCGCAGGATCGTGCAGGCAGGCATTCATGTAGTCGACGATCGGCAGCGGCCCATCGCGACGGATGCGATCGATGAGCTTCAGCGCCAACGGTGTCGGCTGATCGCTCATTGGCTTACCTCAGATCGCCGACCGGACCCGTGCGGTGCGGATGAAGTAGATGCCGAGCAGGATCATCGGAATCGAATAGGTGATGCCCGGCGTCAGTAGCGAGCCGGTCAGGCTGTGCATCGTATCGGGCTGGCGGAGCAGCTCGCAGAACGAGCGGGCGAGACCATAGCCGAGCAGGAACATGCCGGTGACGAGGCCCGGGCTTTCCAACCCGCGCATCTTGTGCGTCATCCAGCGCAGGACGAGGAACAGCACCAGCCCCTCGAAGAAGGCTTCGTACAGTTGGCTTGGATGGCGCGGCGTCGGCTCGATTGCGGCGTACTCGTACATCGCTTCGGGAAACACCATGCCCCACGGCATCGTGGTCGGGCGGCCGAACAACTCGCCGTTTATGAAGTTGGCGATGCGGCCGAAGAACAAGCCGATCGGAACGGCGGCCGCGCACATGTCCATCGCCGACCATGGCGAGACACCGTTGCGCCGCGCGAACAGCCAGATGGCGATCCCGCAGCCGACCAGGGCGCCATGGAACGCCATGCCGCCGCGCCAGACCTGGACGATCTGCAGCGGGTTGGCGAGATAGTAGCCGGGTTCATAGAACAACACGAAGCCGAGCCGTCCGCCCAGCACCACGCCGATGGTCATGAAGAATAGCAGGTCGTCGGATTTCTCGACCTTGAACGGTGCCACGCCGCCCGGCCACAGCTTGGCGTCCTGCACCAGCCGGCGGATGTAGATCCAGCCGAGCAGTAGGCCCGCCATGTAGGCAAGGCCGTACCATTTGACGGAGATGGGGCCGAACTGGACGGCGACCGGATCGATATTCGGAAATGGGATGGCGAGCATGGTCGCGAGTAGGCTCATGGCCAGCCAGTTCTCCGTTGTGGCGCCGGGCGATCTGCGGCCTGCGGGCCGCGTCAACCTTGTTCGGCAGCTCTGCCGGGAAGTCAAGGCGACGCTCTGCTGCGCTTGCGTGGTCGCTCTCCCGGTCCCATAGATAGGCCAACCCGGCTCCAACCCGATGAGCTGTCACATGACACAGACCAGCAACCGTATTTTTGATGAACTCGCCAAGATGATGACGGACGCCGCGGGTGCCGCCCAGGGCGCGCGTCGCGAGTTCGAGACTCTGATGAAGGCGCAGGGCGAGCGCGTGCTGCGCGAGATGGACGTCGTACGCCGTGACGAGTTCGAGGCGATTAAGGCGATGGCGGTTCTGGCGCGGGAAGAGAACGAGCGTCTCGAAGCGCGCATCGCGGCGCTTGAGGCAGAGCTGACGCGGCTCAAGCCGCAGGCTTGAGTCGACCGGCCGTCACGCCCAACCTGACGCCAAACATACGTCTCCACAGGTTGTTCCCAGGCCCTCCACAGATGCGGTGCTTTTCGGGCGATTTTCCTTGTTCTGCCTGAGTCTCATCACTTTGCCCGTGGACAATGGGAGGGTGAGCTTGCGACTCGTGCCTCGCATCTGATTTGGTCGCGTTGCTCAGCAGCTAGAACTGAGTAGGCATGGTCTCGCCGGAGGGCGAGCCATCACCAGAACGGGCTGCTGATCGTCGCGCAGGATCTAAGTGTACGCGTGGTCTTGGGTGCGTGACGGAACCAACACGGGGGACGAATGGGAATGGCATCGGTGGAAGCAGGCTACGAG
>JAEZBZ010000051.1 GCA_023412745.1 Pseudomonadota bacterium | reverse complement strand
GGAGTTCTTCGAGCGCGCGCGCAGTTGCTCGCGATCCACCACCCACGGCTGGCCCATATCGAACAGCACCAGATCGGCGGGTGCGCCCTTGGTGAGCTGGCCGGCGGGCAATCCCAGCAGCTTGGCCGGATTGATGGTCATCGCCTTCAGCAGCATCATCAGGCTGATGTCGTCGCTGTGGTGCAGCCTCAGGGCTGCTGACAGCAGCGTTTCCAGGCCGATGGCGCCATCGGCGGCCTCGGCGAACGGGCGCCGCTTGACGTCCTCGTCCTGCGGATCATGGCTCGACACGACAACGTCGATCTCGCCGTTGCCGAGCGCACGCACCAGCGCCATGCGGTCCTCTTCGGAACGCAGCGGCGGGCGCAGCTTGAAGAATGTCCGGTATGGGCCGATGTCGTTCTCATTCAGCGTCAGGTGGTTGATCGACACGCCGCAAGTCACCGGCAGCTTTCGGGCCTTGGCGGCGCGGATGATGTCGAGGCTTTCGCGGCAGGAAATGGTGGCCGCGTGGTAGCGTCCGCCAGTCATTTCGACCAGCCGGATATCGCGATCCAGCACGATGGTTTCGGCCGTCTTCGACGCGCCGGGCAGGCCGAGCCGCGCGGCGACGTGGCCGGCGTTCATGCAGGTGCCCTCGGACAGATACGGGTCCTCGGTGTGGTGCACGATGAGGGCGCCGTGATCCTTGCCGTAGAGCAGGGCGTTGCGCATGATCTTGCTGTTGACCACGCTGCTCTTGCCGTTCGAGAAGGCGATCGCGCCGGCGCGCTTGAGCAGGCCGATCTCTGTGATTTCCTTGCCTTCCAAGCCCTTGGTCATCGCGGCCATGGTGTGCACGTGCACGATGGCATTGTCGCGGGCGCGGCGCTGGATGAAATCGACCAGCGCGACCTGATCGATCACGGGGTTGGTGTCCGGCATCACGATGATGGTGGTCACGCCGCCTGCCGCAGCCGCATGGCTGGCGGTCTTCAGTGTTTCGCGGTGTTCCGTGCCAGGCTCGCCGGTGAACACCTGCACGTCGATCAGGCCGGGGGCCAGGACGTTGCCCTTGCAGTCGATGACTTCGGCGCCTTCCGGCGCGTTGCGGCGCAGATGCCCGCCGATATCGGCGATCTTGCCATCGACGATCAGCACGCCGCCGGGTTCGTCGCGGTTGCTGGCCGGGTCGATGACGCGGGCGTTGATCAGGACGGTCAGATTGCCAGATTGAGCTTCGGTCGTGGAGCGCATGGGTGTCCTCCGCTCAATGGTTGGGGAGGTTGCGGGCGAGCGCTTCGAGCACTGCCATGCGCACGGCGACGCCCATCTCGACCTGCTCGCGGATGACGCTGCGCGAATGGTCGGCGATGGTGGAGGCAATCTCGACGCCGCGGTTCATCGGGCCGGGATGCATGATCAGCGCGTCAGGCTTGGCGCGCGCCAGCTTCTCGTGATCCAGGCCGTAATAATGGAAATACTCGCGACTGGAGGGCACCAGCGAGCCCTGCATACGTTCGCGCTGCAGCCGCAGCATCATGACGATGTCGCAGCCTTCCAGGCCCTTCCACATGTCCGTGTAGACCTCGGCGCCGAAGCGCTCCGGCTCGGCCGGCAGCAGCGTCGACGGCGCGATCAGGCGCACGCGGGCGCCCATCGTATTGAGCACGTTGATGTTTGAGCGAGCTACGCGGGAGTGCAGGATGTCGCCGCAGATCGCGATGGTCAGGCCGGAGATGCGGCCCTTGGCGCGGCGGATGGTCAGTGCGTCGAGCAGCGCCTGGGTCGGGTGCTGATGGGCACCGTCGCCGGCGTTGATCACCGAGCAATCGACCTTCTGAGACAGGAGCTCGACCGCGCCGGCCGAATGATGCCGCACCACGATGATGTCCGGCCGCATCGCGTTCAGCGTGATCGCGGTGTCGATCAGCGTCTCGCCTTTCTGCACCGAGGAGGTCGAGACGTTCATGTTCATGACGTCGGCGCCCATCCGCTTGCCTGCCAGCTCGAACGAGCTTTGCGTGCGCGTGGAGGCCTCGAAGAAAAGATTAATGAGGGTTCGCCCTCTCAGGATATCCCGCTTCTTGTTGACCTGCCGATTGATATCGGCGGCCTTGTCGGCAAGATCGAGAAGGGCGATTATTTCACCGGCGGTCAGGCTCTCGCAAGTCAAGAGATGACGGCGCGTGAAATAGCTAACGGGGGTGTGATCGGAACTGGTCATTAAAGCGGTGTCTATAAGAGTGCGCCGCACTTTCGGCAAGCGACTTGATGACACTGTCGACAGAAGCGTAAGCAAGTGGTTGCCGCGCAACGACGAATGGTTGTGGCGGAGTATCTTGCTGGCCAGGAACGATGGTGCGGTGCCGAGTGCCTGCCGCGCGGGGACCGATTTGAGGGGCTTGATGGAATGGGGTCTGCGGGCGCGATAGTCGCTGTGCTTATGTGGGGCGGCCGAGTGTTGCTGGTTTGCCAATGTCCGGATCACTCAGGCTCGTCGCGGGTTTTATAGGGGCACCGCGCGCAATCGCGTCACGCGGGCGGTGATCTAGGAACATAGCCACCATGACGACTGGGGGCTTGTTCCTTGGGGCGGGCGCTGAAACACTGGCGGTTCCTGCCGCGCGGAGCCCTAAGCCGACATGCCGAGTTTCGTCCTGCCGCTGATCGTGGTGCTGCTGCCGCTTGTCGGCTTGGCCTCGCTTCACCTGTTTCTGCCGGTAATGGCGCCGCTGCTGACGGAGGCAAGCGGCGTCGAGCCGACCGCGTTTGGACTGGTTGCGGGCGCCGTCGGGCTGGGCTCGATCTGGTTCTACACTGCCAATCACAGCATCACGCCGGCGCTGGGTCCGGTGCGCACGCTGCAGATGGGCGTGGTGCTCGTCGCCATCGGGGCGGCGCTGATCATGAGCGCGAACTTTCCCCTGGTCCTGCTCGGCGCCACGATGCTCGGATTTGGCTACGCCACGACGACGCCCGCCGGCAGCCAGATCATGGCCAATCATGCGCCGAAGGAATACTGGTCGACGCTGTTCTCGTTACGGCAGGCCGGAGTGCCGCTGGGCGGCATGATCGCCGGTGCGGTCGGCGGCTGGCTGGTTGCTCAGTTCGGCTGGCGGCTTGCGCTGGTGGCGATCGTCCTAATTGGAATTGCGTCGTCGCTGCCGCTGCTATGGGCGCCGCGCGATTACAACGAGCCCAACGGATTGCGACCGTTGCGGCTCGCCAATGTCATCGATCCGACGAACTTGCGGCGTCCGTTCCAGGCGCTCGCCCTGGCACCAGGACTGACCCGGCTGGCGCTGGCCTGTGTCGGCTTTTCGATGATGCAGAGCGCGACGTTCTCCTTCTTCGTCATCTATCTGCACGATGGGCTGGGCTACGGTCTGGCGCTGGCGGGCACGTTGTTCGCCGTGCTGCAGGCTGCCAGTGTCATGGGGCGCGTCGTGTTTGGGCTCATCGCCGACCGCATTGGTTCTCCGCGTCTGGTCCTGATCGGATTGTCTGTAGGGTCCGCGACGGCTGCACTGCTGCTGGCCGGTCTCGGTCCCGGCCTGGGCACCCCACTCCTGGTCCTGGCCGCGCTGTTCGTCGGCATATCGGTGGCGACCTGGAATGGGCTGTATCTGGGCGAGGCGGCGCGGCTGGCACCACCCAACGCCGTCAGTGAAACCGCGGCCGGTACGACGTTCTTCGTGTTCCTGGTCTACACGGTGACGCCGCCGATCTTCGGCTTCCTGATCAACCGCTACGGCTATTCGAGCGCGTTCCTGGTGGGCGCCGGCGGTGCGGTCTTTTCGTGCGTGGTGTTGCTGCTTGGCGGACGGGCCGAGCCCGCGCCGCGCCGTGACAAGACGTAGCCTGAGCGCGGTCAGCGTGGAGGCAGGCTGGCGAACTGCGGCATTGGCCTGCCGGAGATGGTGCAGGCTTGCGTGCTCGGCATCCAAGACGTGTTGTTGAGGTACAACTCGCACCGGGTCAGCACCGTGCCGAGGTGCGTCGTCATGCAGACGGTTTCGCCCAGGCGGTAGGTCTGGCCCTGGAAACGGCAGCGGCACGGCACAACGCGACCCCATCCATCGATGACCTGACGGGTGTGATACGGGGATCGGTCTGCTGCATCAGGTTCGGCTCAGCCGAAGCTGTGAGTCCGCCAGGCACGAACAGAAGCATGGCCGACATTGCCATGCCGGCGAGGTGGAACACGAACGCGCGATGTTGCCATGTTACCCCATAAGGTTGAAGGTATCAGGTCGGCGCTGATAGTCAAAGGCTCTTATACGGGTTCCCGCGCGGCCTGGCGGGCGCGCCGCCGGCGCTCGATGATCGGGCCGATTTGCACCAGCAGGGTGGCGCCGAACATCAGACCCGCGCCGATCCACCCGATCAGCGGCAGGCGTTCTCCCAGCAGCAGGAAGCCGGCCGCGGCCGCGAACAGCGTTTCCATGCTGACCAGGATGGCAGCTTCGCTTGGCGGCGTGTGCTTCATAGCGATGGCCAGCAGCGTGAAGGTCAGCGCACTCGACAGCATGCCGACGAACAGGATCGCGGGCGCGGCGGCGATGAGGCTTTCCAGCCTGATCGGTTCCAGCATGATCGCGGCCGCGCCGGCACAGACGGCGACGACGGCAAACTGCATGGCGGTGAAGGCCACGGGGCGTGCATAGGGCGACGCCGCGCCCGTCAGCAGCATGTGGGTCGCCCAGATCAGTGCTGAGAAGGCGATCAGGCCGTCGCCGGCCGAAAAGCCGGCAAGCGTGCCGCCGCCGAGAAACCAGGCGCCGACGAAGGCGAGGGCAACCGCAATCCAGACGTGGTGAGACGGCGGCCGGCCAAACGCGATCCATGCGAGGATCGGTGTCGCGATGACATAAAGCGCGGTCAGGAAGCCGGCGTTGGTGACGGTGGCGGTGACGATGCCGATCTGCTGCACGGCCGCTGCGCCGAAGAAGGCGAGGCCGGTCAGCATCCCGATGCGCACCAGCCCGTTGGACCACGGCACCTTGGCTTGCCGCGCTTCGAGCAAGGCCAGCGGCAGCAAGCATAGGGTCGCCAGAACGGCGCGCGACGCCACGAACAGGAACGGGCCGACGTGTTCCATCGCCGTCTTCTGGAAATAGAAGGCCGTGCCCCAGATGGCGGCGGCGAGAAGCAGCAGAAGATCGGCTTTGATACGGGTCATGGCGCGGCCGTGATAGACGTCGCCGGGCCCAACCGCAATGGCTCCGACGGCGATTTGCGTCGCTAGCGGAGTTTCTGCATCGCAACAAATCTTTGTCGCTGGACAACGGCATCGCGTGGCCCTAATTCCCGGGCGCCCTCCACTATAGCGGATCGCTTGCATCATGCCTGCGGCGTCAATCTCGTGGCCTCACGTAGCCCCGTTGCTGCTTTTGCTGGCCTCGAACGTGTTCATGACCTTGGCCTGGTATGGCCACCTCAAATACAAATCGGCTCCGTTATTGCTGGTCATCCTTGTGTCCTGGGGGATAGCCTTCGTCGAATACTGCTTCGCCGTACCGGCGAACCGGATCGGCCACGGCGTCTATTCGGCCGCCGAGCTGAAGACGATGCAGGAGGCAATCACGCTGGCCGTATTTGCGGGCTTTTCGTTTCTTTATCTGGGTGAACCGCTAGGCTGGAAGCATCTGGCCGGCTTTGCACTGATTGCAGCCGGCGCCGGATTGATCTTCTCGGGACGCGGATGATGGTCGAGTGGCTCCCGCTGGCGGCAATGATGGCTGCAGCGTTTGCGGGAGCTTTCGTCCAGGCTGCGATCGGCTTCGGATTCGCCCTGGTGGCGGCTCCGGTGTTCCTGATCGCGATGCAGTCCGGCGCGGCCATGCAACTACTCGTCATGATCCACGTCGTGCAAAGCGCGATGCTAGTGCCGAGCCTATGGCGCAAGGCGCCGCGGGATCTGCTGACGCTGATGCTCATCGGCAGCCTGGCCGGCATACCGTTGGGCTTGGCATTGTTTCTTGCACTTAGCCTCGACACGCTGAAGCTGACGGTCGGTGTCGTCATGCTGGCGTTTACCGCGCTGTTGATCGTGCGCGATGCCGGGCTGCTCGATCGCTGGCTGAAGTCGGTGGGGCCGCCCCATCCGGCTGCTGCATCCAGCGTCGGCATGGCGGCGGGCGCGCTGACCTCGGTTCTGGTGCTGCCGGGGCCGCCACTGATCCTCTATGTCGCCGCGCGGCGCATGGAAAAACTGGAAAGCCGTGCGCTGTCGCTGACGTTCTTCGCGTTCTGCTACATCGCCGTCACGGTCATGCATGCGCTTTGGTCAGGCATCAGCGTCGAGACCTGGAGCTTGGTGGGCTTGCTGAGCCCGGCCGTGATTGCGGCGACTGTATTGGGGGCGATGCTTGCACGTTCGCTCAGCGAGACGTGGTTCCGCAGGGGCATCACGGTCGTTTCGCTGCTATCGGGCGCGTGGCTAGTGTGGAGCGCTGTCGGCTGAGGGTAAAGGCCCTTTGCTAGAGGCCGCGCACCACGTTGCCGATCATCAGCACCATGTAGGCGACGATCGCCAGCCA
>JAEZBZ010000014.1 GCA_023412745.1 Pseudomonadota bacterium | reverse complement strand
GCGGTCGACGAGGATGGGAAACCGCTTGCCGGCGTTCACGTCGAGATCACATATCAGTCCGTCCGCGCGGAACAGCTTCATCGCCATGGCGCGAGCATCAAGGCAACCGCAGTGACAGAGCGTGATGGACGCTATGAAATAGGAATGGATAGCCTTCCTCCGGGCGAATATGCGGCCCATGCCTATCGACGTTTGCGCAACGGCGACCGGGAGCTGAATGTCGCGCTCGTGCCCGACGACGCCTCGCCGATTGCATCGAACGATAGGGCCGTGCGCAACTTCACCGCGCGTATGATCGAGCAATCTGACGATCTCCCGTATGGGAATGGCGGCGTATTTGTCGTCAGCAACGCGATCATGGATTACACCGACCTGAGCGCTGCAGTCGTGACGCTGGTCAACGTCGATACGAAAAAAACCTATGTCAAAACCGTGCGCAATACAGGGGAAGGACTGGTTGTCACCGGTATTCCGTTCGGCACCTATCGCGCCTCCATCAGCGTTGACGGAACACCTTTCAAGCTTGCGTTGCACGATCCCGCAATGCCGGAGAACTTTGCGCCTATCGTGACACACACTTTCACGATGGGTTATCTCAACAATCAATTTCGGGTAACTGCCAAACGCTGAACTTCCGCCGAAGGATTATTATATAACGCGAGCGCGAGCCCGTGATTTGAGAAAATCCGGAACTCTCGCGGTTACCTTGCGTTGTGTTCATACACGGAATGTTTGCAGTGCAATTCGTCTGCACCGGGATCTTATGGCGCGCAGAACATTCCGCGACGCTAATCTGCCAGCATCGGAGGACTTGATGAGACGATTCACAACACAACTGGCTATTGTTGTGCTCGGTTGTGCCGCCCTTCCGGCGCTTGCGTCTGCGCAAAATGCGATGACGACAACGGATCTCAATCTGCGCGCCGGACCGTCGACGGATTTTCCAGTTGTTGACGTCATTCCAGGTAACGCCGAAGTCACGGTGCACGGCTGCATCGAGGACTTTAATTGGTGCGACACGTCGTTCGACGGGATCCGTGGCTGGGCTTATGGCAGCTATCTGCAAACCATGTATCAGCAGAGCTACGTGCCTCTGGTCGAGTACGGCCCGCGAGTCGGCTTGCCGATCATCGGCTTCTCGATAGACAGGTATTGGGGCAGCTATTATCGCGATCGGTCTTGGTATCACCGCCGTGATCGTTGGCGTCATGCTTGGCGCGGCGGCGACCGCCGCCCGGATCGTAATTGGCGCGATGAGCGCCGCGGCGAGCGCACCGATCGCCGTAGGGATCGCCGTGACGCGCGTGCTGTAGAACAACGCCAGGAACGGGTAGAGCGGCGGCGCGAACTTCGCGATGAGCGTCGCGTCAATCGGGATCGTCGAGAACTGCGTCAAGAAAGACGCGCGAACAGGGCCGAACGTCGCGCCAATCGTCCAGACCGTAACATCCGCACTGAGCGCCGAGCCAACCGCGCGGAACAGCGCCGAGGCAACCGCGTTGAGCGGCGTCAGGCGCGACCTCAGCAGAGCATGCGCGGTGGACGCAGCGGCGGTGAAGCCCGCAGCATGGGCCGCGGTGGCGGCGAGCGCGGTGGACGCGGGCGCGGCGGCGGCGAACGCCGTGGCGGCGGACGCAACTAAGCCGATCCCACATCACACCGGATAACGAACCTTTTGCCTCTCCGCGTCCATGCGTCGTGGAGAGGCTTTCTGTTTACTGAGTAGCTTTCTCACGCCGCGCGGCGCCCGATCCTTCGTTTTGCACACCGATAGGGATGCAGATCCTCAATACCTGATATGCACCATCCTGATTTGATGGTGATTGACGCGTACGCCGGGCGGGCCCATTGGTCCTGCCATGGCCACGATTGCAACCACATCGCAGCGCCCGCTGATGCCGATCCTGATCGCATTGAGCGCTGCGCACATGCTCAACGACCTCATCCAGTCGATGATCCCGGCGCTGTACCCTCTTTTCAAGGAGACGTACCAGCTGGATTTCGTGCAGATCGGGCTCATCACGCTGGCCTTCCAGGTGACATCCTCGCTGCTGCAGCCAATGCTCGGCTTCATTACCGACCGCAGGCCCTGGCCTCACGCGATGGTTGCCGGCATGGCCTGCTCGCTGACCGGCCTGCTCGGCTTGGCCTTCGCGGGACACTATTCAACCATTCTCATATCTGCCGCGATGATCGGCCTGGGCTCCGCGGTCTTCCATCCGGAAGCGACGCGCATGGCCCGCCACGCCGCGGCCGGCCAGCAGGGTCTGGCGCAAGGTATCTTCCAGATCGGCGGACACGTCGGCTACGCGATCGGGCCACTGCTCGCGGCCATGATCGTCATGCCACGCGGACAGGCGAGCCTGGCCTGGGCCTCGCTGGTAGCCCTGACGGCCATGGTGCTGATGTCATGGACCGCGACACGCTATGCCGCGATGCGCCGCTCGCAGGTCGCAGCCGCGAAGTCGCAGGCATCCTCCCCGGTCGCCGGGCCGCCGATGTCGAGCGGCCACATTCTGTTTGCGATGACGATCCTCATCGTGCTGCTACTGTCGAAGCATGCATATGCCGCGTCGTTCACATCCTATTATACGTTCTACCTCATGGAACGCTTCGGCGTGACCGTGCAGACCTCCCAGATCATGCTGTTCGTCTATCTCGCCGTCGGTGCGCTCGGCGTCATTGCCGGCGGCATGCTCGGCGACAGGATAGGACGCCAGCGCGTGATCTGGATATCGATCCTGGGCACACTGCCGTTCGCGCTGATGCTGCCCTACGCCAACCTGTTCTGGACCGGCGCGCTCAGCGTCATCGTCAGCCTGGTGCTGGCCAGCGCCTTCTCGTCGATCCTCATCTACGCGATCGACTTGATGCCGCATCGCGTCGGCCTCGTCGGCGGGCTGTTCTATGGCCTCGCCTTCGGGCTCGGCGGCCTCTCGGCCGCGGCAATCGGATTGCTCGCGGACGAGATCGGCATCATTTCCGTTTTCAAGATCTGCGCGTGGTTGCCGGCGCTCGGCATCCTGGCCTTCCTGCTACCGCGCATGAAGGAGCGATAACCAAGCTCATTGGATAGTAGCCACCTGAATGCGAGCGCCAGCTAGGCCGGTTGCGCCAGCGCAAGCGGCACAGCGTCGGCGTCCGGCCGGAACCTCGCGGTGGCCTTGTCGACCGTATAGGCGGCCGCCCACCTCGAACCCGATCGCGCCAACTCGGTCACGCACGCGATGATCTTCTCGACCTGCGCGTCGCTGTGCAGGTAGCTGAAGTTCAGCCGCACCCAGCCCGGCTTTTCGGTTTCGTGACCCGACCGGAGCCTGTCCTGCAGCGACAGCGAGGAGGGCGCATCGATCGCGAGCAGCCGATGCGCGTAGGGTCCAGCGCAGGCACAACCGCCTCGCACCTGAATGCCGTGCACGTCACTCAGCATGCGCGTGAAGAGCTGATGATGAACCGGTGCGCCCGAGTCATCGCGGATCTGGAACGAGAAGATCGGCAGCGCGTGAACATGGGGCCGCTGGCCAAGAATGTGAATTTGCGGCACGTCGCGCCAGGCTTCCAGCGCACGGAGCCGCAACTCTTCATCTCGCGCCAGGATCGTCTCCACACCAACGGCGTCCTTGATCATCATGGCCAGCGCGGCGCGGATATCGCCAAGGCAATCCGGTGTTCCGGCTTCCTCGCGCATTTCAACACGGCTGGAGTAGGTGTGCGCCCATGGCGACACGAACGAGACCGAACCACCGCCCGGTGCCGTCGGTGTGGCGCGGCGCACGACCGTATCGCGAATGACCAGCACGCCAGAGGCGCCGGGGCCGCCGGGGAACTTGTGCGGCGAGAACACGATGGCGTCCTTGGCGCAATCGGGCGACGGCGTCATCGCCATCGGCAGATATGGCGCGCCGCAGGCGTAATCCCAGATCGCCAGCGCGCCGTGCCGCTTCAGCAGCCGTGTCACGGGATCAGGATCAGTGATGATGCCCGTGACGTTCGAGGCCGCCGAGAAAGTGCCGACGATCAGTTCGGCACCCGCGGCGGACTTGAGCGCCGCTTCCAGCATTTGCAGATCAACGCCGCCATCGGGGCTCTCGGCGATCTCGATGACCTCCGCGCCGCTTTCACGCCAGGGCAGGATATTCGAGTGGTGTTCGTATGGCCCGATCAGCACGACGATACGCGCGCCGGCCGCCGTGCGTTCGGGGATCTCCAGCAGGCGCACGATGCGATTGAAACCCGCCGTAGCGCCCGAACCGGCAAAGATGACATGACAATCAGATCCCGCGCCGACCAGCTCGCCGATGGTGTGGCGGGCTTCCTCGCGCATGCGAGTCATGTAAGCGCCGCAGAACGAGGCCTCGGTGTGCGAGTTGGCGTAGAACGGCAAAACCTTCTCGGCGATGAAGGTCTCGACCTGCCGTAACGCGCGGCCGGACGCGACATAGTCGGCATAGAGCAGTGTCTTGGTACCGAAGGCGGTCGGGAATTCGATATTGTCGCCGATCAACCCCTTCCGGAGGTCGTCGATAAGGTCAAGCTTAGCAAGGCTGCGCCGGAATTCAGAAAGGCCGCTCATGTCCACGATCCGAGATTGGAATGCGGCCCATGATTTATCACGTGGAGACAGGATATTTCTTCCAAACTCCATCAAATATGAAGGAAATTTCGCAGGCAACTTCCATCAATGCGCAATAACACGACACAAACACCACTCAAGTTAGAAGAAAGCAGCCAAACTCTCTCCCCAGAGCCTACTGACGCGTTTCACTTGCCGCTACGGGTTGCGAGGTAGCGCGTCGGGATTGCGGTGGTGAACTTCATCTCCTCCATCGAGATGGAGGACGTCATGTCTGAGAATTCGAGCTTTGAAATCATGCCGTTATAGACCTCGTCGTAATGATCGATGTCGGTCACGACGATGCGTAGCAGATAGTCGGTTTCGCCGGTCAGCCGGTAAGCCTCGACGATCTCCGGCGTATTGCGGATCAGGCTGCGGAAAGCCTCCAGCCAGTCCGCGGCGTGACGTGGCGCCCGCACGGACATGAACACGGTCATCGGCACGTTGGCGCGCTTGCGGTCGACCAGCACGACCTTCTTCTTGATAAGATTGTCTTCTTCCATGCGCCGGATGCGCCGCCAGCATGGCGTTTGCGACAGCCCCACCTCCGCCGCGATCTCGGCGACCGGCTTGTCGGCATCGACTTGAAGGATGTCGAGGATCTTGCGATCGATCTCGTCGTACATGCAGGCGACCCCACAGCATAAATCTTGCGCACTTGCGCCGCGCCTTGGAACATTCTCACGACAGCTCCGCCCACGAAAGCAAAAAGCGCCGCGAAATCAACGATATCTGGATTCCCAGAGCGCGGAGGCCGATCAGTCCCGATCAACGAGCACGGCCAGCCGCAGCCCGCGTAGGCTGTTGCCGAGCGCCCACCGCTCGGGGCGACGCAGATCGTCCAGCGACAGGGGTGCTTCGACGGCATCGCCGCTCTCAATAAGCTGTTGACGCAGGATGCCCGGCAGCACCCCGGAGCTGAGCGGCGGTGTCAGCAAGCGGCCATCGCGCGCGACGAATACTGTGTTACGCGACGCCTCGGCGATCTGGCCGCGTCGGTTCAGAAACACGACCTCATCGAAACCTTGCGCATGCGCGGTCGCGAAGGCCGTCTCGTAGACATCGCGGCGCGTCGTCTTGTGGCGCAGGAAAGGATCGCCGCCATCCAGGCGGACCGACGCCACGCACACGCGCAGCGGCCGGTCCGGCTCAGGCCCCGGCACACCGCTGGTGATGATGGCCTCTCCATCGCGCCGCAGCTCCACCCGCATGCGTAAATCGCCACCGGATGCTGCAGCCGCCGCGACCGCATGCGCGTTGAGGCCCTGCGCGACACCCGCGCGATCGAAGCGGAAACCCAGCTCCCGCGCCGACCTTTCAAGACGGTCGAGATGCATATCCCCGCGAACGAGGCCATCCGCCCGCGACCAGCGCAGCGTTTCAATCAGTCCGTAGTCTGCGGCGAGATCCGTCAGCACCCGGGCCTTCAACTGGCACTCCAGGTATTCACCCTCGGGCAAAGAGTCGGCGACGATGCCGCCGCCGACACAATAGCGTCCGTTCCCGTCCCTGTTCAGCGTGGCGGTGCGGATCGCGACGTTGAGCGCGCCAGACCCGTCCGGAGCGAACGCACCAATGGCGCCGGTATAGACACCGCGCGCCTCGGGTTCCAGTTCACGAATGATCTCCATGGCGCGCAGCTTTGGCGCCCCGGTGATCGACCCGCAGGGAAACACCGCAGCGATGGTGTCGGCCAGCCCGGTCCCGGCAATACGCTCTGCCGTGATGGTCGAGGTCAGCGTGTGTAGCGTCGGGTAGGTCTCGACCGAAAACAGCGCAGGCACTTGCACCGTGCCAGGCACGCTGACGCGGGATAGGTCGTTGCGCAGCAGATCGACGATCATCAGGTTTTCGGCGCGCTGCTTGGGATCGCGGGTCAGGGTTGCCATCGCTTCATGGTCAGCGGCGGCGTCCGACCCGCGCGGCAGCGTGCCCTTCATCGGTCGCGTCGTCATGCGATCGCCGTCGATGCTGAGGAACAGCTCCGGCGACACCGAGATGATCGTGCGATTCGGCAACGCGACGAGCCCGCCGTGCGCCACCGGCTGGCTGGCGCGCATGGCCGCGTAGAGTGCCAGCGGATCATCCGGATATCGGAATGTGATCGGGAACGTCAGGTTGGCCTGATAGATGTCGCCAGCGTTGAGATAATCGAGAACGCGCCGCGCCTTGCCGGTGTAGGTCGGCTCATCGAAACCCAGCGCAACGTCCTGCAGCGGTGGTGGCGGGGCGATCGCAGCGAACCGCTGATCCAGCGCATCCGCCGAAAGCGCGATGTCCTCGTCGAACACGCCGAACCACAGCAGCGGCCCGTCCAATCGCGCCGGCAGCATGCCGTGCAGCCGTGGCTCGAACGCGTAGCCTAGTTCGTAGGCCATATAGCCGGCGACATGCCGGCCATCGGTGAGCGCAGCTTCCAGCCGTGCCATCGCCCCCGCCACGTCGGCGATCTCATCACAGGAAATGATCTCGACCGGATTTCGATACAGCATCGCCCGCGGTTCAGCTGCCAGCCGATCCTCCAGCAGAACGAATGGCCTTTCCAGCCCGCGCAGGTCCAGGTCGATCAAGGCTGGTGACGTCATCGCGCGGCAGGCAGGTTCTTCATGTGGCTCGGTAAATCAACCCGCATGATGACCGCCGGGAGGAACATCCGCCTAGGGCCTTTGCCGCCTCCTCCACGCGGCAGATGGCCGCGAGCCGCCCCCCGCGCCCGTCCCCACGCACAGCCAGCGGGCAGCCGGCAGCCGCGTCTCACGTTCGCGCCCAAGTTGCCTGTCAACATTATCATCACAAGGCAGCGATCCTGCCCGCGTCCTCCGATACTAGCCGGGCTTTGAAATCGCATTATTGATCTACAGCAATGGGACGCATGCCCCGCCCTTGCCTCGCGAGGCCGTTCGGAGCAATAAAAGCCGTTCTGATAACAATGTCGGCCGAGCATCCGCTTTTCGCTGACTGAACGCGCCGCGCCCGTGGAAGGAGCCCCAAGTGAAGAATTCAAAGATCGTGTTAATCGACCGCCACCCGGGCCGCTCGTCGCAGACCCTGGGGATCGCGCGCGAACTGGGAACCGACCCCGACCTGATCCACGAACCGTCAGTCGGCGTGGTCGGCACGAAGGGCGACAGCCAGTGCTATCTGGGCGTGCTCGACAAGGTCGAGGCGATTCATAAGGAGCTCAAGAGCCGCATCGGCAAAGGCCCGGGCCAGCTCAAGCTGCGCCTCGTGCAGCCCGAATACACCATCGCGACGTCGGACGGCATTCGCAACGGCACGCGCGAGATGCGCTATTCGCTGATCGGTCGCGAAGTCACCAACGATGCTCTGTGCGAGCATCTGAGCGCGACCGGCCTTGCCGGCACCATCGCCGTGGTCGCCTGCGACAAGCCGCCGGTCGGCACACTGGCCGCGCTGCTCGAGCACAATCAGCCCTCGGTCATCATGTCCGACGGCTCGATCCACCCCGGCAAGGATCCGAAGACCGGCGAGAACCTCGACATCGTCAGCGCCTACCAGGTCGCGGGTCATCCCGACGAAGAGCATCGCAATCACATCGCCTGCCATTCCTGCCCCGGCATCGGAAGCTGCGGCGGCATCTTCACCTACAATACGATGCAGACGTTCATCGGCGTCGTGGGCATGCAGCCGCTGCACATGGTGGCACCGCCCTCTGACGATCCCCGCCGGCTGAAGGAATTTCCGGCCCAACTCGTCGACATCCTGACCAACCTGATCAAGAACGATCTGAAGCCGCGCGACATCGTCGTACGCGACTCGCTGCGCAACGCCATGATCGTCTCGATGGCGATCGGTGGCTCGACCAACGTCACGCTGCACGCGCCGGAGATCGCACGCGCGGCCGGTTACGCCGACTTCTGGAAAGAAGTCATGACGCCGGAGGAGTTCAATCACCTGTCGCAGTATGTCGTACCGGTGCTCACCGATGCGCGCCCGTATGGCAAATACTCGATGGTCGATATCGATCGCGTCGGCGGCGTGCAGGTGATCGTGCGCGAACTGCTTGAAGCCGGCCTGCTTAACGGCGACGTGCTGACCTGCACCGGCGAGACGCTGGCGCAGCAGGTCGAGCGCCTCGGCACCAAGCGCGTCGATGGCACGGTGGTCTATCCGGTCGAAAAGCCCTACAAGCCGACCGGCGGCCTGCGTGTGCTCGGCGGCAACCTCTCGCCCGACTTTTCCGCCATCCTCAAGCTGGCGGGCGTCGAAGCCGGTCTGGAAGACAACACCTATCGCGGACGCGCCCGCGTGTTCGAGGGTGAGCAGGGCCTGCTGAACGCGCTCGATACCGCGCCGAACAGCTTCCAGGATCGCGACATGATCATCGTGCGCTACGAAGGGCCGAGCGGCGCGCCCGGCATGCCGGAAATGCTCGATCCGACGTCGCGCATCACGACCCTGTGCCGCGAGCGGGGCATCGTCGTGGCGCTGATGACCGATGCGCGCTTTTCGGGCGGATCGGTCGGTCTCGTCATCGGCCACGTCGGTCCGGAAGCGGCCGTCGGCGGTCCGATCGCCTTCATCGAGGACGGCGACGAGATCCTGGTCGATCTGCCCACCAACGAGATCAACTGCACGCCGCTGAAGGACGCCGCGACGCTGGCAAAGCGCAAGGCAGCCTGGGAGAAGGTCGTCGCCGACAACGGCGGCGTCCATCCCAACTGCGGCAAGGCCGATACGCGCCTGCTGCATCGTGCCCGCCACACGGCAGTGCCGGCGACGCGCGGCGGCGGTCTGCATCCCAATCGCGAGGTCTGGGTCCGCGAGCAGCGCGAGGCGGCACGGTCCGGTTTCGTGCCTGCGAACAAGTATCGTCCGGACGCCAAGAAAGCGTTCTGACGCCAGCCCGATCAATCCGGGCGCAAATTCAGCGCCGCTCCGAATATCTCGGGGCGGCGCTGTTTTACTCGGTGCCCGCGATGTCTGTACTCAGCTCAGCGGCCACGCGAGCATGATCAGCGGCGTGCCGACGAACAGCACCATCAGCGACAACGGCAGCCCGAGCCGCCAATAATCGCCAAAGCGATAGCCACCAGGCCCAAGAACCAGCAGATTATTCTGGTGGCCGATGGGCGTGAGGAAATCGCACGCGCATCCCAGCGCGACTGCCATCAGGAACGGGTCGGCGTTATAGCCGAGCGTTTTCGCGACGACGGCGGCCACCGGCCCAAGCATGAGCACCGCCGCGGCGTTATTCAGAAATGGCGTCAGCAGCATCGCGGCGGCGAGCATCATGGCCACCGCCATATGGCCCGGAAGCTGCGAGGCCGCGGCAGCCATGTTCTGTCCCAGCAATTCGGAAACGCCGGTCGATTGCAAGCTCTGCGCGATCGGGATGAGCGAGGCGAGCAGAATGATGACCGGCCCTTCGATCGACTCGTAGGCGTCCTTCAGCGAAATCTGCTTGAACAGGATGACGAGAACCGCGGCCGCGAAGAACCCCACCGCCACGCTTGCCAGATTAAGCGAGATGAAAATCATCGCCACTGTGAGGATACCCAACGGAATCAGACCTTGCGTCGACGAGCCGAACGACAATCCGCGATCGGCGAGCGGCAGCAGGCCGAGCTCGGCCAACGTCGTCTGCAAGCTCTTCTGCCAACCCTGCATTACGATGACATCGCCGACCTGGAAGCGGTGCTCCTGAAGCCGCGCTGCGCGCTTCATGCCGGCGCGGCTGACGGCCAGAAGATTGACGTCGTAGCGACGGCGCAGTGCAAAATCGCGCGGCGTGCGACCGATTAAATGAGAATCGGAAGTAACGATCGCCTCGACGGTTTTAAGGTCGTCCTGGTCCTCATCGGACTTGGGCAATTCACGCGCATGCGCGAGATCAAGTTTGGCTTCGTCGACAAGCTGCTTCACCGCCGCCGGTTCGGCCTGGATCGTCACTACGTCGCCAGCATACAGCGGCCAGTTCGGACTCGGGATGTAGTTGTGGCCTCCCTCCCGGGCTACAGCGACGACGACGATTTCCCTCCCGCCCGCTGCTTCTAGATCACCAATGGTCTTGCCGGCCAGCGGCGAGGATTCACCGATCACCAGTTCCGTCGTGTAGTCATCGATTGAGAATGCCTCGTCGGCGGACGGCGCGGCGCGGCGATCCTTCGGCAACAGCCGCCAGCCGAACGACAGGAAAATCACCGTCAGGATCGTCAGTGGAAAGCCGACCCAGGCGTAGTCGAACAGACCGAAAGGCTCGCCGCCCATGTCCGTGCGCACGGTCGAAATCAGCAAGTTCGGCGAGGTGCCGATCTGTGTGATGGTGCCACCGATCAGCGATGCAAACGCCAGCGGCATGAGGTAAATCGAAGGCGACAGTTTGGAACGGCGGGCAACCTGGATCGCGATGGGCATGAAAATGCCGAGCGTGCCGACATTCTTGACGAACGCGGACATCAGCGCCACCGCAGCCGCCAGGCCGCCAACTTGCAGCGAAGGCGAGTTGATGCCCTTCAGCATCCGGCGAGCGACACGGTCCAGGATACCGGATCGCGCGATCGATTTGCTCACCACCAGCACCGCCGCGATAACGATAATCACCTGATCGGAGAACCCCACGAAGGCTTTGTCGTTGGGCACCACACCGGCCACGATGGCCGTCAAAAGCGCGCCGAGCGCGACGACATCGTACCGCCAGCGATCCCAGATGAAGAAACCCAGCATGCCGACGACGATCGCGATTGCAATCGCCTGTTCGGCTGTCAAACCAAGGAACAAATGTCCCTCCTGCCCCACTTTCACGCCGGGATGCGGCACCTCTGATCGGTAAAAGTCGGAAGGGCTGCATTCCGTTCCTGCGCCTCTTGCCACGCACGTACATTGCATCAGCAATATCACTCAAGCCGCGCCCGCCCCCTT
Source organism: Pseudomonadota bacterium (assembly GCA_023412745.1). Lineage (GTDB taxonomy): Bacteria > Pseudomonadota > Alphaproteobacteria > Rhizobiales > Hyphomicrobiaceae > ZC4RG25. Next base: position 4,336 of record JAEZBZ010000014.1, on the reverse strand, counting down.
TTTCGCGGGAGCGGCTCGCGAGGGCGATATATCTTATGGACGGCGACGCACCTGCGTGATCACTTTGGGGTCTGACCAAACTCGTGAGATGCCATGCACGCCACCGTTTCTGCCGACTCCCCGTTGCGACGCCAGGATGTCCTGCCGGAAGCGCCACTGGGAGGCCTTGAGCGTCTCAGCCAGGGTCGCGACCTTGCAAAGCGAATTCAGGTCGGCCCCTCGCCGTGGCTGTCGAAGACCGGCGTCGCGGGCGAGATCGAGTTCAAGCGCAAGGCGATGGCCGAGGGGCGTTTCACGTTTCATGCTCAGATCGGATACCGCTCGCTGGATGACAGTTGCCGGGCATGGGCTGAGATCCACGATCGCCTCGCGGTGACCAACGGGGTGCCGGATCGCTACGGCATCTGCTTGGACTGGAGCATGGGCTATCCGCGCGCGGAGCGCACCGGGCGTCCGCGCGGCACCGGTCTCATCCTGGAAGGCCCGGAAGACTTCGTTCGCCTCACCGGCATGGCGCCCGTGGCGGCACACTTCGGCGACTTCGTGCTCGGCATGCCGTCGGCAGTCGAGAATGTCAGCGCGGCGCTGCTGGCAGGTGCCACCACGATCGGCAATCTCGCACAATATTTCACGTTCCGACTTCCCGGCTGGACCGATGACGTCGGTACCACCCTGGCCACGGTTAAAGCACTCGGCCTGATCGCGGGCCAGTCAGCGCCCATGCTGGTTCACTCCAACCTCGACGACGGTTACGCCGCTTGGCTTGAGGACATGGGCGCGACGGTCGGCTTTGCCATGATCGAGCGCTGGATCGTGGAAGACCTGATCGGCGTGCCGCTCGGCCATTGTTTCGGGCACACGTTCACCGAGCCAGTGAAGCGGCTGGCATTCCAGATCGCGCTGGCCGAAGTGAACCCCACGCCGGGCACCATGATCTACGGCAATACGACGCTGTACGGACCTGTGCCTACCGCTAATTACGGGTCGTTGGCGAGCTACATGCTGGTGGATGCTTACGCGCTTGGCAATCGGCATTCCGGTCAAGCTCTGACCCCCATCCCAGTGACGGAGGCGCAGCGCATCCCCACCGTTGACGAAGTTGTTGACGCGCATCTGGCCGCGCGCCGATTGGTGGAACGCGTTGGCGAGCTGTCGACCATCATGTCGCCTGCCGCGGCGGATGAACTGGCGCAATCGATGCTGACGCGCGGGCGGCGCTTCTATGAGCGCGTCCGCAATGGACTGGAAGACGCCGGCTTCGACACCAGCGATCCCGCGGAGGTTATGCTGGCCCTGCGCCGCATCGGTCCGATCGGCCTTGAAGCGCGGTTCGGCGATCAGGACGAAGGCCGGCCCGTGACCAGCCCATTCGTCAGCGAGATCGACAATCTGGCAGGCAAAATCCTGGCTGCGGTCGATCCGGCGGATGCCGCGATGGTGGCCGCAGGTGACGTGAAGCTCGTCGTCGCAACGACGGACGTGCACTTCTACGGCAAGCGCCTGCTTGGCATCGTGCTCGGGAAACTGGGCATTGAGCTGGTTGATGGGGGCGTCAGTGTCGATCCGGAAGTGCTGGCAGACGTTGCCGCCGAGAGCGGCGCAGATGGTATCGCTGTCTCGACATATAATGGCGTAGCGCTGAGCTTCTCACAGCGACTGCGTGGTGAATTGGCGGCTCGCGGCGTCGCCCCGCGCGTCTTCGTCGGTGGCCGGCTGAACGAGATCATGGATGACAGCGGTTCATCGCTGCCCGTCGATGTCGCCGACGAAATCCGCCAGACCGGCGTCACACCGTGCGAAACCGTGGAAGACATGGTGAAAGCGCTCGCTGATGATATCCGCAGCCGCTCGCAACCGACTCGCGCCAAACCGGCGGGCCGGAGCGCGCGCGCATGACGACCGTCGGCTTCCTTGGCGTCGGTCATCTCGCGGAAGCTCTGATCGCCGGTCTGCTGCGCAGCGGCGTTCCGCGCGATACGCTGCTGCTTTCTCCCCGTGGCAGGGCGGCCCATCTCGCCCAGCAGCATGGCCTGCGCGTGGTCGCGAGCAATGCGGAATTGGTCGCGCAATCCGACACCGTTGTCGTCGCCGTACGTCCCAAGGATGCGGCCGAGGCCGTTGCTGGACTGCCGTGGCGGGCCGGGCACGTTCTGATATCGGCCTGCGCCGGCGTTTCGATCTCGGTGCTGGAGGCGGCCAGCGCGCCCGCCACCGTCTGCCGGATCATGCCGCTGACGGCAGCGGCTCTCGGTGCCAGCCCGACCACCCTCTACCCGGACGTGCCGGCTGGGCGGGCGCTGATCGCGCAGTTCGGCTCTGTCATTGCGCTGGCCCGCGAGAGCGATTTCGAGGTTGCGACCGTCAGCGCGGCCGTCTATGGCTGGGCACAGGACCTCATCGCGCGCAGCAGCCGTTGGGCTTCGGAGCGCGACCTGTCGCCAGAGGCCGCCCGCCAGCTTTCGGCGCTGACGTTCGTCGCCGCGGGGCAGCTGATCGCCGAGCGCCCGGAGTCCATGGATGACCTGCTGGCCAGTGTCGTCACCCCCGGAGGCATTACCGAACGCGGCCTCAAGGTGCTGGATGAGCACGGCGTGGGTATCGCGTGGGAGAAAGCCTGTGACGCCGTGCTCGCCAAACTGACCGGCCAGGATCGCTGAATCGGATCGCGCGCCCGGTTTTCGCCTCCCACATCCGAAGTTTGACCGAAGTCAGCGACAGCGGCCTGGCAAGCCACTACCGATCGGGCTGCAGCGCGATACTGTTCGATGAATACATCACGATACGGTAACGATTTCCCGGCCAATGTTTGAATCAACCGCATGATCCGGCTCAAAAAATCGTGCGGCGCGATCCAAGTGCCAGGTCAGACGTTGATCGTAAGCTTGGCGCGATCCGTCGAATGGGCACACGGCTATTTCATTTGCATCGCGCCGGCAATAGAAACGGCCAAGACGGCAGCAAGCCGCGACATGGCGCCAGGAGGAAGTCTCGAGGCTTTGATCCGCTGGCTGTTCGGAAACGATAGCGCGGCACGCCGAGTAACGATTTCTGAAGGATACCTCCGTCGATGAACATAGATGCCCGCATCTCCTCGACGCAGAAGCCGGCTCGTGCGGTATTGCCTGCCGAAAATGCGAGCGAGGCTTACCGTGCACTCGATCGCATGCGCGAGGCGATCACCGGCCAGATGAGTGGCGGACTTTCGCCCGCGGCGCTCGCGCTGGCGATGCTCGATTGGTCGATCCACCTGTCGTCCGCTCCGGGCAAGCGCCTTGAGCTGCTTGAAAAGGCGGCGCGCAAATCAAGCCGGTTGCTGTCGCATATCTCAGCGGTCTGCATGAACCCGGATACCCACCCCTGCATCGATCCGCTGCCGGGCGACAATCGCTTCCGCGCAGATGCGTGGAAAAAGCCGCCCTTCTGCTACTGGGCGCAAGCCTTTCTGCTGAACCAGCAGTGGTGGCATAACGCGACCCACGACGTGCCCGGCATGACGCCGCACCATGAGGATGTGGTGTCATTCGTCGCCCGGCAGATGCTGGACGTGCTCTCGCCGTCCAACAATCCGTTTACAAACCCGGAAGTGATTGAAAGAGCCATCGCGACCGGCGGCGCAAACTTCGTTCAGGGTTTTCAGAACTGGATCGAGGATACCAGTCGGCTGATGAGCGGGCAGCCGCCGGCCGGCACGGAGCAATTTGCCATCGGCAAGAATGTCGCCGTAACGCCCGGCAAGGTCGTGTTCCGCAATCACCTGATCGAGCTGATCCAATACGCTCCAACGACCGAGACGGTGTACGCCGAGCCGATCCTGATCGTGCCGGCCTGGATTATGAAATACTACATCCTCGACCTGTCGCCGCAGAACTCGCTGATCCGCCATCTCGTCGCGCAGGGCCATACGGTATTCTGCATTTCCTGGCGCAATCCGACCGCCGGCGACCGCAACCTGACGATGGACGACTATCGTCGCCTGGGCGTGATGGCCGCGCTCGGCACCATCAACGCCATCGTCCCCGATCGCATAGTGCACGCAACGGGATATTGCCTGGGCGGCACGCTGCTGTCGATCGCCGCCGCGGCAATGGCGTTCACCGGCGACGATCGTCTGGCAAGCATAACGCTTCTGGCCGCGCAGACCGATTTCACGGAGCCCGGCGAACTCGCGCTGTTCATCGATCACAGCCAGATGCATTTTCTCGAAAGCATCATGTGGAACCGCGGATATCTGTCGTCGGATCAAATGGCCGGCGCGTTCCAACTGTTGCGTACCAATGATTTGATCTGGTCACGGATGGTACGCGACTACATGATGGGCGAACGTATGCCCATGATC
>JAEZBZ010000309.1 GCA_023412745.1 Pseudomonadota bacterium | reverse complement strand
GTGCTGGAGACGATGGTGATGACGAAGCGCGACACGGGAGCCGACCGCAACCTGCAGGCCGAGTGGTCCCCCGAGACGATCCTGGTTCATGGCGGCACCCTGCGCAGCGGCTTCGGCGAGACCTCGGAAGCGCTGTTTCTGACGCAAAGCTATGTCTACGAGAGCGCTGAGCAGGCCGAGGCGCGGTTCAAGGACCAGGATCCGGGCTTCATCTATTCGCGCTTCTCCAATCCAACCACGGATATGTTTGAGGAACGGCTGCGGCTGCTGGAAGGTGCCGAAGCCTGCCGCGCCACCGCCACCGGCATGGCCGCCGTCACCGCCGCGCTGATGAGCTACCTGCGCACCGGCGATCACGTCGTTGCCGCGCGCGCCATGTTCGGCTCGTGCCGCTATGTCGTCGAGGATCTGTGCCCGCGCTTCGGCATCACCTCGACGCTCGTGCAGGGCAGCGACACCAACGCCTGGCGCGAGGCCATCCGTCCGAACACCAAGGCCATCTTCTTCGAGACGCCGGCCAATCCGACGCTTGAGCTGGTCGACATCGAAGCTGTCTCCAAGATCGCGCACGACGCGGGCGCGCTAGTGTTCATCGATAACGTGTTCGCCACGCCGCTGCTGCAGAAGCCGATGAAGCTCGGCGCTGACGTCGTCATGTATTCAGCCACCAAGCACATGGATGGGCAGGGCCGCTGTCTCGGCGGCGCGGTATTGTGCTCGCAGAAGTTCCTCAAAGATCACCTGCACACGTTCCTGCGCCAGACCGGCCCGTCGATCAGCCCGTTCAACGCCTGGGTGATGCTGAAGGGTCTGGAGACGATGCCGATCCGCATCGCGGCGCAATGCGCCAGCGCCACCAAGGTCGCCGACTGGCTGGCGGAGCAAAAGGGCGTCAGCCGTGTACTGTATTGCGGCCGCCCTGATCATCCGCAGGCCGCCCTTGCCAAGAAGCAGATGTCCGGCGGCGGACAGGTCATCGCGCTCGAGATCGAAGGCGGCAAGGCCAGCGCCTTCCGCTTCCTCAATGCCCTGCGCCTGATCCGGATTTCGAACAATCTCGGTGACGCGAAAAGCCTCATCACGCATCCGGCGACCACGACGCATCAGCGCCTGTCGCCAGAAGCGCGCACCGAACTCGGCATCACCGACAGCATGCTGCGGCTGTCCGTCGGTCTCGAAGCCGCGCAGGATCTCGTTGCCGATCTCGACGGAGCGCTGAAGGCGGCGCGCGGCTGATCCCGCACAACGGATAGGACGGCGACGATGGGCAACGCTAAAATCCGGGGCATCGTGGCGTTCCTGATCGCCCTGGTCGTGGCCTATCCAGCAATTCTGTTCATCGGCCTCACGCTGGGTGAACACTTCGGCGTTTCGCAGAGTGAGGGCGCCTATGCCATGGGCGTGGCGTTCTTCTTTGCCCCGGTCATCTCGCTGATCACGGCGGGAGCAGTGGCGGTGCTGGTCGGTCTGCGAACGCCAGAGCAAAGCGAGGACACACCGCCAGAAGGTGCCAGCATATCGTCACGGCTGATCGGCCTCTCGATCGGGGCGGTGCTGGGTTACGCCATCGGTTTTGCTGTCGTCTGGCTCGGCTTCAGCGGCCAAGCGTTCGATGCATACTGGCAGGCTTGGCTGGTCGGCCACCTGCCGGAACTGGCGATGCTGGCCGGTGGACTGGCGGGCTTCATCGCGACGCGTGGCGCGCCACCCGCACAAAATCCGAACGCCTGATCTCCTACTCCGCCGCCACCCGTCGGCGCAGCGCCAGGCGGTTGAGCAGCGCCCGCAAGGCTGCTGCCTTCAGCGGCTTGCGCAGCAGGGCGAACCCGCGCGAGCGCAACGCGCGCTCGACCTCGGGCGAATGATCGGCCGTGATGAAAATCGTCGGGATTTCGGTATCCGTCACCATGCGCACGCTGGTAACTGCATCGATACCTGTCGCATCGCGGTCGAGATGGTAGTCAGCCAGAATGACGTCCGGCACCAGATCGGACCGCCGCACCACGGCGCGGGCTGCTTCGACACTGCCGGCAGTCATCACCGTGCAACCCCAGCCCTCGAGCAGCATCTCCATGCCGTCCAGGACTTTCGGCTCGTTATCGATGCACAGAACCACCAGCCCCGCGATCGAGCCTGCGAGTACGCTTTCGCGGGGATCGATGGCCGGTACGCTCTCCCTGCTGTCAGCCTGCGCCAGAAGCACGGAGAATGTCGATCCGCGACCCAGCCGCGATTTGATCGCGATCGGAGCCTCCAACACGCGGCAGATGCGCTGCACGATCGACAGGCCGAGCCCGAGACCGCGAATGGACGATGCGCCATCCTCCAAACGCTGGAACTCCTTGAAGATCACTTCGTATTTCGATGCCGGGATACCGCGGCCGGTGTCGCTCACCTGGATCTTTACGCCATCACGCGTGCGTCGCGCGCCAAACACGATGCCGCCGGTGGATGAATACTTGATCGCATTCGACAGCAGATTTTGCAGGATGCGCCGAAGCAGACGCCGGTCCGTCCGGACCCATAGCGAGGTTGAAACGACGCGAAGCTGCAAGCCTTTTTCGGCCGCCGACGGCTCGAATTCCACCTTCAGGTAAGTGAACAGATCCTGCAGGGGGAACTCGCTGATCTCGGGCTCAAGACGTCCCGCGTCCATGCGCGAGATATCGATCAGCGCCGCCAGGATCTCTTCGACCGACGCCAGAGACGTATCTATGTTGCGTGCCGCGACCAGATCGATCTCGGTCAGGCGGCGTTCAGCCAGGCTCGATGCGTACAGCCGCGCGGCATTGAGCGGCTGCAGAATGTCGTGACTTGCCGCAGCCAGAAAGCGGGTCTTGTCGAGATTGGCCTCGTCCGCCTTGGCCTTGGCGACGCCGAGCGCAGCGTTGACGCGCAGGATCTCGGCTGTACGCTCACGCACGCGGCGTTCCAGCGTCTCGTTTGCACGCGCCAGCGCATTGGCCGCCGCCACGCGTTCGGTGATGTCGGAGTAGGTGGTCACGATGCCGCCCTGGGGCATCGCAGCCGTGCGGATCTCGATGATGCGGCCGTTGCGCAGTGTCTCCTGCATCGTGCCTTTGTCTATCGTGATGCGGTTGAGCCGATCGGCGACGAGATCCTCGACATTTCCATCGCCGAGATCGCCGCGTTCAGCGCACAGATGCAGGATGCGATCGAGCGGCATGCCGACGCGACCGAGCTCCGGCGGCAGGCGGAGCAGCTCGCGGAACTGCCGGTTCCAGCAAATGAGCTGCATATCCTTGTCGAACACGCTGAGGCCGTGCCGAACCTGATCGAGCGCCGATTGCAGTAGATCGCGGTTGTATTGCAGGGCTTCGGTCGCATCATCCAGTAGCCGCAGCGCCGACTGGCTCGCCACATTAGAACGCCTCAACAGCAGCGACAGCACCAGCCGCGCCGACGCGGCACCAATTGCACTGGCCAGTAGATGTTCGGTGAAGCGCACGATCTGAACGTCGGCTTCCGCGTTGGGTGACAGCGGCGTATTGCGACTGGCGGCGAATTCGGCGAACGACCGGTCGGCACGATCCGTGCCGAGATAGCGGGCGACAGTCGCCTGCAGATCCTTGACTGTGATCGACGTGCGCCACAGACGAAACCCGCCAGCAGGCGCCAGGCGCGGCAGATCCTCCTGCACGAAGATGTTGGCCTGTAGCCGCTCGACCGGCTCCGGCGCGCGCAATAGCGACACTGTAACCATGGCCAGCACGTTGGCGCACAAGCTCCAGATCACGCCGTGCGTCAGTGGCTCAAAGCCGAGGAAGAACAGTTCTTCCGGCCGCAACATGGTGATGCCGAAGGGACCATCGACCAGGATACCCGGCGCGATCCAGCCCGCCTTGATGATCCACGGCAGCAGCAGCGTGTAGGTCCACACCGCGAAGCCGGTAAGAATGCCCGCGATGGCGCCGCGCGCAGTGCCTTTCCGCCAGATCAGCCCCAGGAAGAACGCCGGCGCCAACTGCGCAATGGCCGCGAACGAGATCAGTCCGATGGCCGCCAGTCCCTGCGCCTGGCCGAGTGCGCGATAGACGAGATAGCCCAGCAGCACGATCAGAAAAATCGCCAGCCGCCGGATGATCAGCAGCACATTTGCGAGATTTTCATCCTGGCGTGTCTCCAGCAACCGGTAACGCAGCAGAAGCGGCACCACCAGCCCGTTGCAGATCATGATTGCCAGCGCGATCGACTCCACGATCACCATGGCAGTCGCCGCCGACAGGCCGCCGATATAGGCCAGCGTCGTCATCAGATTGGCGTTCATGGAGATCGGCAGCGACAGCACGTAGAGATCAGCGTCAACGCCGCGCTCCGGAAACGCCAGCAATCCCGCCGCGGCAATCGGCACGACGAACAGGTTGATCAGCACGAGATAGAGCGGAAACATCCATCGGGCGCGATGGATTTCACGTTCCGAATTGTTTTCGACCACCGTGACGTGGAATTGCCGCGGTAAAAGAATGATGCAGACGAAGCTCAGGAACGAAACCGTCAGCCAGATCCCGCCATTGAACGGCCGGTCGAACGTCGCCTGGATTTCGGTGCTTTCCCGCGCCCGCTCCGCGAAGCCGTCAATGCCGCCAAAAACCGAGACCAGGACGAAAATGCCGACAGCGAGAAATGCCGTGAGTTTCACAAGCGATTCCGCCGCGACCGCCAACATCAGGCCGTCCTGATGCTCGGTCGCATCGATGTGGCGCGTGCCGAACAACACGGCGAACGTGGCCAGGGAAATCGCAGCGATCAGCGCTGTCTCCGAGGCTGCTGGCGTGCCAAGCGCGGCGGGGACCGCTCTGATCCATTCGCTGGTCGTATGCGAGGTGCCGACGAGCAGTGAGTCGGTCGAAATCACCACGGCTTTCAATTGCAGCGCGATGTAGGGCAGCGTACCCGCGACGGCGACCAGCGTGACGATCGCAGCCACTGCCTGGCTTTTACCATAGCGCGCCGCCAGAAAGTCCGAGATCGAGGTGATGTTCTGGCTTTTCGACAGCCTGACGATCCGCAGGATCAGTGGATAGCCGAACACGAACATCAGGATCGGGCCGATGTAGACCGGAACGAAGTTGTATCCGGTGGAGGCCGCCAGACCGACGCTGCCGAAAAAGGTCCACGAGGTGCAATAGACGCCGAGCGACAGGGCATAGATCACCGGCCGCCCTTCACCACCCTTGCGCGACCTGATCATCCGGTCGCCGGTCCAGGCAATTCCGAACAGGACACCGACGTAGGCGATACCGAGCGCCACGATTGCCCATGCGTCAAACATCGCGCGCAGTCCTCGCGTTCAAGCACACGGGATGACGATCGCGAGCGCAGTTCGCGCCGCCGCGGCTGACGCCATCCGGCAGTCCCAAGTCATTCATATTGCTTAAAATCCGCTAGCGTGTCCAACGGCGGCGTTTGCTCGTTGTCCACTCTCCGACCCACAAGATCGGATTTACAGGCGTAACAGGCCTGTCCTAGCCTCGACCTGCTCGATTCGCGGGCGTCGATGGTGTCAGTCTTCTGCGCTGCGGAAGGTCCAACCAAGGGATACTGCCATGAAGATTATCAAAGAATTTCAAGAATTTGCCATGCGAGGAAATGTCCTCGACCTGGCCATCGGCGTCATCATGGGCGCTGCATTCGGCCCGATCGTGTCGACGCTCGTCGAAGGCATCATCATGCCGCCCATCGGTTACATCCTGGCGGGCGTCGACTTCAGCGCGCTCGCCGTGACCCTTCCGACACCCACCGGTGACGGCGTCGAAATCAAGTACGGCCAGTTCCTGAACGCGGTTATCCGCTTCATCATCACCGCGTTCGCCATCTTCCTGCTGATCAAGGGCATCAACCGGGTCCGCAAGCCTGCTGAGGTCAAACCAGCCGCCCCATCGCCGAGCGAGGTCTATCTCAAGGAAATCCGCGACGCGCTGGTGAAGAAGTAAGCCGCGACCCGACGCCTGAAAATGACCTTGCGCGTGATCGGCAAGAAGTAACGCCGATTACGCGTGGCTGTCGTTTCCTGGCCGGATCTCCCACGCTACGAGCAACTACCGCTGCCGAGCACGCAGAACTTGGCACAATGCGCGTGGCACAGCTTCACGGCCCCCTGCCGGAACATGCCGCCGTCGGCAACCGCCGCGGCCTCCAGCGTCGTGCCCATCTCGAAATCGGCGTCATACGGCAGCAGCGTGCATGGCAGCACGATCGGCGATGCCGCTCCTTTGCGCTTCACCACCATGCGGCTGGACGCGCACATGATGTCACCCGGGCTTTTGTGAAGAATGCCCCAGCAGGCAGTGGTGATCTCGGGCACCTCGTCGCGATTGTCCATCTCGGGAAACAGCGTCAGGGCTGCCGGATCGGAGGCATCGACGCGCCAGCCGTGCTCAGCGATCAGCTCCGCATATCCCGCGCGTGTCGCGGCGTCATCCTCTCCCCAGCACGTCCGGCCCGCGATCGCGATCGTGAAGCCGTTTGCAGATAGCCAATCCAATCCTGCAAGCGTCTTTGACCAGGACCGGGGCCCGCGTTCGCTTTCGTGCAGAACCTTGCTGTAGTGGTCGAGGCTCACCCGGATCTTCAGGCGATCCCCATGGGCGTGCTTGAGCGCCAGGAGCGCCTCCTTGATCCGTGGACGTTGCATCGGCTGCATCGCGTTGCTCAGCACCAGCACGTCGAACCCGCGGCTCAGCGCATCACCGAGCATGATCAGAAACTCAGGATTGAGAAACGGCTCACCGCCGGTGAAGCCGATTTCGCGCGTGCCCAGCTGTAACGTCGCGATCTCATCGAAATAAGCCGCAGCCTCGGCCGCCGAGATGTAGACGAGACGGTCGTTCTTCGGGCTGGATTCGATGTAACAATTGCGGCAGGTGATGTTGCAGAGCGTACCGGTATTGATCCAAAGTGTCTGGATGACCTTCGGCGCAACGGTGGCGCGCGGCTCGCCCTTCGCGGTCCAATCCGGATCTTGAAATTTGCCCAGCGGCCGGCTCAAGCCTAGCTGCTCGCTATCGACGATCACGCCCTCATCCTATCCGAACCGTGCCTATGAATTGGCGCATTTTATCATCGACAACAATGCGACCTAGTCACATTCAGTTTAGCTGCGCGATGCTGGATGAACGAATGTTCATTGCGGCGACGGCTTATCGCCACACTCGCTCGCTAACGCGCAAATGGCCAACCAAAAGGAGGCCACACTATGGATACGAAAAAGCTCGCGCTCGTCGGTGCCGTCATCGTTGCCGCTCTTATCGGTTATGTCATGTTCAGCACGAACGAGGCCGAAACGCCCACTGCTCCGGCGCCCGCTGCCACGCAGCCCGCCACTCCCAAGACGCAGTAAGGTTCAAATGGCCGGGGAGGATCTTGTCCTGCCCGGTCCGGGCGTTGACTGCCGGTCCATGCTTGGCGATCACCCGTCGCCAACTCGATCGGGATCTAGCCGATAAGGCTGTTACACACCCGCCGCACTATGCTAGAGTTATCCGGTTGCCCGATCGTGGCATCCTGCGGGTGTAGCTCAATGGTAGAGCAGGAGCTTCCCAAGCTCACGACGAGGGTTCGATTCCCTTCACCCGCTCCATCCCTCGCCACCCCAACAGATCCACACTCATCGGACGTCCGCACAACTATAAATTGCACCGCTTCGCATGTGAAGTCGTCCAATATTCAGCCATCCGCGCAAGTAACTTTTACAAGCAATCGCTGGAGTTAAGCGGGATATCCACAGACCGCCCCAGAATAATTGGGAACCGGATTTCGCGCCCCCACGTTCTATCCGCAGTTCAACCTTGTACCGCGTAAGTGCTTGCGAGAGATGTCATGCGATTTGTGGTTTTCAGTTTAGGGGCGCTTGCAGTCTCCTCGGTATGGTTCGCGGCTGTCATGATGTACGCGATCAACGTTCCTACGCGTCAGGCACAGACCGATTGGTCACCGCGGCTCGTCTCCCAGACCGACGCACGCGCGTGGAATGAGAAATGGGCTGCCCGGGTCAGTCTGGACAGGCATGCCAACCTGGAGAATGACGAGGTCAGCACTTACTGAGTTGAAGAATGGTGTTGAAAAGGCGTGCACGCCGGAGGGCAGCAGGGGCGTCAGCGACATCTTGACCTGCCGCCTCATTTTATCCGCGTTGTCTGACGACTATAATCGCTTCACGGACCGACCGATGGCGATATCAGGCACCGCACACCACGACAATGCTTTGCACCAAACCAGCACGCTCCATCAGGATCGCCTTCGCGATGTGCTTTGTGCTGGTCGCTGCCGTGAGTTTCAGTGCCGCCTTCCCCAGCATGTCCGCGCACGCCCTGCCCCAGCCGTGCCATGGAGAAACGGTCGACGCGGGCATACCGGCCCACGGCGCAGCCCACGCGCCAGCATCGCATCATGACGGAACGAAGAGCGCAGAGGACGGCGCATGTATGATGCATTGCGCAGCTGTTGCCGTACTGGCAGCGGCACCTCCCCTTGAGATGATCTGGCAAATGAGAACCGAGAACGATATCGCGCAGCATGCGCAGGTATCGTGGCGAAATCGACTGGACAGACCACCAAAGATCCGGGCTTAAAAGTGCCCAGCCTCAATAGTGCATCACCAGTCACGCCGGAGCCCACATGGCTCAGTGCGATCGACTGTTCGCGACTTCAAGAAGGTCTGATCGATATGAAAAAAGCTGTTATTCCAGCCATCATGGCTGCATGCCTGCTGGCTACCGCCAGTGCTCACGCCCAGCACAGCGGACATCACGGCGCGCCTGCCACAAGCGGGCCGGCGCAAAGCCAGCCGCACGGCGGGCACGCAGGCCACGGCGCGGCCGCGGCTCAACCGAAAGGTGACACCAGCGCCTCCAGCCGCGCATTCGACGCGGCGAACGCGAAAATGCATGAAGAGATGGACATCACCTACACCGGCAATGCCGACCTCGATTTCGTGGCTGGTATGATCGCCCATCACCAGGGCGCGGTGGAGATGGCCAAGATCGTGATCCAGTACGGCAAGGATCCCAGCGTTCGCAAACTGGCAGATGAAATCGTTGCCGCACAGGAGAAGGAAATCGCCTGGATGAAGGATTGGCAGGCGAAGAACGCCGGCAAGTAACCGATCGGCGGCCCGTTGCGCTTGAGCGACGGGTCGCTGCCCTATCGGGCACCCGGCTCAGCTGGCAATGCGTTGCCAGTCTCCACTGTCGATCTTGTTGATGGCGATGACCGCCTGGGTGCGGCTGTCGACACCGAGCTTCTGCAATATCGCCGAGACATGCGCCTTGATGGTCGCTTCCGACACATTGAGCCGGTAGGCGATCTGCTTGTTGAGCAAGCCCTCGCCGAGCATCATGAGAACGCGCACTTGCTGTGGCGTTAGCGTGGAAAGTCGCGCAATGAGCTCGCCGGTCTCCTTGCCCTGGGCTGCGAGATCCACGTCGGCCGGAACCCAGATCTCGCCGTCCAGGACATTGCGAACGGCAGTGCGGATGCCTTCGATCGGCTGCGACTTCGGCACGAAGCCTGAGGCTCCAAAGCTGATGGCGCCGCGGATCGTCGCGATGTCTTCGCTCGCCGACACGATCACGACCGGGATTTCGGGGTATTGCGCGCGGAGAAACAGCAGGCCAGAAAGGCCCTGCACGCCCGGCATGGTCAGGTCCAGAAGAACCAGGTCGATCGTGGTACTGTCAGCCAGCTTGGCGGTTAGATCATCCAGCGATTCCGCCTCGATGATCTCTGCTTCCTCAAGCGATGTCGCCAGCGCTTGGTTCAGAGCCCTGCGGAACAAAGGATGATCATCGACAATCATGATCCGGGTGGCAGCCATTCCGTATCCTTCTCTGACCGGCCCTCCCAAGATGCGCTCATGCCCGGAAGTTCGCATCCAGCCCGGCTTTTTTTTACCGAGCGTCTCAATACAATGATGGTCAGGAGTTAAGCAAGGTAGTGAAGCCCCGCGCAAGATTAACCTCAATTCTTGCTTGATAATGCTTGCGGGGCAAGCCGCTGCAACGCCGCAATCCCACAGTTCTGGCAGCACACATGTTCATATTGGTTCATATTGGCTTAATCCTGCCGCAAGAGCTACGCTAAGTCGTGTGTTGGCGCGTCGCACACCGGACACGATGGAGGATTTCAGCACATGATCGAGCGGCGGGAGCGCAAGCCCTACTGGCGACATACGAAATGGCAGATGCTGGCGAGCCTGCTGCCGTATCTGCTGGTCGTCGTGATCCTGCCGATGTACGCTGACAAGCTGAATTCCAACAAGTTTCTGGGCTTCCCGCTAGGCTACTTCCTGGTCGGTCACGGCCTCATCCTGATTGCCATCATAACCGTCGCTTCGTTCGTGAACCGACAGGACGCCATCGATCACTGGCATGGGGGCAACGAGCACGTCTGACACCCAGCGGGATCGACTTGCCCGAGCCTGTCACTTTGATATCGAGACCGAGATATGCCCCTCTCGCGCACGCGCGCCGTCAACCCGAGGCTTGGGACCTACTTCGGCATATTCGCGAGCATGTTCGCGGCGCTGGTACTGGTGCTGCTTATTCTCGAACAGCTAGGCGTTTCGGATAGTCTTCTGCGCGCCCTGATGCTGGTCGGCCCGCTGGCGCTGTACGCGGCAATCGGGCTGTCGGCATCATCGAGGGACCAGATCGACTTCTTCGCCAGCGGACGTCGCGTGCCCGCCGTCTTCAACGGTATCGTCCTCGCCACCTGCACGATCGGCGCGACCGGCATTGTCGCCGGCACGGGCCTGTTCTTCCTCAATGGCTTTGACGCCTGGGCTCTGGTGATCGGCCTGACCGGCGGCCTTGTCGTCATGGCGGTCCTGATCGCGCCATTCCTGCGCAAATTCGGCGCTTTCACAGTGCCGAGCTACCTCGGGCGCCGGCTCGAAAGCCGCATGGTCAGGCTCGGCGCAGCGGCGATGGTCACCGTACCCATGCTGCTGGTTATCGCGGCTGAGATCCGCATGGGAGTGTTCGCCGCGGCATGGTTGTCGGGGCAGACCGAAACCCTGGTCGCCCTGGTTCTAGTCGTGCTGATGACCGTGGCGATCGTTGGGGGCGGCATGCGTTCGGCAAGCTGGTCGAACGCCTCGCAGAGCATCGCCGCCATGATGGCGCTTGCCGTGCCCGCAGGCATGGTAGCCACGGCAGTCACCAATCTGCCGTTCGCACCGCTGAGCCACGGCCCGGTATTGCGCGCGTTGGGACGGCTTGAGCACCAACAAGGCCTGCCGATACCGGATCTGCCACCGCTGGCGTTCGACCTTGCCGGCATGGCCGCTGAGCCGATCATACACCGCATTGGCACCCCCTTCGGCAGCATCGGCTCGACCAGTTTCCTGCTTGCCAGCCTGACCATCATGGCCGGCATCGCCGCCGCCCCCTGGCTGCTGCCGCGGATCGGCACAACGCCGAGCATCTATGAAACGCGCAAGTCGCTCGGTTGGGGCGTCTTCTTCGTCGGCATGATCCTGCTCACCGTATCGTCGATCGCGGTCTTCATGCGCGAGATCGTCATGGAGCAACTGGTCGGCCAAAGCATAGACCAGCTTCCCGACTGGTTCCGCACGTTGGTGGCCGCCGGTTTCGCGGAAGCCCAGGGCCAGGTTCCACGACTTCCACTTGGCAGCTTCAGCTTCAAGCGCGATGCTGTGCTGTTCGCGTTACCCATCGCTTCGGATTATCCTGCCGTCCTCGTCTACCTGTCGCTGACTGGTGCGGTGGCGGCAGCCGTGGCGGCGGCCAGCATGGCGGCGCTATCGCTGGGCACGATCCTGGCGGAGGACGTCGTCAATGGCTTGAAGTGGGAGCCGGCTCCGAACCGGCTGCGGTTGATCATCGCCCGGCTCTCCATCGTCGTTGCGGCTCTGATCGGCACGTGGCTTGCCCTCATTGCGCCTGCCGATCCGCTCAATCTGTTGCTGTGGGCGATCGCGCTGTCGGCATCGACCTTGTTCCCGGTGATCGTGCTTTCGATCTGGTGGAAGCGCTTGAGCGGTCTCGGCGCCATGGCAGGGATGACTGCTGGTTTTGTCGTGACCGTTCTGACTATTGTCGCCGGCGAAGCATCATGGCTCGGCGTGCACAGCACTTTGGCGGCGGCATTCGGCGTTCCGGCGGCCTTTATCTCCGCTTTCATCGGAAGCTTCCTGGGGCCGGCGCCTTCCCGGCAGGCGCTGGAGCTCGTGAGAGACATGCGTATCCCGGGCGGCGAAACCGTGCATGATCGCGAGATGAGGCTGCTGCGCTTAAAGCAGCGACAGCGTTTTCAATAACTGGCGTCGGGTCAGGAGCCTGCGCGTCAGAGGCTCATTGAGAACGAACAAAAGGTCATCAACGCCTGATGAATGACACGTCGAACAGCCCGCCCAACGAGTCAACGGATCAGCGCCACAGCCTGTACCCACGCATCGAGCCCTATGCGCAGGGACGGCTGCGGGTGTCGGGCGGCCATGATCTCTACTACGAGCAGTGCGGCAATCCGCACGGCAAGCCGGTCGTGCTCGTCCATGGCGGCCCGGGCGGCGGCTCGCACCCGACAATGCGGCGCTATCACGATCCCTCGCGCTATCGCATCATCCTGTTCGACCAGCGGGGCTGCGGCCGCTCTACACCCCATGCCTCGCTCGACGAAAACACCACCTGGGATCTCGTCGACGACATGGAGCGCCTGCGGGAGCATCTCGGCATCGCGCGCTGGCAGCTGCTCGGCGGCTCATGGGGCTCGACCCTGGCGCTTGCTTACGCCGAGCGCCATCCCGAGCGCGTCACGGAGCTGATTCTGCGCGGCATCTTTCTGCTTCGGAAAAGCGAGATCGACTGGTTCTATCAGGAAGGATGTAGCTGGATCCATCCGGATGCATTCGAGGACTATCAGCGGCCAATCCCGCCCGGCGAGCGGTCCGATATGGTCAGCGCCTACTACAAGCGCCTGACCGATCCCGATCCGCGGGTTCGACTTGAAGCCGCGAAGGCCTGGAGCATCTGGGAGGGCACGACGCTATCGCTGCAGCCGGACGACGCCCGCGTGCGCCAGTTCGGCAGCGACAGCTACGCCATCGCCTTCGCGCGCATCGAATGCCACTACTTCATCAACAACGGCTTTCTGAGCCACGACGGCCAACTTCTAGACGACGCGCATCGGGTGTCGCAAATCCCCGGCGTGATCGTGCATGGCCGCTACGACGTGGTGACACCGCTGAAGAACGCCTGGGACCTGAGAAAAGTCTGGCCCGCCGCCGACTTGCGTATTGTCGGCGACGCCGGGCATTCGATGACGGAGCCCGGCATTATTCACGAACTGGTCGCGGCAACGCGACGTTTCGCGCCCTGACGAACGCGCCGCGCGATCGGAGGCCAGCGGGCCAGACGTCCGCGGCACTCTCCAACTTGAATCAACAACCGCAGCACGTGCACATGTTCCCTGTAAACTTGTGCAGTTCGTCTTGCGCCAGGAGCAGTGTTGAGTATAGTCCCGCTCGCGCTATTGGAGGGGTGGCCGAGTGGTTGAAGGCGCACGCCTGGAACGCGTGTAGGCGGGCAACCGTCTCGAGGGTTCGAATCCCTCCCCCTCCGCCAAGCAACACTGAAATCATTGAGTTACCTCGCAGAATCTCGCATTTACCCGCCATGCCCCCCCATTCCGAGTGCTACGGGACGACACGAGATGCGATAGCCGTTTGGCTGATCGCAGATCAGCCGCTCGACCGCAGGCTGTCCACCGACACCCGCACGGATTGAGTGGCAGTCGACGCTACCTAGGAGGCGCTGGACAAATTGCCCGGTCGTATTGCCGGATGATGCGGGTGGATGAAGCGCATCTGCCGGTCCGGCGATCTGTCGCGGCGATGCTCTAGTACTCGAAGGCGCGCGTTCGCAGCCGCGGCTGCAAAGGCGCCACCGTGAGGACACTTCCCACGGCAGAGCGTGGCTCAGGGGACCAATCTCCTTACACGGCCACTCAACCTGCGCATCACTCATTAGGTTAGCAGCGCTCACTTCTGGCCTCGAGCATGTCTGCCGAATTCAGAAGTCGGCCCTTGCCAAAGTCGGCATTGCCGAGTTTTCGGACATCAGCAATCGTCAAGGTTTGCGCGACGGATTGATGCGACAGTTTCGATCGCAGCACGTCGGTTAGCGGACATCACTGAGGATAGACCACAGCAAGCCAGTTCAACTCGCCCATCGACTGGCTTCCACATCACCTACTAACAGCGATTGCGGCCCCAGTTCTTGCGATGATCACCGAGCTATTCCACTCCGCGCAATGCAAAGTTTGGATGCCGTTCGACCGGCGGGTTCTGACTTCCAATACGAAGCTCACCTCCTTTTCCCTCTTGAGTGCGGCTCGCAGCAGCGCAAGGAAAAGAGCGTCCTGCAGTGCAGACTGCGAAGCAGCATGCCAATAGCAGTCGGGAGAGTGCAACGAGGTCCGCCGCGAAAACCCACCGGCTACGGCATCAAGATTGTCGGCCTTTTGGCGGAAAATAGACGCTCAGAAAAACGAGATGGATGACGGCTCATTGCTCATCTCGCGGCCGACCTGAGGCTATTGGACTATTGTGACCTTGCTCGCCGCTGGTGTGCCGGCGATCTTCGTGGCTCGATCCCAGCCATGATCGGTGGACTTGTGGTGGTGGTAGCGTTGCTCTCGCTACAACCGCCTCAGTTGTTCGGGCATCGCGTCAACGCTCAGATGTCGATTGCCCCGGCACGATAGCGCCATCGATTTCAAACCGGGCGCTCAATCACCTAGCAACTCCGCGAGCTCGGCGTCTTGAGGAACGCTGCCAAGCTGCCGCGAGCGATTGGGCATTCCGCGATAGATCTTCATGTCCTTGTAGCCATGCCCC
>JAEZBZ010000329.1 GCA_023412745.1 Pseudomonadota bacterium | reverse complement strand
GGCGACCTCGATCGCTCGCTCTACATGCAGCCGACGGGGCAGTCCGGCAATCCGTTCTCGCGCTATTACCGGACCTTCGAGACGCAATGGTCGGAGGGCGCCTACATAGAAATCCCGAGCAACCGCCAAGCCATCGAGGCCGGCGCCATCGGCACTTGGCATCTATTGCCGGCGGCTGACGTGGGTAAGTAGCGTGGCCGATCACACCGCCGCTGGCTTGAGCGCCTTCGTCAGGAACATAACGAAGAACATCGCCGTTGCCGTCAGCACCATCAGCGAGCCGATGATCGCGAAGATCGGGATGTCGTGATACTGCGCCAATGGCAGGCCGAAGAGAAAGATCGGCGCGCCGACCAACATCAGCAAAAACTGCGGCACAGCCAATGCCGACTGGCGCAATGCTGGCCACAGCCGATGCGCGAAGCCAAAGAAACCGTGCATGACGAAGCCCACCAAGTTCAAATGGGCGTGCAGATGCATGTATCGGAAATCCTGTGCGATCCCCATACTGATGCCGAGAATGATGCCGACCGTCAGGTATAAGATCGCAGCGCCGAGATAGAGCGTGTCAAGTCGAGCCGCCATGATCGAGGGTCCCTCTGCAAAAGGATCAGTTTACTGACGGCGCAGACAGGTGCCCTCGTTCACGCCCTGCTGTCAATGGGGGGCGTGCGGAGCCGAATAGTTCGCTGTTCAGAACGGCTCGCCGGGATCGAACCTCGGCCGCCGCTTTTCCTTATGCGCCGCAACGCCTTCGCGCAGCTCGGGGCCGGAAAAACCCAGGAACTCCATTGCCAGTGACGCATCAAACGTGGGGCCGGCCATGCGCAGCCAGTTGTTCAAGGCATGCTTGGTCAGCCGCAACGCCGACTGCGGGCCGGCCGCCAGCCGCTCGGCCACTTGCAGCGCATGCTCCACGACTTTGTCGTCGTCCACGACTTTGGAAATCAATCCGATGCGCTCGGCTTCCTCACCGGTCAGCGGTTCGCAGGTGAGCAGGTAGTATTTGGCCTTCGCCATGCCGCACAGCAGCGGCCAGATGATCGCAGCGTGATCACCGGCGGCGACGCCGAGCCTGGTGTGTCCATCGATGATGCGCGCGCGCCGGCCGGCGATGGTCAGGTCAGACACCATGGCCGCTGCCAAGCCCGCGCCGACACACGGGCCTTCGATGGCCGCCACCACGATCTTGGAGCAATTGATGACGTTGTAGACGAGGTCGCTCGCCTCCTTCCAGACGCGGCTCCGAACCTGCCAGTCGTCGGCCATGCGTTCGATCATCGCGAAATCACCGCCAGCGCTGAACACGCCACCCTCGCCGCGCAGCACCACCACCGAGGTATCCGGATCGCGGTCGATATCGCGCCAGACATCCGCCAGCTCACGATGGCCAGCCTCATCCAGCGCATTGAGCTTGCCGGGATTGGACAGGATCAGCTCCAGCACGCGCGGCCGCGGACGGGCGAACTTCAATGCCGTGTAGTGGGCATAGCGATCGGTCATCGAGTGGGCTCCTTGGCGGCGGTTGCGACGCGCGGACCGGGGGCGGTCCACAGGCCGTCATCAGGGTGTTGCCCCCCTGTGGACTAACATGCCCTTACCTGTTGCGCATCTGGTACAGCTAGCGGCGGACGAAGGATCAAAGGCGGCTGCCGGGTTGCGGTAGCATCAGAATTCTCTTTGATCGCGGTTCGGACGCAAATGCTGGGACCGTCGGGGGCAGAAGGGGGGAGCGTTCATGAAAAAGCTCATCATCGGGTTGCTCTGCGCGACGCTCGTGATCGGCGCCCGCATCGAGCACGCGGCGTCGGTGGCCATTCCCTCCGACAGCGCCAGCACGTCAGCGGCGAAGGCCGTCGATACCGGCCCCGACATCTGGCCGAAGACGGTCGATGAATTCCTCGCTGGCAACTACCTGCAGCGCGCCGACGTCGTGCTGACCCGGCGGGAATGGGATCCGACCTCCTACGTCATCCGTTGGGCCACCGGCTCGCCCTTCTCGCACACCGCGATGGTCTTCACCGGCCCCGCGCACGAACAAGGCTACGGCAGCACGTTCATCATCGAGGCGGCCAGCGGCGGCGTCGATCTGAACAATTTCCGATCGTATGTGGAAGACGAAAACACCTTCGTCGCCATCAAGCGCGTGTCCGGTACGTGGTTCGATCCCAATAAGCAGGCGCGCGTGCGCGGACTGCTGCTGGAGAATATCAAAGCGGAATACAACTACTGGGCCGTCGCGCGCATCGTGCGGGATATCTGGTTCGGCATCCAGAAAACCATCGAGGGCCAGGAAGAGACTGTCGAATCCTTCCGCGATCGCGACTGGAAGCCGCCGAACTCGTTCATCTGCTCAGGGCTGGTGCAGGTCGGATTCGTCGAGGCGATTTCGGAATATGTGATGCAGCGCCAGCTTCCACCGTGGGCGCTGAACGCGGTGGTGTTTCATCCCGAAGCAGCCAGCCGCCTGCCGCCGCCGGAAGCCTGGGCCGACGCTCCGCCGGAGCTGATCGACGATGTCGTGCCGCAGTTCCGGGTGCAGCTCGCCACCGAACTTGAAGCCGTGACGCCGGAAGACATCGCCTCGACAGACAAGCTGGAGTGGCTGTACTTCATCCGCGCCGGCAAGGTGCACAAGGTCAGCTCCTACGAGGAAGTGAAGAAGCTGATCGAGTAATCACCTTTGATGGTTTGAAAACCGAATATGCTTCACCCGGTTTCGAGAGCCGACGCGTCAGGAAAACCATCCAGCGTAAGCTACGGCGTTCTGACGAAAATCTCAGAACTGGTAGCTCGTACCGATTCTCACGATGTCGATCGACGGCTCGCCCCAAGTTAAAACGATGGGCGGGGCTATAGGGCTACGAAACGAGCATCAGAAAACTGATAATGCAGATACTCCAACCGCATGAGCCAGTTCCCGCCCGCTAACTTCCAGTCGACGCCGCCCCCAACAACAAAACCCACGAGGATCGTGCTCTCGGACGCCGTTACGCACGACGGACACCCGCCCAAAAAGGCGTTCAGGCCGCGATAGCTAACATCGGCCCACGCTATGCCGCCGGTACCGCACAGCAAGATCGCAGGAGTGACGAGAAAGCCTAGACGGCCACGCAGGCTACCGAACCGGTTGATGTCGTTTGACCAGCTGATGCCGCCCGATCCGACCGCCGTGCCGTCCCAAAGCAGATTGGGAGCGTTGGCGCCGTCATTGATCGCTGCCCAATTGATGTCTGCCTCAAGACCCGCCACCCACGATGGTGAGAATTGCCACGCACAACCACCATACAGACTGCCAAGACCAGATGTGTCGCTCAGAGATCCTGCAACAGAGGATTGATCTCTGCCGGCGCTGCCTAGCGATGTGACGTCTTGATCACTCAAGCCGACAACGACACCGATGCCAATGTAACAATCGAACCTCGAGGTTGCGGATGCAGGCTGGATGAAGGTCGCGACGCAAATGCATCGCGATGCACGCCAAGTTAGCTCTCATCAAGGTTCACCCTTTTTGGCCCGCTGATTGTTGGCTGCTCAAAACAAGGTGGATCGCATGCGCCGACGGCAGATCAATGGTGGCGCAGATGTCACAACTGCCCAAACAATGACTAAGACGGGCTAATTACCTCAACGTCGGGTGGACAACTATCCAGATGTCAACGCGCGCACCAGCTCCAGCGTCGCCGCGTCGAGCGTCAGGCCATCGCGTGCCGCTGTCTGCCTGAGCGCGAGGCGGCGCGTTCCCGGTAGCCGAGCGCCCTCGTCCGCCGCGATGGCCTCGGCGAGATCGCTGACACGCGAGAGAAACGCATCCGTTCCCGCAAAGGCAGCAGGATCAATGGCCAGCATCAGCTGGCCGACGCCCGGAGGCGCGCCCTTGTCGTCGAAGAACGACGTGGCCTCATACGCAAAGTTGGCGCCGGTGACGGCCACCGCCAGCACCTCGACCATGAACGCCAGCGCCGCACCTTTGGCACCGCCGAGCGGCGTCAGCGTGCCTTTCAAGGCCGCCTTGGAATCCGTTGTCGGCTGGCCGGTTTCATCGAAAGCCCAACCTTCCGGGATTGGCTCGCCCTTCTGCGCCGCCACCATGATCTTGCCGCGCGCGACCTGGCTGAGCGCGAGGTCCACCACGACCGGCGGCGCGTTCCGCTGGGGCGCTGCGAACGCAATCGGGTTGGTGCCGAACACGGCGCGTTTGCCGCCCCAGGACGCCATTGCCTGCGGTGTGTTGCCGAGAATAAGCGCGACCATGCCCTGATCGGCCAGTCGTTCGACAGCGCGGCCCGCGACACCGAAATGGTGCGAGCGCACGAAACCCGCAGCAGCGAGGCCATTGGCCTTGGCCATCTCCGGCAGGCGCGCGATCGCGGCATCGAGCGCCGGATAGGCAAAGCCATTGGCGACATCGACCAGCAGGCTCGCGGGTCGCGTCTGGTTCAGCACCGGCGTGGCATGACCATCGACCTTGCCAGCTTTGGCCTGCGCGGCATAGCTCGGCACACGGCTGAGCCCGTGGCCCTTCTGGCCGTCGATTTCCGCCTGCACCAGCGCGCGGGCGATCGAGCGCGCATTGGGCTCGCTGGTGCGCGAGGCAACCAGCGCCCGGCTGATCAGGTCTTCCAGTTCGGCGGGCGTCATCACGGTCATGCCTTGAGTGCCTTCAGTTCACGCCGCACGTTCTCGACGGTCATCGTACTGACGCGCATGTTGGCTTCCAGCGTCACGCCCGCGACGTGCGGCGTCAGGATCACATTGGGCGCATCGCGGAAGATCGCGCCGACGTCCTTATTAATAGGTTCTTCCGTAAATACATCAACGGCTGCGCCGGCCAGATGCCCGGACCGCAGCGCATCCGCCAGTGCCGGTTCATCCACGACACCGCCGCGCGCGGTGTTGATCAGCACCGCGCCCTTTTTCATGCGCGCCAGTTCTTTCGCTCCGATCAGCCCGCGCGTTTCCGGCGTCAGCGGACAATGCAGCGTGATGATATCGGACGTCTCCAGCAACTCATCAAACGACAGCCGCGCCGCCTTTTGCCAGACGCCGCTATTGGCCGGGATGAATCCGTCGTAAGCGACCACCTCCATGCCCATGGCGCGCGCCCGCTCAGCGACGATCTGTCCGATCGAACCGAAGCCGATGACGCCGAAGCGGCGGCCGGCGTTCTCGTGACCGCCGCTCATCTCGACGCGCGGCCACTCGCCCGCGACCAGACGCTGCGAACCGAAGAACATCGGCCCACGCGGCAACACCAGCGCCGCCGCGATGACATATTCGGCAACCGACACCGCATTGGCGCCAATGGCCGGACAGACGATGATGCCGCGCGCCTTGCAGGCCGGCATATCGATATTGTCGAGACCGACGCCGAGACGGCCGATCACCTTCAGCTCCGGCGCCTTGTCGAGTAGCGCCGCATCGACCTGCGTGCGGTTGCGCACGATCAGCGCGATGGCATTCGCAGCAAGGGTTTGCAGTTCCTTGGGCTTCGACCACAGCGCCGGATCGTGATGCACGGAATAATCGGCGCGCAGCACGTCGAGCACACCGTCATCGATGAATTCGGTAGAGACGATATCAGCCATGACCTATTCCAGTTCGAGCCGTTTGCGCATGTCGGCGAACATCGCGGGCTTCAATTCCATGCCTATGCCCGGCGCATCGGGTAGTCGCGCAAAGCCATCTACGATCGGCATGTCGTCCGCAAACCCGCCGTAGGGCTGGAACACGCCGGGATAGCTTTCCGATCCACCGAGCTGCAGCCCGGCCGCCATGTTCAGCGCGAGCTGGTGGCCGCCGTGCGGAATCAATCGGCGCCGCGACCAGCCCACGCCGCTGACCATGTCGAGCACGCGCAGATACTCGGTGAGCCCGTAGGACAGTGCCGGATCGAGCTGCACCCAGTCGCGATCCGGCCGCATGCCACCGTAGCGCAGCAGGTTGCGCGCATCGATGGCCGAGAACAGGTTCTCGCCGGTCGCCAGCGCGCCGGAATAATGCTCCGCCAGGACCGCATTGAGCTGATAGTCGAGCGGATCGCCGGGCTCCTCGTACCAGAACAGACCATAGGGTTGCATGGCCTCGCCGTAAGCCAGCGCGGTTTCAATATCGAAGCGCCCGTTGGCATCGACGGCGAGGTTCTGGCCGTCGCCGACGACCTCCAGCACCGCCTCGATGCGCTTCACGTCGAGCGCGAGATCCGCGCCGCCGATCTTCATCTTGACGACGCGATAGCCCTGGTCCTGATAGCGGCGCATCTCATCCTTGAGACCATCGAGCTCCTTGCCGGGGTAGTAGTAGCCGCCGCCCGGATAAACTAGAACCTTGTCGTCAGCCTGCGTATTGTTGAAGCGTTCGGACAGCAGCCGCCACAGCGGCTTGCCGGCGATTTTCGCCACCGCATCCCAGATTGCCATGTCGAGCGCACCGGCCGCATGCGCACGATCGCCGTGCCCGCCCGGTTTCTCGTTGGTCATAAAGGTGCGCCAAATTGCGAACGGATCGAGATTGTCGCGATCCTTGTCGATAAGCGACGCCGGATCAGCCGCCATGATGCGCGGGATGAACCGCTCGCGCAGAATGCCACCCTGGGCATAGCGGCCGTTGGACAGGAAGCCGAAGCCGATGACCGGCTTGCCATCACGCACGACGTCCGTCTCCACCGCCACGATGCTCGCCGTCATGGCGGCAAACGAAATGTAGGCGTTGCGTATTTCGGAACTGATCGGCGCAGTGGCTTCGCGGATGCGGGTGATTTTCATCGGTGTGTCAGACCTTCTGGCAACGCGCCGCAGGACGGCAATGTCGCAGAATGTGCAGCGATATCGAGCCCCGACACAAGGCCCGGGAGACAAATGTCGAGAGGCTCGGCAGCGCGACAACCGTCACCGGCATCGCGGCGGCAAACGCCGAGATGCGCGGATCAGATTTCCGCAGGGAAAATCGCGCCGCCGTGTCCGTCGATTATGCGCTCCGGTACAGTTTGGTCATCACAAACTCGCGATGGCCAAGCGCCTCGGCTGCGGTCAGGCGGCCGTTGGCGGTGCGGACGATCATGTCGATCAGCGCATCGCCCGCGGAATCGAGCGTCTGGTCGCGGCGCAGAATACCTGTGACGTCGACGTCGATGTGCTCGGCCATGGTGCGCAACGTCTTCGGATTGCCCGAGATCTTGATCACCGGCACGATCGGATTGCCGATCACATTGCCCTGGCCGGTCGGGAAGGTGTGCACTACATAGCCA
>JAEZBZ010000328.1 GCA_023412745.1 Pseudomonadota bacterium | reverse complement strand
GTTCACCATCCGTGTGCCGGGCGACGCGCAAAAGACCATCGATGCGCTGGCCAAGAAAGGCGTGATGGGCGGTGTGCCCGCCGCACGTCTCGAACCGGCGCGCAAGGAGCTGGCCGACCTGATCATTGTGGCCTCCACCGAGATCAACACTGACGAAGACCGCGACGCTTACGTCAAGGCACTGCGGGAGGTGCTGTAAATGGCGATGAACACGCAAGGCCGGCCGACCGGTGTCGCTGACACCAAGACCGCCGGCTCGGAATTCCAGACGTTCACCGGCAACCGCGGCCTCGATCACGAAGAGCCGCTGATCTTCGAACACGGCAGCCTGGATAAAACCGGCGTCGATATGCCGGAGCCGAAGAAGGTCAAATCGCGCCTGGGCGGGTTGGAGAGGAAAGGCCAGATCGGCCTGCCGGGTCTGACCGAGCCGGAAACGATGCGCCACTACGTGCGTCTGTCGCGCAAGAACTACGCGATCGACAGCGGGCTGTATCCGCTCGGCTCGTGCACGATGAAGCACAACCCGCGCCTCAACGAGAAGATGGCGCGGCTGCCAGGTTTCGGCGATGCGCATCCGCTGCAGCCGCAGCAGTCCGTGCAGGGTGCCATTGCGCTGATGGAGATGCTTGCGGGCTATCTGCTAGAGCTCACCGGCATGCAAGCGGTCGCGCTGTCGCCCAAGGCTGGCGCGCATGGCGAATTGTGCGGCATGCTGGCGATCAAGGCGGCGCACGAGGCCGAGGGTTCCAAGCGCAATGTCGTCCTGGTGCCGGAATCGGCGCACGGAACCAATCCCGCTACCGCGGCCTTCATGGGCTACACGGTGAAGGCGGTTCCGGCGCGCGATGACGGCACCGTGTCGGTGGAAGCCGTGCGCGAGGCGCTGGGCCCGGACGTTGCCGCGATCATGCTGACCAATCCAAACACGTGCGGATTGTTCGAGCCGGAAGTGGCGGAAATCGCTAAGGCCGTGCACGAGGCGGGCGCCTACTTCTACTGCGACGGCGCCAACTTCAACGCCATCGTCGGCAAGGTGCGGCCAGGTGATCTGGGCGTCGACGCCATGCACATCAACCTGCACAAGACCTTCTCGACACCGCACGGTGGTGGCGGTCCGGGCTCCGGGCCGGTCGTGCTGTCTAAGGCACTGGCCAAGTACGCACCGGTGCCGTTCGCGGTGCGCGATGGCGAGGGGTTCAGGCTGGTTGAGGACGTGGCGGAGGCCGAAAAGCTCGGCATGAAGCCGTTCGGCCGTCTGACAGCGTTCCACGGCCAGATGGGCATGTTCGTGCGTGCGCTGACGTACATGCTCTCGCACGGTTCGGATGGCATGCGGCAGGCGTCGGAAGATGCTGTGCTGAGCGCCAACTACATCCGCGCCGGCCTGCGCGATCTGTTCAGTCAGCCATTCGGCGACAAGCCGTGCATGCACGAGGTGCTATTCGACGATCGTTTCCTGAAGGACACCGGCGTCACCACGTTAGACTTCGCCAAGGCGATGATCGACGAGGGGTATCATCCGATGACGATGTATTTCCCTCTGGTGGTGCATGGCGCGATGCTGATCGAGCCGACCGAGTCGGAATCGAAGTCGAGCCTCGACCAGTTCATCGCGACGCTGCGCTTCCTCGCCCAGGAAGCTATTCACGGCAACGACAAGAGCCGCTTCAAGAAGGCGCCGATGCTGGCACCGCGCCGTCGTCTCGATGAGACACGGGCAGCGCGCGAGCCGAAGCTGCGCTGGAAGCCGGAGGCCGCGCAAAAGGAAGCGGCGGAGTAGGCCGCGAACCCGACACTTTCTCAGGCGACAGATGATGGGGCATTCGATCCAATCGGGTGCCCTTTCTGTTTTCTCCATCGAGTTGGCGTGCTGCGATGCGCTTTTTAATGGTTTCAGCGTTTCTCGTATTCGCGGTAATTCCCCAGCGGGCCGGCGCGCAAAGCCCGGAGGACGAGGTGCGGACGTTCATTGCCAATTGGTACGATGAGCTGCGCAAGGGCGACGAGGCACGTGTTTATCCATTGTTGGCATCACAAGGCGCGGTCCTGCCGGTGAGCTGTCCGGATCAATGCGGACCGCAGCCGCGGGCCATGAAAATCCAGAAAGTTCCGCCGTTTCCCCACTTGCTCGCCACCCGCGCGCAGCAGTTTGCGTATGAGATCCGGCATGCCCGCGTGGAGCAGACCTTGGCGCGCGTGGATGTGTGGGAGCGCGGCTGGTTTTGGGCCTGGGCAGCCAAGACGACATACGAAAGCGCGGCATCGGCGTCGTTCTATCTGGAAAACCTCAACGGTTCGGGCTGGAAAATTGCGCTGTACAGATCGGATTCACGTGCCATCCATCCCAAGCACAAGGATGATCCCCTGCCGGATCTGAGCCCGAAGGAACCATGAAGACCTAGGGGCGGGCCATCATGCCGGTCGCGCTGAACACCGAAGAGGCGCATCAGAAGCTATGTTCATGACGGCGTTCTGTGGTGCGTCAGCGGGATCGGGTGCTGACCAGAAACCAAGTCTCTCGCTGGCCGACGCCTTTGATATCGACCGGCCCGCGCGGTTCCAGTGTAAACGCCGGTTCAAGTATCTCGCGGCACGCCGGACAGATATGAACGCGCCCCTTGGCGCCGAGGTTTTCCAGGCGCGCGGCAATGTTTACCGCATCGCCCCAAACATCAAAGCTGAATTTGCGCGTCCCGATCACGCCGGAGATCACTGGTCCGGACGCCATGCCGATGCGCATGTTCAAATCCAGCCCCGTATCAGCGCGCACACGCTCGATCGCAGTCAGCATGTCGAGTGCCATCCGCGCCATGCGCATGGTGTGATCGGGCGAGCGTTCGGGCAGGCCCGCGACAGCCATGTAGGCATCGCCGATGGTCTTGATCTTCTCGACGCCGTGCCGCGCCGCCAAGGCATCGAACTCGCTGACGAGGCTGTTGAGCATTGCCACCGTGCGCTCTGCGCCGAGTTGGCGCGCGATCGCGACGAAGCCCGAGATGTCAGCAAAGAGAACAGTGGCTTCCGCATAACTGTCGGCGATCAGCTCGCCGGGACGCGCCTTCAGGCGATCGGCAATGCTGTCGGGCAGGATGTTGCGCAACAGGGTATCGGTTTCGGCACGTGCGCGCTCGACGAGCCGGAATGCATACCAGACCGAGGCCGCAATCAACGCAGCGGTGGTGATTGCAGCCTGCACATAGAGCGGATCGAGGATATCGCTGCTTGCCTTGATATAAGCCGCTTCGCCTGGAAACCGGAACCATGCGATCAGATGCAGGGCGAGACCGATCGCGACAACCGCGACGACCAGCCGGATGCGTTCCAGGCCGAACACCACGAACGGCGCCGCTGCCGCGACCAGATATTGCAACTGCATGCCGGATGTCCGTCCCAGATAGAACGTGAAGGCCATTAGCGCGACGTACTCGCTTATGACAATCGCCAATCCTCCGGCGATCGGGCTGAACCGATGCATTGCCGGCACCAGCAGCGCGATGACGAGTAGCGCCAGGTTGATGAACACCAGCGGCTTGTATGTCTGATAGTCGAGCTTGATGTGCTGCAGCGCGTAGATCGCTGTGGACGCGGCAATCAGGTAGGCGATGAGATTGATGATCAGCAGCCGCCGGCGGACGTCGGGCGGATAGCCAGACGTGCCGAGTTCCGCCGCATAAGTTACGCCATCGATGACGCGGCGCAGGACCGACGTATTTGATAGGCGGCGCCACAAAAACTCGCCCTGCGCTGGCGTGCTTGGCAGTGCAGTTGGCCCGCGCCGTTCGTCGACATCCGGTTGGCTAAAATGACGGCCAGCCTGATCCACCCAAGCGCTCCCTGTCAGATGTGCGTCGCGCGGCGTGGTGAACGCTGAACCCTATTCGTACTCCGCCATGCGGCGCAGCTCGGCGACATCGCAGTCAACAATTGTATCACGCCGCTGTATCGCGCCAATGTCTTCCAGCAGGGTTAGGGCAGCATTGACCTTCGGCCGGCTGGCGCCGAGCAGCAAGGCAAGCTCGCCCTGGGACATGCCAAGGTCGACCTTTTCCCGGGCGCTATTGCCGGTGGGCTGGCGCTGGCGCAGGAGGCCCAGGATGAAGCGGGCGAGCCGGACCTCGATGCGGTGCAGCGCGACGCCCTCGAGCTGCAGGTCCGTCTCTCGAATCCGCGCGCACAGGAACGCGGTGGCGGCCGCGGCAAACGCCGGTGAGGTCTCAAGCAGCTTTTTCAAGGTCATGTGCGACAGCGTCATCGCTTTCACAGGCGACACCGCGGTGGCGTCGGCCGTGCGCAGGCCGCCGTCAAGCGCTGCGATTTCGCCGAACACATCGCCAGGACCGGCATGGCTGAAGGTCAACTCGCGGCCTTCGCTCGACAGAACCGACAACCGCACGCGGCCGTCGAGCACGAGATAAACGTCCTTGCCGGAGTCGCCGCGCGCGAAGATCGACTGGCCTGCTGTGAAAGTCGTCTCACGCATTTGCTTGGCCACTTCCAGCCGGCTGTCGTCGCCCAATTTGCCGAACAGCTTCGTGTTGAGAAGCATCTGCGCGATATTGACTTGAGGCGACATGCGGCTGTCCTCTCTCATGCGCCCGAAGGGGCAAGGTCGTTCGGCATCTGAACATTACTCGAACCTGTGGCAATTTTCGAGCCGAGTATGCGCCAATGTGCTTGTTTGCCAGCGCTGTGCGCACGCGGCCGCTCCTTGCTTTCGCCCGGTCAACGGCGCATTCTGCGGGGGCGGTGCATGGCCGCTTCGAAGATTTGCCCCGTGGGTGCATCTCGGGGTGCGACCGCATCGTGCGTCGGCGCGTTAGTGCTGAATTTCAAGCCACCGTCTCCGCTGAAGCCTGGGTGAGATAGCCTGATGATCTCAAGCAAACTTGGATTGTTCTCCGCCTTCAGCAAAAATGACGGTCCGCGACGGGATACGTTACGCAAAACCCTGGCCAATGCGCGCGCGGGCACACGCGAGAAGCTCGAACACCCCAAGCTGGTCCTGGCCAGCGCGTCGCCGCGCCGGCTGACCCTGTTGGCTCAGGCCGGAATCACGCCAGACGCCTTGCGTCCAGCTTCCCTCGATGAAACCCCGCGCAAGGGTGAGATGCCGCGTGCATTAGCGACACGGCTGGCCCGGGCCAAGGCCGAGGCTGCGCGCGACCAGATCGCCAACGATCGCGACATCGCGGATGCGTTCGTGCTGGCCGCTGATACGGTGGTCGCGGTCGGGCGGCGGACGGTGCTGAAACCGGAAACGATCGAGGAAGCCGTGGCCGCGCTTCAATTGCTTTCAGGTCGCGCTCATCGTGTTCTGACCGGGCTTTGCATCATCACGCCGGACGACAAGGTGCGGCAGAAGATCGTCGACACGCGGGTGCGCTTCAAGCGTCTTTCGACGGCCGAGATGGATGCCTACATTGCGTCTCGGGAATGGCGTGGCAAAGCTGGTGGATATGCAATCCAGGGCTTGGCCGGTTCTTTTGTCCAGAAGATCATCGGCTCCTACACCAATGTTGTCGGGCTGCCATTGACCGAAGTGACATCGACGTTGGTGGGCGAAGGCTATCCAGTGCACTTTTCCTGGGCTCAGTTCGCCGATGCTGGAGTTGAATAGGTGTCGCAGAGGATTATCCTGCCGGCCGATATGACCGCTGATAACGACGAGACTCCCGCCAAAGGCCGTTGCCCGATTTGCGGGGCTCCGACCGAGGCCGACATACGCCCCTTCTGCTCGCGCCGCTGTGCAGACGTCGACTTGTCGCGTTGGTTGCGTGGCGCCTATGCGATACCCGCTCAAAGTGCGGACGACGACGAGGATGGCGACGATCTAGGCAGTAGCGGTCCACAGCGTGGCTATGGTGCTGGACAGTCCGGAAAGGACGAACTATAAGGCCGGAGCTTTCGGCTGATCTTGTCGCCGACGGCGTTGCCCAGGTAGCTCAGTTGGTAGAGCACGTGACTGAAAATCACGGTGTCGGTGGTTCAATTCCTCCCCTGGGCACCATATGTTTCAATAGGTTGGCGACTCTGCTGCCTTTTCCCTCCGCACAATATGACAACATCCTGAGACATTCGCTTGGGGTCCGCTCGGAACTGAACGCCGCTCGCGGGCGTTAGCGCTTTAGGTGTTTCTAGCTGTTCCAAACAAGGAGGTCCGTATGACCACTTGTGCGTGTTCGAATTGTCAGTTCTTCGACGTGCAAAGTGACGCGAAGGTAAGTCGCTTGGACCACGGTTCCGGTTTGTGCCGCTTTAATCCTCCCGCGCCGCAGCAAGCCTCAGACGAGCGCGGCGTTTGGCCGGTTGTCGGCAAGGAGGATTGGTGCGGGCATTTTGCAGCCACCGTAGAGCGCTTCATGGCGGCCACTGGCTGAGGGCTCAAGACGCTCAGGCAAACCCTGCCTCACTGTCTGTGGACAGCCTTTCACGGCCGCTTGGCCGCCATCGCGAATGAAGTTGGTCCGGCATCTGTGATGACACATGGGCCTGTGGAGAGCTGGCCGGTTCAAACGTCCGTTGGTCGATGAGATGGGTCATCCACCTCAATTGGCTGAAAGAAGAGCTTGAAGGTTTGTGTGGGGACGTCTCGGAAAGGGGCCACCTACGCTCTCGCCTCAGCAGCCTTTCGGCGCTCGATGGCAGCAAGCGCCTCCTCTGCAGTCATGATTGGTTCCTGGCTTGCGCTCCAACCTCTGGCACCGGGCCTTCTTAGCGCGCAGTGCCTCACGGCGATCGGCGCGCTCAGCCTCAAGCGCATCTTTATCCCGAGATGGACGAGTGCTGGGTGGCTGCCTAACCGGCCGTTCAGTCGTTTGGGGCTGCTCAAGCTTCTCACGTTCGCTGCGCCTATGGCCAGCCTCGCCGTATCCTTTCCAGTCGGTGAATACAGCGCGGCAGAGTAGAGTGGTGCGCGTGCGCCCCTTGTGCAAGACGTTCAGTTTTCGGATGAACGTTCGCAGCAGTGTGAAGAACTCGACCGCATAGCGCTGCGCCGGATCAGTCATGTCATTGCAAGTGCTGGAATCGAATGATGCTGCCCATTGGTCAGCGTTCGGTAGCGCTGCACTTCTTCCGATGGGTGTTGGCCGCGCAAGCGGGTCTGCATGTGACGGCGCGAGATGTGAGCGGCGAAGTCACCGATGCGGTCGGGCTTGACGGCATCCGTTCTACATCGGCATGCGGGGACATCCGGAGCTGTCGTCACGCGATGGTGCGGCCCATCCGCTGCTTCGCTCGTTTATCCGTGCGTGCGCGCAGCGAACAGATCGGCGCCGCAGTTGATTGCCGGTGACGCGCGTGCCGCCCGAGAAAATCATCGCGACGCCGCGCGTGGCGGGATAGCGATTGCTGCGCGAAAGCGTGTTCAAAGCGCAACCTGGGAATGCGCCGTGGAAGGACGGCCGATGGATCCAATTGGCGATTGAGACGTTTATGTGATGAGCGGGGAATGCCGCTGAGTCATCAGCACAGCCCGTATCGTTGTGCCTTGGGGAGATCCTAGTTAGTAAATGAGTCGTGCCGAGTCGGTTTTTTGTCCTGGCTCGTGCGAGCAACATGGAGTTCTGATACGTGATTAAAATCCTTCTATCTGCAGCTGTTGCGCTCATGGTTTCGACCTCTGCTTGGGCGGCAGCGCCCTCGAATATGGCGACCGCTCCCGGTTCGTCTGTGGCCGACAAATCGATAACTGAGCAGGTTCGCGATCATAATCGCCATGATCGCCGCGTTCATCGCGACCGGCGTGATCGCCGCCACTTCCACGGTGGCCGGTATTACGCTCCGGGTTCGCGTCATGCGCATGCGCCGCGCGGCTGGCGTCGTTATAGCTCGCGTCCGAGCTACTGGCGCACCCGTGGGTGCGTCGTGGTCGGCCCGGTCTGGTTCTGCCCGTAAGCCGGTACAGATCGATTTCTAACCTTGGGCGGGGAACTTCACGTTCCCCGCCTTTGTTTTTGGGGAGGTGAAATTCAATTCAATCCCTGATTGTATTTTATTTTGAGGCAACCACTGAGGGTCTCCATTGTCTTTAGATATTATTATTGTCTGTTTTTGAAATGACCGGTTCGAATTCTGTTTTTTTATTGGATTGTTTTATATCGGCACATATGACGATCGTGTATTTCATGGATCGTTATACATATAAGTCGCACGCTGTTCAAAAAAACCGTGCTTTAGAAAGAAAGAATTAGGCGCAAGCACGTAAGTTCGTTGTCGATATTATCAACGAACCGTTAGTGCGACCATGACACTCGATCGACACAAAATTGCCGAACGGACTTTGCTGCGCTCTAAGCGCATCCTTCTGCAACCTGTAGGTTTTGGCTTGGTCCTACTTGGTGTGGTTTGGCTCGCCGTATGGCAGCACATCGAGACAGAACGAAAGGCCACGGAACGCGACGTTATTCAGGAAGCAGCGAATCTTGCGCAGGTTTTCGAGAAGAATATTGCGCGTACTGCCGGCGAAATCGACCGCATTTTGAAGTTCCTGCGTCAGAGCTACGAGCGCAGCGGGTTTTCCGCTGATTGGGCGGTCCTCGTGCAGGATGATTATACAGTCGACGAGAAGACCGTTCAGATCGCGGTCATGGATCCCAAAGGTATGATGATCACCAGCACGGCGATGCTTTATCCGCCGTCTCCGGTAGATCTCAGCGATCGCGAGCACTATCGCGTGCATACGGAAACGGACAACGATTTCCTCTTTATCAGCAAGCCGCTCGTCGGGCGTGCTTCAGGTAAATGGTCGGTCCAGTTTACGCGCCGGTATTATGATCGCGAGGGCAAGTTCGGCGGCGTCATGACACTATCGCTGGACCCGACTTACCTGTCGACGGCTTATGGCGGATTGAACCTGGGTCAAGATGGCGGGCTTGCCGTCTTCGGGCCTGACGATATCATCCGCACAGGCACCGGCGTTTACGCCAATGCGCTGGGCAACAAGCTGCACGACGTCACGAAGTTCAACAACACGATCCGCGAACAGGACGGAACCGAAGTGGTGTCCGCCGAGATCGACGGACGTCACCGCACGCTCGCGATCCGTTCGGTCCAGGGCTATCCTCTTACGGTGGTTGTCGCTGGTCGTGACGCGCAGGCCGAGATGGCCCGCCTCAGCAATCAGCGCAAGTACGTCATCGGTGCCAGCATTCTGTCGTTCCTGGTGCTGCTGGCCGTGCTTGGTGCGTTGCGCAGCCGCGTGCGGCACGAGGCGGAACTGCTGCACATCGCGCGCCATGATCACCTGACCGGTTTGGCAAACCGTGCAAAGTTCAGCGAAGCCATCGACCGTTCGTTCCTGGCATTCCAGAATGGCCGGAAGTTCGCGTTGCATTTGATCGACTTGGACGGCTTCAAGTTCGTCAACGATACACGTGGTCATCCGCTGGGGGACCGGCTGCTCAAAGCGGTCGCTGATCGCCTGCAGACGACGCTGGGGCCAAATGACAGTGTGGCGCGATTGGGCGGTGACGAGTTCGCCGTTATCCAGACCGATTTGCACGACGATAAAGAGGACGCTGCGGAACTGGCCAAGCGCATGTGCCGGGTTCTCAGCGAGCCATACGAAATTGAGGGGCTCCGCGTCATAGTCGGCGCAAGCATCGGCGTGGCAATCGGGTATACGCACGCCAACAACGCCGCGGATCTCGTGAAAGCGGCAGACTTGGCGCTCTACGCAGCCAAAGCTGACGGACGCGGTCGCTTCTGCTTCTACAATACCGGCATGAATGCATCGATCCAGGCGCGCCACGCGTTGGAATGCAGCCTGCGCATCGCGCTGGAGGAGGACCAGCTCGAGGTTCACTATCAGCCGATCGTGAACATCGCTACGAAGCAAGTAAGCGGCTACGAGGCGCTGGTGCGCTGGCGGCATCCGGAGCGCGGCCTGGTATCTCCTGCCGAGTTCATCTCGGTAGCCGAGGAAACCGGTTTGATTGTACCTATCGGGGCATGGGTGCTGCAGACGGCCTGCAACGAATTGGCCAAGCGTCCCGACAACCTGAAGATTGCGGTCAATATCGCGCCGACCCAGTTCCGCGACGGAGGAATTGTCGACACGGTTCGCAAGGCGCTTGCCAAATCAGGCCTCAAAGCAAGTCGCCTCGAGATCGAGATCACTGAATCGACCTTGATGCAGAATGACAGCACGACGATCGGCCAGCTTCAGGAGCTGCAGGCTTTGGGCGTTCGGATTGTCCTGGATGATTTCGGCACGGGCTATTCGTCGCTCAGCTATTTGCAGATGTATCCAATCAGCCGGATCAAAATTGATCGCAGCTTCGTGAAGACCCTCGGCCACAAGCACAGCGCAACCGTCATCATTCGCGCGATCACGACCCTGGCATCGAGCCTGGGCATGGCAACGGTCGCCGAGGGCGTCGAAACGC
This sequence comes from Pseudomonadota bacterium, assembly GCA_023412745.1. Lineage (GTDB taxonomy): Bacteria > Pseudomonadota > Alphaproteobacteria > Rhizobiales > Hyphomicrobiaceae > ZC4RG25. The sequence continues at coordinate 1,180 of JAEZBZ010000328.1, read as the reverse complement.
AACAGCAGTTCGATGAGTTGGCGACGCTGGGCTGTACTGAGGCGCAGGGCTATTACTTCAGCCCTCCGAAGCCCGGCAAAGAGATTTTGCCCAGTGCAATCCAAGACAAGCACGGCAGCGAACGCTCGATGGCTGCTTGATGGAAGCGGATCGGAACAGCGAGTAAATGGTTCAGGTTATGACGATTGAGCCGGGTAATGCCCAGACTGGTGTTGGGAATAGTCGCGCTGGCGCGAACGCAGCCGTTGTCATCAAGTTGGCGACGCTCGGTCTGATGCTGATGTTTCTCAACTCAGCGTTCCTGCCGCGCGAAACGTTCGCCCAGAATGAGGCGAATGACGTTTCTCCGGTCATGCTGTCGCTGGTGCGTGGCGTATAGAGTTTGAGTCCGCCACCGGGCTTTTTCCATCACGAGCGGATCAGAAGCATAAAACCCGTGGCGGCCAGGACGTACAGTACGACGGCCTTGAACTTCGAGGCCGGTATGAAGCGGCGCATTCTTGTTCCGATTTCGACGCCAGCCAACGCTGGAGCAATCGCGAGTACCGAGACGCCGAGCAGAGCTGGCGTCATGATGCCAGCAGTGAACAGCCCGATTGCCAAGACGATCGAAGACAGCGAAACCGCCAGATTGATGGCCTGGACCAGGCGGTTCGGGTCCAGCTCTATCGCCATCATGTAGGGAAACAGCGGCATCACCTGGGATCCGGTGAGGCCGGTCAGAATGCCATTGGCGAAGCCGGTTGGCATTTGCAGTGTGCGCTCCGACGTCTTGGATATGGCAAGGTCTGGACGCAGGAGAGACAACAGTGCGTAGGCTATGATCACGATGCCAAGCGTGCGCGTTGCTATGGATTGCGCAATCCAAGCCAGTAAATAAACGCCGATGGCAATACCTGGCAGCATAGCCAGGTAGAGATTTGAAAAACGTCGCGCGATCTCGGTGAAATGACCTGCCGTGAATGCCACCGTAACGTTCGTTGCCATGGCTGGAATGATAACCAGCGCCATGGCAGGCTTCAGCCCGATAGCGGACACAAGGAACGGCAGCGCACACGACGAGTATCCCAACCCAGTCGCGCCTTTGACGATGCCAGCCAGGAATAGTCCGAGACCGGCAAGAAAAAATAATGACATATCCATCCGCGCCATCCCCTAAAAAGCACGGGTTGAACGGCGC
>JAEZBZ010000234.1 GCA_023412745.1 Pseudomonadota bacterium | reverse complement strand
CCCTTAGAGCGCGCTGTCGTCGGTCTCGCCCGTGCGGATGCGCACGGTGTGCTCGATGGTGGAAACGAAGATTTTGCCGTCGCCGATCTGCCCGGTTTTGGCAGTGCGCATGATGGCTTCGATGGCGCGATCCACCTCCGAAGAGGGAATAACGACCTCGATCTTGAGCTTAGGCAGGAAGTTCACGGCGTATTCGGCGCCGCGATAGATTTCCGTATGGCCCTTTTGGCGGCCATAACCTTTCACCTCAGTCACGGTCATGCCCTGGTAGCCGAGTTCGGTCAGCGCGGCGCGGACCTCTTCCAGCTTGAAGGGCTTGATAATGGCGGAGACGAGCTTCATGTCGGCAACCCTCTCGATCTAATGCCAATGAGGCCCCCTGTGCGCGGGCCGCGCGCCACCATCGCCCCGACCGGGCGAAAGCTACCGCATCATTGCAGAGTCAAGAGCCGTGCCAGTTGCTTAACGAGAAGTTGAACGTCTTGATTTTACTCAGTTTTCGACCTGAGAGCGCCCCCACTGGCATATCTTGAGGCGGGCTGTCGTGCTCAAAAATTGAGCAATTATGCCGATTTGCTCATCAACTGATCACAAAGGATGTGTCGCGCAGCCGAATGAGGCCTTCCTGGGCGGCAGAGGCGACGAGTACGCCGTCGCGCGTGTAGATGCTGCCACGGCAAAAGCCGCGCGCGCCTGAGGCTGCGGGGCTGTCCTGAGCGTAGAGCAGCCACTCGTCGGCGCGAAACGGCCGATGGAACCACATGGCGTGATCGAGGCTGGCGAGCTGGATGTCGGTGTCGAACAGCAGCTTTCCGTGCGGCACCAGGGCGGTGTCGAGAAGTGTGAAGTCGGAGGCGTACGCTAGCACGCATTGGTGCAGCTTGGGGTCATCCGGCAGCGTGCCGTTGGCCCGCATCCAGGTGTACTGGACCGGCGCCGTTTGCTCGCGCCGCAGGTAGCGGCTGAGATCAACCGGCCTGAGCTCGATCGGCCTTTCGCGCTCCCAATAGGCGCGCATGTTGGCCGGCAGATGCTCGAACACGAGCGCCTTGAATTCTGCTTCGGTTGGCAGGTTTTCGGGCTGCGGCACGTCGGGCATCGGCAGATTGTGCTCGTAGCCGCCCTCGTCCTTGTGAAACGACACGCTCATCGTGAAGATGGCGCGGCCGTGCTGGATTGCCTTGACGTTGCGGGTCGCGAAGCTGCTGCCATCCCGGATCCGCTCGACCTCATAGATAATCGGATGTCCAGGATCGCCGCCGAGTAGGAAATAGCCGTGCAGCGAATGCACGTTGCGCGGCTCGCTGACGGTGCGGACCGCGGCAACGAGGGCCTGACCGAGTACCTGCCCGCCATAGACGCGCTGCCACCCTTGCTTCGGGCTTTGGCCGCGGAACAGGTTGTGTTCAAGCTGCTCCAGGTCCAGTAAGGACACAAGCGCGGCGAGAGCAGATGTCGATGTCGTGAGGGGTGGCATGCGCACCTCGCTGCGAGGGCCGTTTGACGATGCGGCAGGGGACGGTAGTGGCCGTGATCTGTCAAGCACCGGCGTCAGAGGGCCGGAAGAACGAACGGGGTGTCACGGATGCCGGCCAACACTGAAACGCTGACCTTCGACGTCGCGATCTCGGGCGCCAGCTATGCCGGACTGGCGCTGGCCCTGGCATTGGCGCGCACACTGGGGCCGGATCTGTCCATCGTGCTGGTCGACCCGCGCACGGCAATCGGCGGCCCCGCTGATGACCCGCGCGCCTCCGCAATCTCGGCGTCGTCGCGGCAGATGCTGACTGCGCTCGAGGTTTGGCCGCTGATCGCGGATGCCGCGCAGGATGTGCTGAGCATCCAGTTGTCGGATAGCCCGCTGCAAGCCGGCGTGCGGCCCATTCTGCTGACCTACGACAACCTTCTGGACAACGGCGAGCCGGCGTCATCCATCGTGCCGAACGATGTGCTCGGTGCCGCCCTGGAAAAGGCGGTTGCGGCGTGTCCGTCCATTCGCAGGGTCAGCCCGGCCGCGGCAACGAGCTTCAAACCCGGCAATCCGCACGTCTCTGTCGCGCTGTCGACGGGCATGGAGGTGCACGCATCTGTACTGGTGGCCGCCGACGGACGGCGATCGCGCCTGCGGGAGGCGGCTGGCATCAAGTGCGTCGGCTGGAGCTATGACCAGATCGGTATCGTGACGCGCATCCGCCATGAGCTGCCGCACGGCGGCCGCGCGATCCAGCATTTCCTGCCCGGCGGCCCATTCGCGATCCTGCCGCTGCCGGGCAATGCCGCGTGCATCACCTGGTCGGAGGCTGCCGATCGCGCGCGTGAGATCCTGGCGATGAACGATGCGGACTTCCTGGCCGAAGTGGATCGCCGGGTGGCGGGCCATCTTGGCGCCGTGACGCTGAACGGGCCTCGCGCATCCTGGCCTTTGGAAATGCATCTGGCACGCAGCTATATCGCGCCGCGCTTCGCCCTGATCGGGGACGCGGCCCACGGCGTTCATCCCATTGCGGGCCAGGGTCTGAATCTTGCGTTTCGCGATGTGGCCGCGTTGACGGAGGCGATCGCCGATGGCGCGCGGGTTGGTCTCGATCCCGGCGATACCAACGTGCTGGAGCGCTATGAGCTTTGGCGGCGCTTCGATTCCATGGCGTCGGCCTCGGCGTTCGATGCGCTGAACCGCTTGTTCTCGGGCGATTGGACGCTGTTGCGGTCGGTGCGCGAGTTCGGGCTAGGCTGGGTCGATCGCGTGCCGGGGCTCAAGCAGCTTCTTGTTACCGAGGCGGCGGGGCTGACCGGAGACGTCCCGCGCCTGCTGCGCGGCGAAGCAATCTTTGAAACGCAAAACGGAGGCGGTTAGCCGCCTCCGTTTTAACTGTCAGCAGATCGCGACCCGATTGATCAGGCCGCCTGGACCTCGGCGTCAATGGCGTCGTCGCCATCTTCGGCCTCGGTCGCCGGCTTGCGACCGCGCGCACTCTTGGAGAGCACCTCGGTGATGCGCTGGACCGCACCGCGCTCGTCGAGCTTGTCGACGGCAGCGATCTCGCGGGCCATACGGTCGAGGGCGGCTTCGTAAAGCTGCCGCTCGGAGTACGACTGCTCGGGCTGGGTGTCCGAACGGAACAGGTCGCGCACCACTTCGGCGATCGACACGAGGTCACCGGAGTTGATCTTGGCTTCGTATTCCTGCGCGCGGCGGCTCCACATCGTGCGCTTCACGCGGGCGCGGCCCTTGAGGGTGTCCATCGCCTTCTTGACGATGTCCTCCTCGGCCAACTTGCGCATGCCGACGCTCTCGAGCTTGCCCGTGGGTACGCGCAGCGTCATTTTGTCCTTCTCGAAGGTGATGACGAACAATTCCAGCGCCATGCCCGCGATTTCCTGCTCCTCGATCCCGACGATCTGGCCGACGCCGTGGGCCGGATAGACGACGTATTCGTTGGTCTTGAAGCCATGGCGCTGGCTGACTGGCTTCTTGGCGGCCTGCGCAGCGAGGCGCGTGTCGACCGTGCGCGCGGCGATATCCTTCGGCGTCACCGGGGCGGAGATCTTCGGCTGTGCTGGCTTGGCCATCGCGGCGGTCATTGTCCGGGCGTGGGCCGGGGCGGCAGGACGCGTCGCAGCGGCGGCGACGGCAGCGGCCTGAACGGCCGGCTTCACTGCAGGCTTTGCAGCGCCCTTCGGAGCAGCCGTAGCGGCCGGCGCAGCCTTCACCGGAGCCGGCTTGGCAGCGGTAACCGGCTTCTTAACCGGCGCCTTTGCCTTCGCAGCAACGGATTTCACACTCTTTTCAGCTACATTGGCTTTCGCTGCCGGGGCAGAAGAAGTCTTTCCTTTCACCGTCTTGGCAGACGTAGCAGGCTTCGACGTGCGCTTGACTTCAGTCGATTTGGCTGCTGTCTTCGCGCCCTTGGCGGTTACGAGGACTTTCTTCTTCTGGGTCATGGGATTTCTCACTCTCTATCGCACGACCTAGCTGCATAAGGCCGGCCGGGCATCCCGCCCTAAACCAGGGCGCGGTGTACATGAATATGCCGACAAGGTTGTTGCCGTCGGCCAAGCTGGACGACGAAGCTAAGGCCCTCTTGCGGGGCACAACCTGCTTCGTAACATCGATGGCTTGCTTGGCTTGCCGCGCATCGAATCTGACGGACCATCCGGCGCGGCTTGGGTCATCCAGTCATAACGACGCGAGTCTCGCGATGAGCAGACCCGGCGTTCCTCGTTTGTTTCTATTACTCTACTGTGATTACAATATAACACAATCCTCACGAAAAAAGAAGGCCCGACAAACGCAGCAGCGTAAAGTACCCGTGAAAGGTACCTGCAAGCATGTTAAGAATTTGGAGGGAAATCCGCGATCAATCGCCGGATCCGGGCTTCGGCGAGAAGAATGTTTCGAATTTGTTCCCGGTATCACGGAATTCTTCCGCTTCCGGAAGCGCATCCTTCTTGGCCGTGATGTTCGGCCACTTCTCGGCATACTCGCGATTGACTTCGAGCCACTTCTCGAGGCCCGGCTCGGTATCGGGCTTGATCGCCTCGACCGGGCACTCCGGCTCACACACCCCGCAGTCGATGCACTCGTCGGGATGGATAACGAGCATGTTCTCGCCTTCGTAGAAGCAATCGACGGGACACACCTCCACGCAGTCGGTGAACTTGCACTTGATGCAGCTCTCATTGACTACAAAGGTCATATCGTCGGCAATCCGGTCGTCATAAGTAAGGGCTATCTACGGGTTCGAGCGCGCAAGCCGCACTTTGGCAGGTTGTCGCAACTCGGCTGTCTAACACGGGCAGGTTAATATCATACCGACATTAATTTATAACGTTATCAACTTTAGTCCTTGAACAGGCGGTCGAGGGCGCGGCGGTCGCGCTTGGTCGGACGGCCCGAGCCGGCTGCACGCTGTGGCGCCTTCGCGGAAGCCTCCGCTGTGCCGGAGGGTTCCGGGTGCGGCGTGAGGTCTTCATACAGAGTCTGCGCGATGGTGGCCGAGCCGCGCGCGGTGCCCGGTGCCACGACCTTCAGGATGCGGACCCGCGAATGCGCCGTCACGGTGATCACGTCACCGGGGCGGACCTGATGGCTCGGTTTATCGGTCCGCGCGCGATTGACGCGAACCTTGCCGTCCGTCACCAGCGCAGCGGCCATGGATCGTGTTTTGACGACACGCGCGAACCACAGCCACTTGTCGAGCCGCTGGGTCCCGGCGCCTTCGCCTGAGCCCACGGCGCCCGCGGTCATGACGAACCGGGCTCCTGCGCTTGCTTCTCAAGCGCCTTCTTCAGCGCGCCGAGTGCTGCGAAGGGTGAATCTGGATCGGCCTCCGCACGGCGCGGCGCGGCCGAACGCATTTGCATCGGCTGCCGGTCACGGTCATTGCCGCGGCCACGGTCACCACCACCCTTGCGATCGCCACGGCGATGCTCGTGCTTATGATCGCGGCGCTGGTCGCGTCCGCCCTCGCGGCGATCATCCCTCGGCCGGTCGCGATCCCGGTGGCGCGGCGCGCCGGTTGTCTCCTGCCGGTCACCGGACGGAGCGCCTGCGGGCGTCGATCCCGAAGCGGCGGCTGGCTGCTGGTCGCGCGGGCGGTGATCGCGGCGCGGGCCGCGCTGTGCGTTGCGGTCGCCACCCGGCTCGCGGCGCTCGTGACGGCGGCGATGCTCGGCAGGTGGCCCCTCATGACGCCGCTTCGGACGCCAGATCTCCTCATACTTGATTTCAGGCTCGCCAGCCGGCGTCTCGGCAGCGGGTGATACCTCGGCCTCGGCGGCAGGCTGTTCCGTCACCGCTTCGGCTACAACAGGTACGGCTTCAGTCGCTTCGGCAGAAACCTCCACAGAACTTGCTTCCGGCGCTGCTTCCGCTTCCGCGGATGCATCCGACACGGCAGCTTCGCCCGTAGTAGCGGCGTCGGCCACCGGCTCGGTGCTTGCCGCTTCCGCAGCGGCCGCCTGTTCCTCAATCGGCTTCGGCTTGATCGGCCGGCGGTCGAGGCGGAAGCCAAGGCTCTTGAACACGGCGCCCAGCTCATCGGGTGAGCAGCCGAGGATCGACATCATTTCCGGAATGACCACGAAGCCGCCGTCGCCCGTCGAGCCCTTGGGCGGCTGCGCGGATGGCTCGTCCGGCTTGCTGCGCCAGGACAGTAGCGGCCGGATTAGATCGGCGAGACGTTCCAGGATGTCGATACGTACCGCACGCGGCCCGCACACGTGATAGCCGCTGGCGCGGTAGAAGGCCTCCGGGATGTTTGGGTCAGCCGCCGCCGAGGTCAGGCCGGCGCGTGGCGGTTCGGGCAGCGTGTCCAGCGTCAGATTGTGCGCGCCCGCATTCTTCAGCGACCACAGGACCAGCGTCAGCTCGGCGGCAGCCGGCTTCAGCAGCACGGGGAAGAAGATGTTGAAGGCGCCGAAGCGAACACCGTAGCGGCGCAGTTGCGCGCGGCTGGCCTGGTCGAGAGATTTCATCTCGTCCGCGATGCTGTCGCGACGCAGCGCACCGAAGTTTTCGGTCAGGCGGAACGCGATGCCGCGTGCAAGACCGGCAACGTCCTCGGCTTCCGACAGCTCGACCAGCGGCTTGAGACGCTCGCGGATCGTATCGTTGATCCAGGTGTTAACCCGCTCCTGCAGCTTTTCCTTGTCGGTGCTCTGCAGGTGTTCGTCCACCATCAGCACGACCTGCGGCTTCAGCGGATTTTCGCCAGGCTCCAGGCGCGCGATTTCTTCGTTGCGCCACAGGATGCGGGCGTTGCGGCTGAGCTTGAACGCGTCGTTGCGCGCGGCCGCCACGCGGCGTGTGCGCATCGACAGTTCTTTCGCCAGCACTTGGGCGGCGGCGTTGCGCGCCGCCTTGCCATGGATGCCTTCGGCCTGCGCGTCGGGCACGAAGATGAAGCCCTTCAGCCGGCCGACGTAATGATCCTCGACCTTGATCGCGCCGTCGTCACCGATATCGGCGTTGAGGCCATCCTTGTCGCGCATGCCGCGCATCAGCGCGCTGGTGCGGCGGTCGACGAAGCGCTGGGTGAGCTGCTCGTGCAGCGCGTCCGACAGGCTGTCCTCGATGGCGCGGGTGCGGCCCTGCCAATGCTCCGGATCGCGCAGCCAGTTCGGCCGGTTGGACACGAAGGTCCAGGTGCGGATGTGCGCGATGCGATTGGCCAACGTGTCGATGTCGCCATCGGTGCGGTCGGCGAGTTCGACTTGCTTGGCGAACCAGTCTTCCGGGATGCGCTCCTCGCCGGTGATCAGGAAGCGATACAGATTGGCAACCAGCTCGGCATGGTTCTGGCTGGAGATCTTGCGATAGTCAGGAACTTGACAGACGTCCCACAGCATGCCGACGGCAGCCGGCCCACGCGTCAGGTCGGCGATCTCGCGATCCTGGCTGACGGTTTCCAGCGCCAGCACGTCGTCGGCCATGCGCGCGCGCGCCAGGCGGCCTTCGCGCGGGAACTGCCGCAGGCTGTCACGCAGCCGGTCGAGCGATGCGAAGTCGAGATCTCGGCTGCGCCACTGCAGCAGCTTCACCGTGTCGAAGGTATGCGTCTCGATGCGCTCGACGAGATCGTTCTCGAACGGTTCGACGTCGCCGGTGACGCCGAACGACCCGTCATTCAGATGGCGACCGGCACGGCCGGCAATCTGGCCGAGTTCGCCGGGCGTCAGCGCGCGGTGGTTCTGGCCATCGAACTTGCGCGCAGCCGCGAAGGCGACGTGGTCGATGTTGAGGTTGAGACCCATGCCGATCGCGTCGGTGGCGATCAGGAAATCGACATCGCCGGACTGATACAGCTCGACCTGCGCATTGCGCGTGCGTGGCGACAGGGCGCCGAGCACGACAGCCGCACCACCACGCTGGCGGCGGGCGAGTTCCGCGATGGCATAGACTTCGTTGGCCGAGAATGTCACGACAGCAGTACGGGCAGGCAGGCGCGTCAGCTTCTTCTGGCCGGAATAGACCAGCTTCGACAGCCGCGGCCGGGAGATGAAGTTGGCGCCGGGGATCAACTCGCTGATCGCCTCACGCATGGTGCCGGCGCCGAGCAGCAGAGTTTCCAGCTTGCCGCGCGCATGCAGCAGACGGTCCGTGAAGACGTGGCCGCGTTCGGGATCGGCCGCGAGCTGGATTTCGTCGATGGCGAGGAAATCAACGTCGATCTCGCGCGGCATCGCCTCGACGGTCGACACCCAATAGCGCGGGTTCTCCGGCTTGATCTTCTCTTCGCCGGTGATCAATGCAA
>JAEZBZ010000170.1 GCA_023412745.1 Pseudomonadota bacterium | reverse complement strand
GAAAAAGACGGCCGCGGACACCGTCGTCATTGCACTGAGGAACAGGTAGATCCAGATGTCCAGCACAGCGTGCAAACAGAGCGGCAAGGTAACGACGAAGAACGTCCGCAGGCGGGAAACCCGCAGGGAATCCGATACGAGCTCGAACTCGTTGTCGAGCTGCCGAAGCGCGGTCACTGCCGTCAAATGGCTGACGGTATAAAAGTGCACGATGGTTGATATGACAAGCACAGCCAACGTGCCGTACAGGATTTCAAGCGGATTGCTCGGGTCATTGAGGAAGAACACATATGACAATCCGAGCACCAAACCGGGAACGGCCAGCGGGAACATCGCGAGGATCTGATAGAAGTTGCGCAGCCACGAAGGCGCTTGGGATTTTTCGCACAGATAGGCACCGGCAAATACCATCGTACTTCCGATCGTCGCCGTAAGAAGCGACAGTTTGAGACTGTTCCAGTAGCTCTCCCAGCCGCCGCCCGCAAAGCGATGGAACTCGTAATTCCGCAGTGTCAGTTCAAGGTTGTACGGCCAGAACTTGATGAATGACGCATAAGTCGGAACCAGGATCATCGCCAGCATCACGACACTGACGGCAACACACAATGTTAGCGCCAAGCGGTCGCGCATCGCCTGAGGGGTGGGCGCGAACGGCACAGCCTTGCTTGTCAGTGCGGCAGTCTGCCGACGACGGACCCGGCGATCGATGAAGAATGCCAACGCGGCAGGCGCAAGCAAAAGCATGCTGATCACCGAGCCGATCTGGAAATTTTGTTGACCCACAACCTGCTTGTAAATCTCGGTCGCCAGCATGCTGTACTGGCCACCGATAACCTTCGGAATGCCGAAGTCCGTTAGACACAGCGTGAAAGACGCAATCGATGCGCTGACTAGCCCGTACTTCATCGACGGCAATGTAACTGTGAGAAAGATACGCAGTGGACGGGCCCGCAGTGCGCGCGCGGCCTCATAAAGGCGCGCGTCCGAGAGAGCGATCGATGCGCTTAGGATGATGAAGACATGCGGGAAGTGGGCAATCGACATGCCGGTGATGATACCGATCGGCCCATAGATCGATTGCCCCATCATGATACTGTTCAGGTATCCCTGACTGCCGAACAACTGAGTCAAGGCCATCGCCGACAGTAGCGAGGGTGTCAGTAGGGGCAACAGGGCGACGCTGCGGAAGAATGTCTTGAAGCGCACGCAGGTATGCGCCAGCGACAGCGCAAAAAGCAATCCAATGAAGACGGTGATGACCGTGCTTGCGACCGCCACAAACAGCGTGTTGCCGATCACGGTGGACGCAGTCGGAAGCTGGAAGAACGACAGGTAGTTGGCGAGCCCGACATAGACGCCGTTGTGATCCCGCAGACTGCGCCACAGCATCAGGACAAGCGGCATCACGGCGAAGATCGCCATAAAGCCGCCGATTCCCAGCAGAATCATCGTCGCAGCGGATGGCAACGCGAACGAACGCACACTCATCCTTTGAGGATGCCCCAAGCGTGTTTCGCTCGACATCGCCATACCGCACATAGCCTCTTTCAGTGGATCGCTGCTTTTATTTCTTCTTGGGCTCGGCCTTGCTGCCGTACCGCTTTTCCCACTCGGCCAGGACGCGATCGCGATTTTCCGCCGACCAGCTGAAGTCCTGCTTCATGATGCGCTGATCAATGTCCTTCGGAACGTACGGTATTTCCTTCGCCATGCCAGGGACGGCGACAACGGAGCGGGTAGCGCCATAAATCTTCATAGCGTCTTCAGAAGCTGCCCAGTCTGCTAGTTTCTTAGCTGCATCCTGCTTCTTGGTGTCCTTTACCAGCGCAAATGCGTTCATGTCCCAGCCGAGTGCTTCCGTTGGCATTATGAGGTCCACAGGAGCGCCATCCTGCTTGAGGCGGGACCCGCGCAGTTCGAAGGCCAGTCCCACAACCTGCTCTCCGCGTCCCGCGATCACGGCCGGACCGCTGCCGGAATGCGTATAGCGACTGATGTTCTCGTGCAGACCGTCCATCAGCTTCCAAGCGGCCTCTTCGCCGTAGGCCTGGATCCAGGCCACGACATACATGAACCCAGTACCCGATGACGCCGGATGCGGCATCACGATCTGTCCCTTGTAGATGGGTTTCGTCAGATCACTCCAGGTTTTGGGGGCCGGGATATTTTTCTTTTTACCTTCGATTTCGTTATAGATGATCGCGCAGATCCAAGCCGAGTTTCCGAACCATGTCGGCGGATTGCTGGCATCGCGGAACTTTTCGGGGATTTTGTCGAAGTTCGCCGGCTTGTAAGGCTGCAGGACACCGCGAGCCTTCAGGAAGTTGATGTTGCTAACAGCCAGTCCCCAGACGACGTCAGCGCGCGGGTTGTCTTTCTCGGCCAGCAGCTTCGCGGTCACGACACCCGTCGAGTCACGGACCCAGTTGATGACAATGTCAGGATTTGCCGTCTCGAATGCCTTCTTATAGGCTGCGAGATCGTCGTTCTCATAGGCAGTATAGACAGATAGTTCGGTCTTTTGCGCAAAAGCTGACTGTCCAGCAAACCCGGTGGCAGCAAGCAGGGCTGCGCCGAATAGGCCTAGCATTTTTTTCATGACGGAGTTCCCTAGCTGTGGTCCTGTGCGTTCTCGGCTTCATTTCCCTGATGCAGGAAAATTCGGAATTTATCGCTGGGCAGCGCCACACGGATTTGCATTCCAGGCGCGAGGGCAACGTTCTGAGCGATCTCGGCTGGAAGGGAGACCGTAAGATCAGGGCCGGTGCCGGTGACTGAGGTCACCTCGCACCGGAAGAGTGTCCCGAGAAACTCCACAGTCGAAATGCGGACATCAAAGCCATTTCCAGCCTGCTCTCCAGATTTGAGCAAGCGAACATCTTCCGGCCTTATGCAGAGCGTAACACGCCCGCCGGGTCTGAGATGGTCCGACTGTTGACCGGTCGTCAAGCGCAGCCCATTGACGATGAAATCGCCGAGCGCGCTAACCTCAGCATCGAGCATATTCATCGCGCCGATGAAGCTCGCAACGAACGGTGACGCAGGCCGGTAGTAGATGTCCTGCGGCGAACCGATCTGCTCGATAACGCTGTTGTTCATGACCACGATCCGGTCGGCCATTGTCAGGGCTTCTTCCTGATCGTGCGTGACGAGTATCGTCGTGACACCCAGCCGCGATTGCAGTGCTTTTATTTCCAGCCGCAACCGTTGACGTACCTGAGCGTCCAGTGCCGAGAGAGGCTCGTCGAGAAGCAGAAGACCGGGTGAATTGCACAATGCACGAGCGAGAGCCACGCGCTGCTGCTGTCCGCCCGAAAGCTGCGCCGGATATTTCTCGCCTGCATCCGCCAATCCGACCAGTGTGAGCAATTCGTGAACCCGCTGTGCGCGCGCCTGTCGGGAGTAGGTCGGATCGCCAACCAGGGAATAGCCGACATTGGCCGCGACGGTGAGGTTCGGAAACAGCGCATAGGATTGGAACACGATGCCGAAGTCGCGCTCGGCCACCGGCAAATCCGAAATATCGCGACCGGCGAGCCAGATCTGGCCCTCGCTGTGCTTCGTTAATCCGGCGATGGTGCGCAGCAGCGTCGTCTTTCCGCAGCCCGATGGACCGAGAAAACAGACGAATTCCCCTTCCTGAATGTCGAAACTGATCTCGCGCAAGGCCGTGAAACTGCCGTATCGCGTGCTTAAGTCTCTGATCGACAGGTAGGACTGCGCGGGCATTTCCGGCGTCATGTCTCGCAAAGATTATTCCCCACGTCATCTAGCTTGACGGAGGCAGCATCGGACGGCGGCCGTCTATCTGTCTATTCGTTAGTTTCAATTGACAATATCGTTTTTATCAATGCATGAAAATGCAATCCAAGGTCCCTAAGTGCGATTTGCCTGTCCGTCATGTCCGCTTAAGAGTACGGCTCCATGAATTTCCTCCATCTTCGTGCCTTCCATGCCGTCGCCAGCGAACGCAGCTTCACGCGCGCAGCCCAGGTTCTGCACGTCAGCCAATCGACACTGTCTTGGCAGGTGAAGGCGCTGGAGGATCTCTACGGCATCCGGCTGCTTGACCGGCGCGGCAAGCAAGTCGTGCCCACCCACGCCGGTCAGCGGACGCTTGAGCTGTGCCGCGAAATTTTTCGATTGCAGGACGAGATCGAGCAGAACCTGAACCAAAGCGTAAAACTCCAAAGCGGACGCCTCAAGGTCGGGGCCGACGGTCCGCGACATGTGCTGCCGGTTCTGAACGAGTTCATGCGGCTGCATCCCAACATCGATGTCTCTCTATCAACAGGCAGCGCCAAGAAGGTGATGACCGACGTTTTGAACTATGAGGTTGATGTCGCGATTGTCGCTTCCGAAACCACGCGCGAAGCCCAACTTCACATGCTCCACTTCGTTACCTACCCGCTCGTCGCTTACGTACCGCGTGATCACAAATGGAGCGGGCGGGCCTCAATCAAGCCTATCGATTTCGACGGGGAGCGCATTATAGTGCGTGAGCCCGCATCCATGACGCGTCAGAAATTCCTGCGCTCCCTCGCGCGTGCGGGTGCGGCGCCATCGGCAGTGATCGAAATCGATAACCGAGAGGCAACGCGCGAAGCCGTGGCAATCGGCATGGGCATCAGCGTCATGAGCGCAGCGGAATTCCCCGGCGCCGACAGCCGATGCGTGTCGCTGTCCATCAAAGATCCATCGCTCAAGTTTACTGAGTACGTGGCCTGCCTCAAGCAACGTCGCGACTTGCGCACAGTGCGGGAATTTTTCCGCGTCGCTGGTCAGTTTGCCCAACCGCGCTTCTAGCCCAGTTGCCTCCTGATACAAGCAACCGGACTTATCTGCGGTAAGGCCTGCAAAGTATCAGGCATGGATGCCTTAGAGCGGGAGCGCCACCCGAATTGCCGCGTTCTTTTGATTCATCGTTGCGAGCCATTTGGGCACTTGCCATTCGTCGACTTGATCCGTCGTCGCTCACCACAAGGGCACGTGAAAGTTTTCGATCGTGATGCAGCAAATCGAAGTAATTCGCCGGATTAATCCAAGCAAAATTCGTACCTGCCTGCGGCGACATCGCAAGGAAGCGCATCCATGGCGGCCAGCCGCTGTTTGCAACGGTCATGGCGATCCCGGCAGGACTCGAACCTGCGACCCTCTGCTTAGAAGGCAGAT
>JAEZBZ010000161.1 GCA_023412745.1 Pseudomonadota bacterium | reverse complement strand
CCATGAAGATTTCGCCCGCGGAGGTTCGTGAGCTTGCTGTTAAGAAGGAGGGCCTCCGCCGCCTGGGCAAGCCGGAAGACGTCGCCGAGCTGGCGCTGTTTCTGTCAAGCGAACGCGCCCGCCATATACAGGGCACAAGCATCGCAGTCGACGGGGGTGGCACGCCCGGCGTCTATTGAGTGACTGCAAAGGATCATTGGAAATGGATTTTGAACTGAGCGATGAACAGCGTCTCCTGATCGAGACCGTTCGTCGGTTTGTTGCGACCGAGCTTATCCCCCTAGAGGACGAAGTCGAGTCGAAGGGATATCTCGAGCCTGAGATCGCGAAGGCGATCGGCGACAAGTCGCGCGAGCTTGGGCTGTTCGCGCTGAACATTCCGGTCGAATACGGCGGCGGTGGCCTGTCGGCCGTCGATATGTGCCTCGTCGAGGAGCAGTTTGGCCATACCACCGATGTCCTGATCCGCCGGGCATTTGGTAACGTCTACGAAGTGCTACTGGTTGGCACGGAAGAGCAGAAGAAGCGCTGGCTGATCCCGGCCACGCGTGGCGAGACATCCTATGGCGTGGCGTTCACAGAGCCGGGCGCCGGTTCCGATGCGGCGGGCATCAAGACCCGCGCGGTGCGCGATGGCGATGGCTGGATCCTGAACGGCAACAAGCACTTCATCAGCGACGGGCTGTACTCCAAGTTCTTCGTCGTTTCGACGGTGACCGATCCGACCGCCGGTGCGCGCGGCATCTCGATGTTCATCGTCGAGAAGGGCATGCCGGGCTTCACTATCGGTCGCGACCAGCCGATGATGGGTCTGAGAGGAACCTCTCACACCGAGCTGTTCTTCGACAACGTCAAGCTCGGGCCGGAGCATTTGCTCGGCGAGGAAGGCCAGGGCCTGCGGCTGACGCTGGAAACGCTCGGCCGCATCCGCCTGACCGTGGTCGGTGCGCGTTGCGTCGGCCGTGCTACCCGCGTGCTGAAGCTGATGACCGACTATGCCCGCGATCGCAAGCAGTTCGGCAAGTCAATCGGCGAATTCCAGATGGTGCAGCAGATGCTTGCCGACAGCGCCATGGAGATCAACGCCGCGCGCCTGATGGTGTTGCAGACGGCCTCCGAGATCGACAAGGGTTTGGACCCCCGCGAACGCATCTCGAAGGTAAAGACCTACACGTCCGAAACACTGGGCCGGGTCGTTGATCGCGCGGTGCAGGTGTTCGGCGGCATGGGCTTCTGCAAGGACCTGCCGATCGAGCGCTTTTTCCGCGATGCGCGCGTCTTCCGCATTTTCGACGGCACCTCGGAAGTGCACCGCATGGTGATTGCGCGTTCCATGCTGAAGAACGGCGCGGCGCGCTACGCTGATGTGATCGAGTAACACGCCCATTCAAGACTGCTCTCGCATGGTGTCGGAACTGCTGATGCTGACTGCCACCCTGCGAGGGCCATGCTATCAAGTGCCCCGGGAATCGGAACCGGGGTGGCGCCTCATGTCGAAGCTGTTCTTCCCGCTGTCGGCGCTCGCGGGCGCGGTCGCGATGGGCGTCATCCCCGCGCAGGCAGCCGACGATGCACCTTTTAAGTCGGTCATCGGATGGTGGGGCGGCGATGGCCGGCTCGGTTTCCGCGAAGGCAAGAACGAGATGGTCAAGTGCCGGGTGACATACCTGGCCGGCGCCACCGATCGCGAAGTCTCTCAGAACATCCGCTGCGCCTCGCCGAGCGGCAAGGTCGAGATCAAGAGCACCATCATCGCCAATGGCGATCAGCTCTCCGGCACCTGGGCCGAGACCGTCTATAGCATCGCGGGTGACCTGAAGGGGTCGATTTCCGAGCGCGGCTTCAAGGTCGAGGTTTCGGGCGGGCAGCTCGGCGCGCATATGGACGTGATCGTGAAAGAGGCGCTTCAGGTCATAGAGATCAAGTTCACTTCGGAAACGCTCGTGGGCATGACCCTCGTTCTCAAGAAAGGCTGAGTGCGTCGACCGCCGTGAACGCGGCATGCTGAAAGTTTTGCATATGATGCAGCCGAAATGCGCTGTATCACCTGAAACAAGAAAGAAAATCGGGATGAAACGCCATGGCCATCAACAAGTTCACCAGCGCGGCTGCCGCTGTTGAATTGATCAAGGATGGCGACACGGTCGCGCTGATCGGAGGCGGGGGCGGCCTCGTCGAGGCATCGGCCCTGTTCGCTGCCGTCGAGAAGCGCTTCCTGGAAACTGGCCATCCGCGCAATCTCACGGCTGTCCACGCGCTCGGCATCGGCGACCGCAAGACGCGCGGCATGAACTGCTTCGCGCACGAGGGCATGGTCAAGCGTGTCATCGGCGGGCACTGGGTGTGGTCGCCGCGCATGCAGCAGATGGCGCGCGAGGACAAGATCGAGGCGTACGTTTTTCCCGGCGGCGTCACCATGCAGTTATTCCGCGAAATCGGTGCGGGACGGCCGGGGCTGTTCACGCATGTCGGTCTCGGCACGTTCGTCGATCCGCGCCATGGCGGCGGACGCATGAACACCGCAGCCAAGGCGGATCTCGTCGAGGTCGCTGAGATCGATGGCCGCGAATTGCTGCGCTACAAGCCGTTTCCGGTAAACGTCGCGCTGATCCGCGGATCGTTCGCGGACGCGCAGGGCAATGTCAGCCTCGACCAGGAACCAGCCAACGTCGATATCTACGCGGCGGCGCTGGCCGCGCACAATTCCGGCGGCAAGGTCATCGTGCAGGTGCGCACGGCGGTGGAAGTCGGCGCGTTGCCGGCGCGATCCGTGCGTGTGCCGGGCGCCATCGTGGATGCGGTGGTGGTCGATCCCGGCCAGTCGATGAGCTACGACATCGTCTACGATCCGACCATGTCGGGCGAGATCAAGGGGCCGGTGCCGCCCACGCCGCCACAGCCGTTCGACGTGCGCCAGGTGATCGCGCGTCGCGCGGCAGAAGAACTGCGCGAAGGCGCGGTGCTCAACTACGGCTTCGGCATTCCCGATGGTGTCGCCAAGCTGGTTGCGGCGCGAGGACATCTCGACCGCTACTACCAGACCATCGAGCATGGTACCTATGGTGGCGATCTGCTGGTCGGCACGCTGTTCGGTTATGCTCGCAACGCGACGGCGATGATCGATGGTCCGTCGCAGTTTGATTTCTATTCCGGCGGTGGGCTCGACATCGCGTTCCTCGGCTTCGGCGAGATCGACCTCGTCGGCAACGTCAACGTTTCCAAGCTCGCCGGCACGACGGTCGGGCCTGGGGGCTTTATCGACATTGCCCAGAACGCGCGCAAGGTAGTGTTCTGCGGTACGTTCGACACCAAGGGCACCGAACTCGAACTCGGCGGCGGCAGGCTGAAAATCGTGCGTAGCGGCGATATTCCGAAGCTGGTGCGAGCGGTGGAGCAGATTACCTTCTCCGGCAAGGTGTCACGCCAGCGCGCGCAGGAGGTGGTCTATGTCACCGAGCGTGCGGTGTTCCGTCTCGGCGATGACGGCCTGATGCTGACGGAAGTCGCGCCCGGCGTCGATGTGCGTCGCGACGTGTTGGAGCGCATGCAGTTCGCGCCGGTCGTGCCGCGCGATCTCGCGATCATGTCCACGGCTCATTTTACGCCTTGAGGAGAGAATCCATGGCACCGGCTCGCATTGCATTGGTTGGCGCAGGGCAGATCGGACGCAGGCACATCCAGGCGATGCGCGTCAATCCGGATCTCCACGTGCTGGCGGCTGTCGCTGATCCGTCACCGCTTGCGGAAGGGCTGGCCCGTGAACTCGGTGTGCCGTTCTATCCCAGCGAACAACAGTTGCTTGAACGCGAGAAGCCAGACGGTGTGATCATCGGCACGCCGAACCAGCATCACGCCAGCGTCGGCTTGTCCTGCGTCGAGCGCAAGACGCCGATGCTTGTCGAAAAGCCGATCGCCGACAGCGTTGCTGCGGCGCTGGGCTTGGTCGCTGCGGCCGAGAAGGCCAGCGTGCCGATCCTGGTCGGGCATCATCGCCGCCACAACCCGATCATGCAGAAAGCCGCCGAGGTGATCCGCTCCGGCGCGATTGGCCGGGTGATCGCGGCGGCCGGGTTGTGGCTGAGCCATAAGCCGACGGACTATTTCAACATCACGTGGCGGAAGGAGCCGGGCGGCGGTCCGATCCTGATCAACGCAATCCACGATATCGACTGCCTGCGCATGCTGTGCGGCGAAATCGAAACCGTGCAGGCCGCGACGGCGTCGACCGCGCGTCCGCATCCGGTCGAGGACACCGCGGCGGCGGTGCTGACGTTCGCCAGCGGCGCTCTCGGCACGCTGACGGTTTCCGATGCCGTCTCCGCGCCGTGGAACTGGGAATGGACCTCGCAGGAAAATCCCTGGTACCCGCATGAGCCGGAAAACTGCTTCTTCATAACCGGAACGCTAGGCTCGCTGACGGTGCCCAGCCTGGAGCTGCGGCGTCATGATGAGGGGAAGCAGACCTGGCAGCTCCCGATGACCATGACGCGGCTGCATTACACCCCGGCTGATCCCTACGTCGAGCAGATGCGCAATTTCGTCGACGTGATTCGCGGCAAGGCGGAGCCGGTGTTGAACGGCGCCAACGGCGCGCGGACGCTGGCGACAACACTTGCCATCAGCGAGTCGGCGCGTTCAAAGCAGCCCGTCAGCATCGACAGCTTCATGGCCGCGAACAGGAACTAGGACGATGACCACATCCGCGAAGAAAGCCGCCTGCGTGGTCGGCTGGCCAGCCAAGCAGTCGCGCTCACCCAAGCTGCACGGTTGGTGGTTGAAGCACTATGGTATAGATGGCGACTACCGTATCGAAGAGGTGCCGCCGGAGAAGTTCGAGGCGTTTGTAACCGACCTCAAGGGGCACGGCTACGTCGGCTGCAACATCACCATCCCGCATAAGGAGGTGGCCTTCGCGCTTTCGCAGCCTGACGTTCGCGCCAAGGCGGTCGGCGCATCGAATACGCTGTGGGTGGAAGATGGCGTGCTGCGCTCCACCAACACCGACGTCGTCGGCTTCGTCGGCGCGCTTGATGCGTCGGCAGCCGGTTGGGACAAGCGCGGTGGCCATGCGGTGGTGCTGGGCGCGGGCGGCGCCGGCCGCGCCGTAGTATGGGGGTTGCTGGAGCGCGGCTTCACGCACATCCATGTGGTCAATCGCTCGTTCGAAAAGGCGGAGGCGCTCCGCGCGCGCTTCGGCGAGCGCATCATTCCGGGGCATTGGGACGATCGCAACGTGCTGCTGAAGGGGGCGACGCTGCTGGTTAACGCCACCTCGCTCGGCATGAAGGGCAATGCGCCGCTCGATATCGATCTGTCCGGACTGGCACAGGGCGCGGCGGTCTCCGATATCGTCTACGTGCCGCTGGAAACCGGGCTGCTGGCGCAGGCGCGCCGCCTCGGTTTCAAGACAGCGGACGGGCTCGATATGCTGCTTTATCAGGCCGGGCGCGGGTTCGAGTTGTGGTTCGGCGTGAAACCCGAAGTGATGCCGGAGCAGCGCGAGATGCTGGCGGCCGACATTCCCAAATCCTGATCTAGAACTGCTGATCCATGAGTTTGCGGAGGCGGCCATGAGCCGGCGCGTGCTGTATCTCAACGGTCCCAACATCAACATGTTGGGCAAGCGTGAGCCGCATATCTACGGCCACACGTCGCTGGCCGATATCGAGGCGGCGGTGCGCAAGCGCGCCGGTGAACTCGGCATCGAGATCGATTTCCGCCAGACGAACGAACAAGGCGAACTGGTCAGCTGGATCCAGCAAGCGCGCCAGGGCGCGGACTTGATCATCCTCAACGCCGGCGCTTACACGCACACGTCGGTGGCGGTGCACGATGCGCTTAACGCGTCCGAGAAGCCGGTGATCGAGCTGCACCTGTCGAATAACTTCCGCCGCGAGGAATTCCGGCATCTTTCCTACGTCTCGACGGCCGCGCGCGGCATCATCGAGGGCTTTGGCGCGCAAGGCTATCTCAACGCGCTAGACGCCGCGGCCCGGTTGCTCGATCGGCCTGATGGAGGGTTGTGAGCGGCTTAAAGCTTTACGCTTGAGTTCAGTTTGAAGGCGTCCGGGCCGGCACGGTCACCACTTCGCCGCGCGCGACCGTCAGGGCCAGTTCGCCGCTCTTCAGTTTCAGGGCGTCGGCGCCGAACAGCTCGCGGCGCCAGCCGCGCAGCGCGGCGACGTCGGGATCCTTCTCGGAAGCGATCCGCTCCAGGTCCGAGGTATCGGCGATCAGCTTCGGCGCCACCCGGTTGCGGGCGGCGGCGGCCTTCAGCAGCACGCGCAGCAGATCGACCAACGCGGTGGCTTCCGCCGACAGCCCCTGGCCGACCGGGAACGATGGCAGGGTTTTCAGGTCACGTTCCAGGCCGCGCTTGACCGCATCGACGATCTCGCGCGCGCGAGACGATCGCGAGAAACCTTCGCTCAGCGTCCGCAGCTCGCCGAGCTTGGCGGTCTCGGTCGGCGACTGGTTGGCGATGTCGTACAGCGCTTCGTCGCGCAGGATGCGCGCGCGGGGAACGTCCTGCGTCTGGGCGAGCCGCTCGCGCCAGGCCGCCAGCTCCATCAGCACGGCAAGCGCCTTGCGATTGCGGGTGCGAAGTTTCAACCGCTCCCAGGCGTGTTCCGGCTTGGTTTCGTAGGTCGCCGGATCGGTCAGCGTCGCCATTTCCTCATCGAGCCAATGGGCGCGGCCCGTGGTTTCCAGTTCGGCCTTGAGGTAGGCGTAGATGTCGCGCAGCCACGTCACATCGGCGAGCGCGTAGGTGAGCTGCTTGTCGGTCAGCGGCCGTCGGCTCCAGTCGGTAAACCGGGACGACTTGTCGAGGTCCTTGTTGGTGACCTTTTTGACCAGATTGACGTAGCTGACCGATTCGCCAAAGCCGCAGACCATGGCGGCGATCTGCGTATCGAAGATCGGGTGCGGGATCAGGCCGGCCTTGGCATAGACGATTTCGACATCCTGCCGGCCTGCGTGGAACACCTTGGTCACACGCTCGTTCGCCATCAGCTCGTAGAACGGCTGCAGGTCGATGTCCGGCGCCATGGGATCGACAATGAGCTCATCCTCTGGCCCGGCCATCTGGATCAGGCAGAGGACCGGCCAGAACGTCTGTTCGCGCAGGAATTCGGTATCGATCGCCACGTAGGAGTGGCGGGCGAGGCGGGCGCAAGCGTCGGCAAGGTCGGAACTGGTCGTTATCACGCGCATTAAGTGGCGTATAACGCAGCGTCATGCGCTTGTCGCGTCTCTTTTCACAGCTTGGACTTAACCACAGCCCCGGCCGAGTGGTCATATGGGACGTGACGCTGCCGCCAGCTTCACATCCCCCCGGTCACGTGCGCTTTTCCGGCACTGCAAAACGACACACAAACTAAGGACGCTCATGTCTCAAGACAAGACGACGGGGCATTCGCAGAC
>JAEZBZ010000135.1 GCA_023412745.1 Pseudomonadota bacterium | reverse complement strand
TAGGATGTGAACGACGCAGAGTAGGCGTGCTTCGACAGCAGCAGCACGATCAGGATCGTCATCGCGAAAAGGATGCGACCGCTCGACATCGGCGGTTCGACGACCGCAGCAGCGGGTTGCGATTTGGCAGCCGCAGCTTGTGAACGGCGCATCGCCGCATAGCGCGTGGCCGTCCACGTCATCAGCACCATGGCTGTGAGGGCCACCAGCGAGGCCCAGGCCAAGCTCGTCTGGCCGCGCGGCATCACGATCATGGCTGCGAGCAACGGACCCATTGCGAAACCGACGTGCCCGCCGATCTGGAAGATGCCCTGCGCCAATCCCTGCTGACCGGCCGCAGCGTGGCGCGCCATGCGCGTGGCTTCCGGATGGAACACCGCGGAGCCCAAACCGATCATGGCGGCGGAGACGAGAATAGTCGGATAATTGCCCGCGAACGCCAGGCCGAGCAGTCCGGTGAGAGAGGCGGCCATGCCGACGACCATCGCGTATGGCCACGGCCTGCGATCGGTGATGAAGCCCAGCATCGGCTGCAGCAGTGAAGACGTCACCTGGAAGGCAAGGGTGATGAGCCCGATCTGCACGAAATCCAGCTGGTACGTCTCTTTGAAAAGAGGGTACAGCGCCGGGATCATCGACTGGATGAGGTCGTTGAGCATGTGCGCGGCGCTCAATGCGATCAGGATCGGCATGAGCGGGCGTTGCGATGTCGTTGCGATGGGCGTCATGGTCAGGACCAATGAGCCTGCCCGGAGCATGCGTCAATCGCCATCCAATAGGGCTGGCGCATAACAGCTATGGAGGATCTGCATCCCTGAAGGCATGCGAAACGAGGAGCTTGCGCGAATGGCGAGATGTCGTGCTTGTGCAATGGCGATAAAAAAGCCTCCCCACGCTGGCGGGCGTGGAGAGGTCAAGAGTAACTGAACAGAGGTGTGCGGAAGATTAGTTGCGACCGCCGCCACGGCGTTCACCGCCACGACCACCGCGCTCGGCGCCACCACCGCGTCCGACGTTGCGGGCTTCGCCGCCACCGCGGCCGCCACGCATGCTCTGCTGAGGCCGTCCCTGACGTCGCTCGGCGCGATTGGCACGACGTTCGACCCGGATGTCCCGGCCCGGCCGGTTGGCCCGACGTTCAGCGCGGAAATCGCGACGATCCCGATTTGCCCGACGTTCGGCCCTGTTGGCCCGCCGCTCCTGACGCAGCTCTCGACGGTCCCGGTCGACACGACGCTCAATGCGCTGCTGGCGACGTTCGATAGCCTCGCGGCGATCCCGGCGACGATCGACTCGCTCGCCGCGGCGTTCCTCATGCCAGTTCCGATGGGGGCGATGGTCTCTGCGCCAAGCGTGACGCCACCGATCGCGGCGGTGATACCAAGAGCGATCGCGATAGTAATTGCCCCAGTATCTGTCGATCGAGAAGCCGATAATGGGCAGGCCGATACGCGAGCCGTACTCGACTAGCGGCACATAGCTCTGCTGATACATGGTTTGCAGGTAGCTACCATAAGCCCACCCGCGCAGCCCGTCGAATGACGTGTCGCACCAATTATAGTCTTCGATGCAGCCGTGCACGGTAACCGAAGCGTCAGCCGGGATGACATCGACCACGGGAAAATCCGTCGACGGACCAGCGCGCAGATTGAGGTCAGTCGTCGTCACAGCATTTTGCGCCGATGCAAGCGCCGGAAGAGCGGCACAACCCAGCACAACAACAGCCAGTTGTGTTGTAAATCTAATCATCAAGTCCTCCGTTGCGGGAGATGGATGGCGAGGAATGTTGCGAGCGCAATAAGCTCCCGGCGCCGACGAATGCCCTGCAATCATTCCGTGTATGAACAAAACGCAAGCTGAGCGCTACAGTTCCGGATTTTTCCCAATTGCGGGTATAGGTCCGGTTGTTCAAGTCGACCTATGACGGAGAATTAGCGCTTCGCGATCACCTGAAATTGATTGCCAAGATAACCTATCGTGAAGGCGTGCGTCACGATCGGAGCAAAGATCTCCAGCTTGGCAGGATCGGCCATCGCAAGCTTGATAAGCTTCCCGTCAACGTCTGACAGACGCACGATAGGTGCCAAACGGAATGCCTGTAACAACCAGTCCTTCACCTGTACTGCGCACGGTTTTGACATAGGTTTTCTGCGTATCGACGTCGACCAATGTCACCACTGCCCGTGCTCAGGTCGGTGTAATCCGTGATCGCATTTCTGACGACAAATACGCCGCCGTTGCCGTAGGGCAGGTCCTCGGACTGTTCAATCATGCGTAGGGAGAAATTGCGAACGGCTCCGTCATTTGATGCAAACGGTGAAGCGTCGTCGGGCCGGAGGGAGATACTCAGTGTCGCCGTTGCGGACAAGCTGATAGGCGTGGGCCGCATACTCACCCGGAGGAAGTTTGTCGATTTCGTAGCGTTCCTCCTTTGCGGTGACCGCTGTTGCCTTGATGCTGGCCCCATGGCGATGAAGCTGTTCGGCGCGAACAGATCGGTACGTGACCTCGACATAAACGTCGGCCAACGGTTTCCCGTCCTCATCGACTATGATGCCTCGGACTGAAGCTGCTTGTGCTTGCGCAAGACCTGAGATCATCAATGTTGCAGCAAACAGCAGCCGTCCTATTCCCGACTTGGATCCTCTTTGTGGAACCGATTTCATTTATGTGGCGTTTGGCGCGAAGCGGCTTTCGCTGCGGCGCGCCTTCTCGGGCTCTGGTGAGCGCCTAACCTTGGCATAGTCATGACGGCAAGGTACTCGATCAGTCGAACGAACGGTTACGGTTATTGATTGGTGGGCGGATAATTTATAAGCAACCGAGTTGGCTCTGCGAGATCAACCGCGAGTGTGTATTCCCGGATCTGCTCATCCCAAGATTGGTGGGAGAGGCATCCGTAGGCTTCCTGCATGCCCGTCAACCTGAACACAAGTTTGTCATCGACATAAAAGCGCTAGAACGAGATGCAAGTTTGCGGGATTGATTGGCATCAGTCGTCAATAGAATGAGGAACGAACATGCAAGTGGCGCTCACCCCCGTAGCTCAACTGTCTGCGCGTCGAGCGGCGGGAGCAAGCAGGTTGAATAAACTCGACATATTTCAGCCTGTTACTGCTCTTCTGACGCTTCTCGCTATCGCCTGCCTCGCTCTGCCGGCGCTGGCACAGGACAAGTCGCAAGGAAGCACGACCTTCAAGCCGCAGTCGGGGCAGGCTGGCAAGGATGTCGTGTGGGTCCCGACCCCACAGGCACTCGTCGACAAGATGCTCGATATGGCGAAGGTCACGCCGCAGGACTACCTGGTCGATCTGGGGGCGGGCGATGGCCGAACTGTTATCACGGCTGCGCAGCGCGGCCTCAAGGCGCACGGCATCGAATACAACCCGGACATGGTCAACGTGGCCAAGAAAGCTGCCGCTGATGCTGGCGTGAGCGACCGCGCCACGTTCGAGCAGGCTGACCTGTTCGTGACCGACTTTTCCAAGGCCGATGTGCTGACGCTCTTCCTGCTGCCGTCGATCAACGAAAAGCTGCGTCCGACGATTCTGAAGATGGCGCCGGGCACGCGCGTCGTCTCCAACACCTTCGACATGGGTGACTGGAAGGCCGACAAGACCGAGAGCGTCGGCGGTGATTGCGCCAGCTACTGCACCGCGCTTCTCTGGATCGTTCCTGCTCAGGTCGCGGGCACCTGGAAGCTTGGTGATCAGGAGCTGAAGCTGGAGCAAAACTACCAGATGGTCACGGGTACGCTGGGCTCCGCGCCGATCAGCGATGCCAAGCTCAACGGCAAGGAGATCACCTTCTATGTCAACGGCGGCCGCTACACTGGCACCGTCGATGGCTCGGCCATGAAGGGAACGGTATCGGGCGGCCCGGGCGGAGAGTGGTCCGCGACGCGCGGATAAGTCTCGGCGACAACATTGCTAAAGGTCATACGGGCGCGTCCGTTCAGGACGCGCCCGTATCTGTCGGTGCGGGATGACGTGTCGATCTCGCGCGGTTTGAACTGAAGAGATTGCAGCTATGCTGGATGTCCGCATCGCAGCGGGCTCATACGGGTTTCCAGGACGATGTCATGACAAGCACTCACGACACCGAGGATCGAGCGCGATCGGCGCAGCATCTGGCCGTTGTCGCCAAGGGATTGCGCAAAAATATTGGCGAGTTGCGCGCCGTCGATGGCATCGATCTTGACGTGCCGCGCGGGGCGATCTTCGCCATCCTTGGTCCCAATGGCGCGGGAAAGACGACGTTGATGCGTATGCTTGCGACGTTGGCCACGCCGGATAGCGGTACGGCGTCGATCATGGGGCACGACCTTTTGAGTGAGCCTCAAGCGGTGCGCGGCGCAATTGCGATGACTGGTCAGTTCGCCTCGCTCGATGAGGATCTGACCGGCCGGGAAAATCTCATCCTGCTGGCGCGCCTGTGGGGTTTTCGCGGACGTGCAGCAAAGGCGCGCGCCGACGATCTTCTGGCGTCGTTCGATCTGGCGGAGGCGGCGACGAAACAGGTGCGGTCTTACTCCGGTGGCATGCGCCGTCGGCTGGATATCGCGGCATCCCTCGTGGTCACGCCCGGCCTGCTGTTTCTCGACGAACCAACAACCGGCCTCGATCCTAAGGCGCGGCAAGGTGTCTGGCGCATGATCCGCAGCCTTGCCGATGCGGGCGTGACCATTCTGCTGACCACGCAGTATCTGGAGGAGGCGGATCAGCTCGCCGAACGCATCGCGGTCATCGATCATGGTCGCAAGATCGCGGAAGGAACCAGCCGTGAGCTGAAGGCGGCAACGGGCTCGGGCTTTCTGCACGTTGCGCTGGCTGACCCGGTGCGGATCGACGAAGCCGCGGCGATCCTTGAGAAGGTCCTCGGCGGCACGGCGCAGCGCAATGTAGAAGGTGCAAGCCTGTCCATCGCGGCGCCGAGCGCCAAGGATGCCAACGCGGCGATCGGCGCGCTCATAGATTCCGGCCTGGAACCTGCGGATTTCTCGTTGGGCAGTCCGAGCCTCGATGAAGTGTTCTTTGCGCTGACCGGCAACGCGCCGCCTGTAAACTGATAATTCCGATGGCTGACCTATCGCCCAATTCCACCAGGACTTTCCAGGTCGTTGCCCGCCCGCCGGCTCCGTCTGCGCTGTCGAATGCGCTCGTGTTCGGCTGGCGCGCCGTTCTCAAGTTCCGTCATGTGCCAGAGCAGATGTTCGATCTGGTCATGACGCCGATCATGTTCACGCTGCTGTTCACGTTCGTGTTCGGCGGCGCCCTGGCCGGATCGCCGGCGGACTATCTGCAGTTTTTCCTTCCGGGCATTCTGGTTCAAACCGTCGTGTTCAATACGGTTTATTCTGGAATGGGCCTGTCGACCGATCTCGACAAAGGCCTGTTCGACCGTTTCCGCTCGCTTCCCATCTGGTCGCTGGCGCCGTTCGCTGGACTGATGGTCGGCGACGTTCTGCGGCACCTTATCGCCGGACTGATCATTCTAACGATCGGGCTGCTTCTCGGATACAGGCCCGAGGCGGGATCGTCGGCGTCGTTGCAGCCTTCGCGCTCCTGGTGACGGTCGGTTTTGGTTTCGGCTGGGTGTTTATTGTGCTCGGCCTCATGATACGAACTCCGATGACCGTCATGACGATCGGCTTTTCGTTTCTCTTTCCCCTCGTTTTTGCCTCCAACATCATGGTCGATCCTGGAACCATGCCGGACTGGCTGCGGGCGATCGTCGACGTCAATCCGGTGTCGCTGATCACGACGGCCATCCGCGGCTTGATGAGCGGCGGGGTAACCGCCAGCCAAATTGGTCTCGCGCTCATGGCGCCGATGGCGCTGACGTTGCTGCTGGCGCCTGTGACCTTATGGCTTTACCGGAAGCAGTGAGCGCGCTTAGTCGCCACCGATGTCGAGCGGCGAGACGCGAACCCAATCGATGAGCATGTCCGTCTCGTCGAAATCCGGTTCGCCCGCCCACGTCTTGGGGAACCAGACGCCGAGAAGCAGAGGGGACGGTTCGCTGGGAATGTGCGCGCGCGCGGAATGGATCAGCTCGCCGTCGATATAAAAATCAACCCGGCCACTGTCGGAGCTGCTCGGAGGACGCCAATCGAACCGCAGGACGAGAAAATCGGTGGTCGGCTTGCGCAGCGGCTGGAATGCCGTTTTCCATTGCCCTTTCTTCATGCCGGTCCACGTCGTCAGCGCAACATGCTCAAGCGACGGCGGGGCGTCGATGTGCGCGCGTCCTGGAAATTCGATGTCGATCTCATGATTGAGTGTTTCGCCACTCGGCTTCTCGACATTGAAGTAGGTCCACATCGCCGAGCAGACACCCAGTCGTCCGGCGATCCTGACGCGCGCTTCGAAGCGGCCCCCAAGGAAGCGCCGTGTTGTCGAGATGGCCGCGCCCGCCCGGCGTCCGTCAGGCCTGATGTTGCCGTCCGCGGACACGCCGCGAACTAACCCGGAATAGCGATTGCCGAATGCACGAAGCCGCACCATGCCGTCGTGGACGCTTACATTCTCGCGCACCACGCCGCCGTTGTCGTCGCCCGCGGCCCAGGCTTCGTTCAGGATTTTCCAGTTGCAGGTGTCCAGCGCACCGCCGGAAAAATCGTCCTGGAAGCGGGCGAAGCTCAGCGAAGATGGCAGGTCAGGGCAGTTCGGCTGCGCCGCGCCCGCCGTGCCGGCTTGAAGTATCGAGGCCAGCGTCGCGGCTGCCGCGAAGATAAGGGCGCGCTTAGCGCTGCAACGGTTCCACCGTGGAGACACGGACCAGATCTCCTGGCTTGAGTGTGGTCATCTCATCGGCTGCCTGACGGGCCGGGCCGTCCCGCATCTGGCGGACGATCTCGAAGGTTACGGGGCGGTTCGCGAGTGCCGTCCTTGTCGACTGCAAGCGCAGCTCGTTGATGAACTGTTCGCTCGAAACAACGATGGTTTCCAGATCCGCAACGCTTTGCGTGACGGCGGCAAGTTCCTTTTCGAGTTCGAGCGCGTGTTCAGCCGTCAGTTTTTCCAGCGCGGCTTCGGCTTCGGTAAGCTTATGTTTCGCCCGCGCAAGATTGAGCCGCGCCTGATGTTCACGTTCGGTCGCGTCGAGCAATTCGCTGGCAACTTGGTTTTCGATGAATGTGTTCGCAAGCCGCTGGTCGCGCAGCGTCGCAATCGCCCGTTTTCTCTCGGCCTTCACTGCGAGATTTTCGTTCAATATAGCGATGTTCTTGGCGATTTCGCCGACTTCTTGGCGCGTCGAGGCGATGAGAGCGCGATGCGCATCAAGCTCCATGCGCTTGATCCGTGTGAACATATCGCGGACGCTCTGCTCTTCCTTGAGGAGCTCGGATGCTTTAGCCGCGCCGGAAAACTTGACGAAGCTGGCCGGTGCTTCAGGCGTGCGGCCCTCGCTTTCAGCCTGCAACACAATGGATCGTGCCAATGTCTTCATCAATTGACGGCGTCCGCTTTCGTTTCGTTCGCGCTGACGTACCAACTCTGATTGCAGATAGACGTCCTGCTGTCGGCCATCCTCGGGACCGCCGACAAGCGCCAGGGCGTGAAGAACGGTCATGCCGGGGGTGAATTTGTAGGTGCCGGCGCGTGGTCCCGCACCCAGAACGTAGATAGGCTGGCGCTCGTCCACCACCACGCTGACCTTCGCGGGCTGCTTGAAAGCTTCCTGGTAACGCTTCCTTAGCTCGCCCTCGAAATCTCCGATCGACAGATCCGCCGCCTCAACGGCCCCCAATACGGGCAGAACCACAACGCCGCTTTGTTGGACCACATAGGTACCTGACAACATGCTTTGCTCGATCAGGCCGGGCGAGGCTCGCCGGTTCGATTGCCCCAGAAGATCGATGTGCTCAAAGAATTTTATGACAAGACGATCGCCTAAGTCGACTTTGTCGGTGCCACTGCGAAACAGCAGATCATCTGTCGCCACCGATAGAATATTGGAACGCGGATTAAACACGCTCGGATCGGTCGCATTGGGCGGGTCATCTGCAGGCTGTTCTAAAGCAGCTTGTACAGGCGGCGTGCGACCTGAATTGCGGGCATCGACGATAAGAGCGCTTGCGCATATCGTCAGCAGCGCGACCAGGAAATAACCGGAACTGCGATTGAACGGCATTCGAAATATCTCCAGCTCTACGGGTGCCCGAGACTGTCATGCATTGCGCAGGTCTTTGCTTGGAGCGGCCGGGATATCAGTAACGCGGCCTGTGCGATTGAGCTTGTTCCAGCCGCGCACCTGGCCTTTCGCCGCGGCCAGCATGGTCACCAGTCCTGTCCAATGAATCAACGGCCAGTAGAGCACGCGTTGCGCCAACAGAAGAGGTATCAGTCGTGCCGGCCTACGAATTCCGCTTATTCGTAAAATCGCAATCACTGCGAGAAGGTCCATGGCCTGGAACAGGAGCCAGAATTTAGCGTACGTCGCCATGCCGCCCCCTATCGCATAATTCTCTCCGCTATTAGCCAATGAGAGAGAGAGAGCCTGCGCCAGACTTGTGATCGCGAGAACGTCGAGAATGGGAATGAGGGCACAGAATGCAAACTGGAATACGACGACGTTGGGAACCGTCAAAAGGCCCAATGGGGTTCCTTGCGAGATTTGGCTTTTATGCTTCGCGCACACTTGAAGCATGCCGAACATCCAACGGAATCTCTGCTTGAGAAAGCCGTGCAATGTTTCAGGTGCTTCGGTGCGCGCCTCGGCGCGTGGCTCGTAAATGACCTTCCAACCTGCGCCGATCACGCTGAATGTCGCGTCGGCATCCTCCGCCAGCGTGTCGCTGGCGTACCCGCCGATACTCAGTAGGGCGGCTCTGCGCCAGGCACCAATGGCGCCGGGTACAATGCCGTTTGCGTTGTAGAAGGCGAATGCACGTCGATCGATGCTTTGGCCGATCATGTATTCGAGGCGTTGCATGCGGGTGAGCAGGTTGACCGGATTGCCGACCACGGCGGTTCCGGCGACGGCGCCAACCTCGGGGTCGTCGAAATGACGGACCAGTAATGGAATGGCATCAGGCGCCAGGATCGTGTCGGCGTCTATCGCAATAATGACCTCGGCGTCGGTCTGCGAGAGTGCGAAGTTTGCCGCGGCGGCCTTTCCGCCATTAGGTCGTCTGAATACTCTCACGCGTAGATCGTCGGCGAATAAATCGCGGACGACCGCGGCGGTGCCATCGGATGAGCCGTCGTCGACGACAATCACCTCGTAGTTGTCTCGATCCGGAGGCAACACGGATCGGATCGTTCGGCAAATGACTGCTTCTTCGTTAAATGCAGGAACAATGACAGCAACCGACCGGGGCCAGCTATTCAGGGATGCCCTCCGCTTCTCAAGCCGCTTGTGACGCAGCATCGATCCAAGAACGAAAATCGTCCGCAGAATACAGAGCGCGCTCGCGATGATTGCCAGGATCGGCAAGGCGCGACCCCAGAAGCCAACCGCCCGCATGGAAATGGCGCGAAAATCCAGGGTGGCCTGCGTAATCATGTTCTGGCCAGCCACGACAGGCATAATTTCGTCGCGCGGCTTGTTGATCAGTTCGTGAACCGCCGCAAAGCGATAGCCGCGCGCGTGCAGCGTATCGATAATCATGGGCAGCGCTTCCAGTGTCGCTTGCCGCTGACCGAAATCGTGCATCACGATGATTTGCCCGTAGCCGCCTAATATCTTGGACACGACGATATCGTGCAAAAGGGGAGCGGGCGGGTTCATCCAATCCTGGGAATCGACACCGCCGAGGACTGTCAAGTATCCCAGGCGCGTGGCATGGTCGGCGAGGTTGATCGAGCCCGGCTTTTCAAAGGAATTGCCACCGTTAAACGGCGGGCGGAACAGCGTTGTATGAATCCCGAGTTCCGATTCAAGCACCCGTTGCGTGGCATTGAGCTCGAGTTCCAGATCGCGGGAGGAAAGTTCTAGGGGATTAGGGTGGGAGTATGTGTGGTTGCCAATATCATGGCCGCTAGCCCGGATGCGTCGCAGAGTCTCGGGATGCTTCAGCGCGTGCCGGCCGAGTACGAAAAAGGTGGCTTTTGCTGATTTAGCTTCGAGAATATCGAGAATGCGCTCTGTGATTTTGGGATCCGGCCCGTCATCGAAAGTCAGTGCGATAAGCTTGGCGGTGTTGAGTTTGAGCCCGGCGAATTGCTGGGCAGCAGGTATTTCAAGAATGGATTGGCCCGATATGACGCCCAGGGCCGGACTGAAGTGGACGGTCCGCTTGCCCAGTGTTTCGGCATTCACCGCCTGTATCACCTCAAATGTGCGTTCATTGGATTGAGGGCTGCCAGGCATCAGTTGGGAGAGCTTGGAAAGAGCGGCATTGTCCGGAACGCGGCCGCGGGCGAACGTTTGCCAGACCGTCGGGTCCTCCAGCCCCAGGTGCCACAATGCCACCCCTGCGGGCCGGTGCGAGAGTGCGGCGCGGAGATGGTTGAACATCGTCACGCCATCGAGCAGCCAGACGTCATGCAATACGCCCGTGCTTTCGATGTAGCTGAAGTGCGGGTTGAGGGAGGCCGGATCAACGCTAATGTGCAGCCCGGCATTTTTCATCAACTCCCAAGCGGCTTGCACCGATGAAATGCGCGCGTCGGCGTGGGCGGAATAATCGATCGCCATTGAGGCCACGCCGATGATCAGTTTTTGGGCCGGGATGATCGCCGCAATAGCGCCGATCTGCTCTTCCAGCCAGTTTTGCGGAGCTAGTGGCCCTTTCCAATCGGTCGGCTGCAGATGTCTGTGCAGCTTGACGATCACGTAGTCGCTTTGGCGGGCGATCTCCTGCAGCCAATTCTGAGATTCATCCGGACCAAGTACGGTTATGACTTTTCTGCCGCTCGGATGCAGCGCCCGGACAAGCTCGGCGACGAACTGGGCGTGGGCACGCCGCGTGGATGTCGGGAGGTTCTCGAACGCGATAGCGATGCCTTGGTCGCCATTAGCGGCGAGATACGTCGCGATTTCCGAGATCAATCGCTCGCGCGTTTGCTGGTTCAATAACATCTTCGCAATATCGTCGGCCCTACCGGAGAGAACTGGGAGCAAGCTCAGCGTTGGCGCATTTGTCCGCAGCCACCGACGCACGCGAGTGGCGCTTGGCTCGATCTGCAGGGGATTGCCTGCTCGATTTGTGATTTCGAGCCAATCGGGGAGCAGAACGTCCAAATCATTTGCGTAGCGGTATAGCGACTCGAGGCTGCTCGGAACACTGCCGACATAGAATGCAAAACGAGCGGTGGCGGCGGCGGTCGCCGGAACATCGAGACTGAACCGGGCGCCCACTAAAATCTGCCGGCGTTCCGAAGGCGGTACAATCGTACGCTCGGCGATGAAAGGTGCGCGGTTGTCCTTGGAAACGTTCAGTTGCGGCAGGTCGGGGGCAATATAGTAGCCACTCGCGACAATGATCACAGCCGCAGCAGTCGCGATCGCGCATACTGCGCCGATCACGTTGACCAGAATGCGACGACGTCCGCTCAGGTCTGACAGGATCTGCTTTTTGTGACGGCTCATCGCGACCTTGCCCCGTCCGGCCACCACCGTCCGGCATCCACATTCCAGCGTGCTCGCGAGCAGGATCGAATAGATTGGCAGCGGATCGTCTGAGCTTTCTCAGAAGCACTTGCCGACGATTCCACCGGCGCGAAACGCTCGATTAACTTTGTCCAAACGCGGAATGTCGCCGCGTGTTCTGGCCAGACCAACAATATTAATTGTTGGTTAACGGGCATCGCCCGGGCGGCGCTTCGCCACCAGGTCTGGCCTTGGCAGGCGCGATCGTTGCATTACTGTCTTTGTTCGATTGGCGTGGCTGAATGGCTGATCGCAGCCAGAGCCCAACAGAAAAGGTTGCAAGCGATGGCCCATGCGCTACCGGCGACGTCGGAGGGTGATGGCTACAGGATTCAGGCCGATGACCTGGAGCGCCTCCTGATCGCAATGCTGGTGAAGGTCGGCGTGCCGGCGGATGACGCCCGGATTGTCGCGAACGGACTGTTGATGGCGGATCTACGCGGTATGAACTCGCACGGCATCCTGCGGCTTCCGGTTTACATCAAGCGCTTGCAGCAGGGTGGGTTCTCTCCCGTATCGAAGTTCGATGTCGTACGCGAGACGTCCGGCACCGCGTTGATCGATGGCGGCAACGGGCTTGGTGCCGTACTGACAACCCGTGCCATGGATCTCGCGATCACGAAGGCGCGTAGCAACGGCATCGGCGCGGTGGGCGTGCGGTCGTCGAACCACAATGGCGAGGGCGCGCCTTACGTCCTGCAGGCGATCAACGCAGACATGGTCGGCATCGCGACGACCAACGGTTCACCGATCATGCCGGTCTGGGGCGGCAAGACGCCGTTCACCGGGCCGCTGCCGATCACGGTCGGTGTTCCGGCCGCACGCCATCGTCCGATCGTTCTGGATGCTGCGCTGGGCATGAGTTCGCGCGGCAAAATTCTCTATTATGCAGAGAAAAAGATGGAGCTTCCGCCCGGCTGGCTGGTCGACGCGGATGGCCGCCCGACCACTGATCCGAACTGGGTGCGCAACGGCGGATGGATCCTGCCGATAGGGGGACACAAAGGCTGGGGGCTTATTCTGATGTGCGAGATCCTCTCCGGTCTGCTCACCGGCGGCGCTATCGGCAAGGAACTCACCAATCTTTATGACGACCTCGACCAGCCGCAGCGCAACGGTCATTTCGTGATCGCGATCAACATCGGCGCGTTTATCGACGTTGCCGGGTTCAAGGCGCGCATGTCGGACTACATCGACGAGATGAAAGCTTCCGAACTGGCTCCTGGGGTAGATGAAATCTTGATGCCCGGCGAGATCGAATTCCGCAAGGAAGCGCAGCAGCGCGCCCAGGGCATCGTGCTGAGCAAGTCCGTCGTCGATGAGGTGCTGGCCACGGCCGCCAGCATCGGCGTGCAGGTTTCTGGATAACTGGGGCCTATCAAAAGGCGGGCGTGGATTGGATTGCCGCGGCTCTCGGTCAGCGCCCGCGCCAAAGCCAGATCGTCACGACGGCGCCCAGCACGGCCATCACATAGAGCAGCATTGACGGCAGAAGCTGCAGAATAACGCCGATATGGAAGCCCATGAACGAGCCGGCGATGCCGACCAGTGCGTAGGTCACATCGCCTGCGCCGGTCGCGTCGGCAACCTGGCGCCCGATCCAGCTTCGACCCCGGCGATTGAAAACGATGCCGACCACGATCCCGATGATCACCAGGACAATGAACGTCATGATCGCGGTTGTAATGATCGGCATGCATTTTCTCCCGTGGCACGAAGCTCCGCCGACGAACGAAACGCGCAAGTCGGCAGCTGGTTGCTATGGGCAACAGGAATTGGCTGCGCGCCATTGGAACCGCGATGTCCAATGTATGCGGCGCGCAGCCGGAAATTAGGCCGGATTTGCTTATGGGCTGGTGAGGCCAAAGAAGTCCAGGAAGGTATCCGCCTGGGCGTCGAGCATGTCGAGGCCGCCGAGCGTCTGGCAGCCGGCTTCGCGC
The DNA here is from genome assembly GCA_023412745.1 of Pseudomonadota bacterium. Lineage (GTDB taxonomy): Bacteria > Pseudomonadota > Alphaproteobacteria > Rhizobiales > Hyphomicrobiaceae > ZC4RG25. The sequence continues at coordinate 8,320 of JAEZBZ010000135.1, read as the reverse complement.
GCGTAGGCGATCAAGGGCGTCACGACCGGGTTCGGGATGATGTCGATGAGCAGCGTCGACGACGTCAAAGCACCGATCGGGGCTGGCAAGCCCTCGCCGGGCTTCATACCGATCGGGCTTGCGTTGACCACGATATCGTAGCCCTTTGCGAGCGGCTCGCCCGGGGCGATGGCGACTTCGGGGTAAAACTGCTGAACACGTTTGCCGAGATCGGAAGCCCGCGACATCTCCGGATCATACAGGGTGATGGCGGTGGCGCCGGCGGCCGCGAAGCCCATGGCAATGGCGCTGCCTGCGCCGCCTGCTCCGAGCAACAGCGTGCGCGCGCCCTTGACCGTCCGCCCGGCAATCTCGACTGCCCGCACGAGGCCTGCGCCGTCGAACATGTCGCCGGTCCATGTGCCGTCGGCTTCCCGGCGCAGGGCGTTGATGCCCTCTACCAGTTGGCCCGTCTCCAGCACGGTATTAACCAGCGCCGCAGCGCGCTTCTTGAATGGCACCGTGATGATGATGCCGGCGAGATTGGCCACGCGCATGAGGCCACGCATGCCGTCCTCGAACTCGGCCTGGGGAATATGGACCGGGATAAGGACAGCGTCGATGTCGCGCCGCTTGAAGCGCGGATTGATGAGACCGGGAGACCCCACCTGCTTGATGGGATCGCCGACGATGGCGACGAGTTTCGTGCTGCCATTGATGGTTGGGACCAGTTCGTTCGTCATCGTGCACCATTCTGGCGGATCCGGGCGTCCGCTCTTGAGCTGTCAGATTGGTTGTCGTCGCGCGGGCCGGAAGCGCCGCTTGCCGCCCGCGAGGTTTACCGCAACCGTCCTATCGCGTCGAACGATCATTGGCATAGCAGAATTGCAGAAAGGCGCGGCTTAGCTTGGGACAAGTCCACCGTTGCAGGGTATGGTCCGGCCAGATCATACACCCGGCGGGCTGAACGCTCGCCAATCCAACATCGATGGGAGACGAAGATGGCGCTACTCGGGACCGGCGTAATGGTGTTCTGGAACAATATCGCGGAAGGCGGCCATGACGACTTCCTGGAGTGGCATGTTCTGGAACATATTCCCGAGCGCGTCGGCATTCCCGGCTTCGTTCGCGGTCGCCGATACAATGCCGAGGACGCTCAGACCGAGTACTTCAACTTCTATGAAACGACTGACCCGTCGGTTCTGTCGTCCTCCGCTTATCTCGACCGGCTGAATGCCCCTTCCGACTGGACGCGCAACAGCCTCAAGCAGTTTCGTGATTCCAACCGCACGCTATGCTCTGTCGCCGCAAGCCTCGGCCGCGGAGAAGGCGCTGCGATGGAAACGCTGCAGCTGAAGGCAGCGGGAAGCCCCGACGATTTCAAAGCATCGCTGTCCCAGACGGTTTTGCCCGCCATTCTGCTCGAGCGCGGGATCGTCGGCGTACACCTGCTGGAAGGTCTGACGGACGCCAGCCGTGCAGGAACCGCGGAAAAGTCGCTGCGCAGTCAGCCGGATCAAGTGGCAGATTGGGTCGTGCTGATCGATGCTGTCGATACCGAGTCGCTTAAAGCTGCGCGGTCCGGTGCGGCTAGCGATGAAGCCTTCCATCGCGGCGGCGCGGTCGGCGATATCTCGCGCGGCATCTACCGCCTGCACTACGCGCTGAGCGAGCTTGAGATCGACCGTGGTGCAAAGGCGCCGCTGCGCTGGAACAAGAAATCCTGAGCGGCACAAGCCTTATACGGGCGCAGGGGTTCCTGACCGAATTCCCTGCGCTTCGATGCCCGGGCCGGCCGACAACCGGGGGAGCAGCGTCAGCGGTCCCCAGCCGGGCAGCTTGACCGACAACCGCCTCAGGTCGAAGCCGGTGACGAGGCCAAGCACGTTGATCTCCACGCCCTCCTGCCAGGCAACTGTCAGCCCGAACAGGCCAAGCACGGAGAGCTGAATACCCGTACGCGTCGGGCTCAGCCCGGCATATACCGGCGAGCCGCGGAAGTCTTTTCCGATGGCATTCGACGGCAGCACGATACCGGCTTCGGGAACCTCGGCGAGAATTGCGGCAACGAACGTATTGGAGTTCGGGCCCGGCCAGACCCTGTAGTCCCCCGACTGCCCATGCGGGTAATCCGCCACCGCGCGACGGATTTTCGGAATGAGCCGCTCTGCGGCCGTGCCTCCTACGGCAGCGACGAGCTGCGGAGTATTGCCGTACCAGCGGGCATCCGGCGCCCAACCGTTGGTGCGCACCGGCCGTCCCCAGCCGACAACGTCGAACCGCGTGTACTGGGACGCGCCCTTCTCCTTGATGACAAGCCAAGCGTGATGCGAGAACACGCCCTTCCAGCGTCCTGCGGGTGCGCTATAGACGTGGACCAGGGCGTCCTGGGCCGATTTGGCCGGCGTCAGTAGCCGTGCGCTGGTCCAATCCGCCCGCGACCAGCTCGCCGGGTGGTCCTGGGTCATCCACCAGAGCCCATGCAAGGTGAGCGGCAATAGAAACAGGATCGCGAACAGGCGGGCGGCAGTCAGCAGCGTCTTCATGGTCGCGTCGGGCAACCCTCAAGCTGGATGAACGGCACAGAGATGTCCCTCAATTGAGGCAATATCCGTCGTCTGCCAGTCAACAGTTGGTGACTGACAGGCCGCTCATCCACAGGTCAGGGACGCATGCCCTGGGCGCTTCAGGCCCCGATGCAGCACTTCTTGTGCTTCTTGCCCGAACCGCACGGGCAGGGATCGTTACGGCCGATCTTCGGCGTCGCGCGAACGAACGGCGCGCTGCTGTAATGGTGGTGATGATGATGACCGTGGTCATGATCGTGATGGTGGTGGTCATGTCCGCAGCCGCAACCATCGTCGTGCGCATGCTGGTGGCTGTGCTGGTGGGCGGCCTTTGCCGTATCGGTGCTCATCTGTTCGACTTTCAAAACGATGCGTTGTTCAAGTCTGCCGGCGTGGAGCATAGTGTTAGTCGCACCCGAGGGCAGTTGCAGTTATCGAAGCTTTGTCGTAACCGCTCGTCATGATGGACACCATACTCATCCTGGATTTTGGTTCGCAGGTGACGCAGCTCATCGCGCGGCGTGTGCGCGAAGCGGGCGTGTACTGCGAGATTGTGCCCTTCGACAAGGGCGAAATAGGGATGGAGCGGCTGAAACCCAAGGGGATCATCCTTTCGGGCAGCCCCTCCAGCGTCTACGACATTGGCACACCATCGGCACCCGAGGCGGTATTTAGCTCGAAACTTCCGGTGCTTGGCATTTGCTACGGCGAGCAGACCATGGTGTCCCAGCTCGGCGGCGAGGTGGTCGGTGGCGCGCATCGGGAATTTGGCCGGGCCGATATCGAGATCGTCGCCGATAGCGCCCTGTTCAAGGGCGTCTGGCAGAAGGGCGATCGTGATCACGTCTGGATGAGCCACGGCGACAAGATCAACAGAATTCCTGAGGGTTTTCAGGTTGTTGGCATATCCGCCAACGCGCCGTTCGCTGCCATCGCGGACGAGAAGAGGCGCTTTTACGGGGTTCAGTTCCATCCCGAGGTAGCCCACACCCCGCGCGGCGCCGCCCTGCTGCGTAACTTCGTGCGCGACATCGCCGGCTGCAGCGGCGACTGGACGATGCAGGCGTTCCGTGAAACCGAAGTCGCCAAGATTAGGGCGCAGGTCGGCAAGGGCCGCGTCATCTGCGGGCTATCGGGCGGTGTCGATTCGGCCGTGGCGGCGGTTCTGATCCACGAGGCGATCGGCGATCAACTGACCTGCATCTTCGTCGACCACGGCTTGCTGCGCGGCGGCGAGGCGGAGGAAGTCGTCTCCCTGTTCCGTGGCCATTACAACATTCCGCTCGTTCACGTAAACGCCAGCGAGACCTTCCTCGGTGAGCTTGAAGGTGTCAGCGATCCGGAAGCCAAACGCAAAACCATTGGCCGCCTGTTCATCGACGTCTTCGATGCCGAGGCCAAGAAGCTCGGCGGCGCGGAGTTCCTGGCGCAGGGCACGCTTTATCCGGACGTGATCGAAAGCGTGTCGTTCATCGGCGGCCCGTCGGTGACGATCAAGTCGCATCACAACGTCGGCGGCCTGCCCGAGCGTATGAACCTGAAGCTCGTCGAACCGCTGCGTGAGCTGTTCAAGGACGAGGTGCGGGTGCTGGGCCGCGAACTGGGGCTTCCGGATCATTTCATCGGACGGCATCCGTTCCCGGGGCCGGGTCTCGCCATTCGTGTGCCGGGCGAGATCTCGCGCGAGAAGCTGGATATTCTGCGCCAGGCCGACGCGATCTTCCTCGACGAAATCCGCAAGGCCGGTCTCTACGATACGATCTGGCAGGCATTCGCAGTGCTGCTGCCGGTGCGCACCGTCGGCGTTATGGGCGACGCGAGGACGTATGATCACGTCTGCGCCCTGCGCGCGGTGACCTCCACCGACGGCATGACCGCCGACTATTTTCCATTCCCGCACGAAATCCTCGGCCGCACCGCCACTCGCATTATCAACGAGGTGCGCGGCATCAATCGCGTCGTCTACGACATCACCTCAAAGCCGCCCGGCACGATCGAGTGGGAATGAAGAACGCGCGGTGCGCTGAGCTTCTGGACCGAGGTGTCGATACGGCTGATCTCCAATTGGAGCACGTGACGGCGCATGACAGCCTTTTGGCCGCCATTCGGTGCTTCAGACGTTGGGTTCGATGGTGCAGGGTGTGGCGGGATATGACAATGCTGCTCCATCCCAAGCCCTCGCGGAATGTTTCAAGCGCTGATCCAAGGCGAAATTGAACCGCGCGACGCTTCTGCCCACGCTCCGCGCTGCCCCTCGGCATCCGTTGGTCCACAGTATGTGGCGCTGGCGGCAACAGAGTTATGCGTCGTCCAAGGTGACGTGGCGGCAGCCGACGAGTTTTTCCCGGCCCCGCCCATGTATTCCGCTAATGACCGCCATGCGCTGATCAGTTGCAGCACGTCGTGGACTTCTCGACCGGCGTGGTGGTGCAGCAGGGTGACGTCTTGTCCGTCGTCGGCGTCGCACAGCAGCCAGATGCCTCCAAGAGCGGCTCGCGCGAGCAGACACCTGTTTCCGGCAGGTCCAACTCAACGCGGCCTGCCGCCTCCTTATCGCCTGCGATGTCGGCAATGATGGATCGCACCTGCTCATACCCAGTCAGCATAAGAAAGGTCGGTGCGCGTCCGTAGGACTTCATGCCGGCGATGTAGAAGCCGGCCTCGGGATGCGCGAGTTCGCGGGCGCCATGCGGACGAACTGTACCGCAACTGTGTTCGTTGGGGTCGATGAGAGGAGCAAGCGCGATAGGGCAGTCGAGCGCCGGGTCGAGACCGAGCCGCAACTCTGTCAAATGCGACATGTCCGGCCTGAAGCCTGTCGAGATGATTAATTCATCGACGAGCACATGTCGCCCGCAGCAAGCGGATCCGGCTCCAATGCGCAAGCGACCGTTCACGAGACCGAGATGGGTCACGCGAAATCCGGTCTCGACATTGATCGTCCCCGCGCTGACGAGCCGGGCGAAAGTCATCCCCAGTTCGCCACGTGCCGAAAGCTTGTCATTCGCGCCGCCGCCGAAAGCATTACGAGGATCGGGGCCACGGAACAGCCAGAAAACCTCAGTCCCTTCCGCGTTTTCCTTGAGCTGGACGAGGTCGATGAGTGTTCCGATCGCCGAATGCCCTGCACCGAGCACCGCGACCTTCTTGCCAGCATAGCGTCCGCGATCGCGACCCAGCACATCCGGCATGGCGTAAGCCAGATGCGCAGCGCACGCGTGTTCGCCGAATGCGGGAAGCCCGTTGTCACCTGCCGGATTGGGCGACAGCCACGTCCCCGACGCATCGATCACGGCGTCGGCCACGATGCGCTCCGGTCCTTTGCCGTTACGGTAACGGATCTCGAATGGTGCCGCCTCTCGTCCCTTGGACTTCACCTTGTCGAAGCCGACCCGGCCGATCGAAGTGACCCGTGCCGATGTGCGGATGTGGTCGCGCAACTTGGTTCGGGTCGCGATTGGATCGATGTAGCGAGACATAAACTCGCCACCCGTCGGGTAGCTCTGCGGATCAGGCGTGTTCCAACCGACATTTGCCAGTAACTGGGCGGCCGCCTTGTCGATGTTGTACTGCCACGGAGAGAACATGCGGACATGGCTCCACTGACGCACTGCACTACCAGGAGCATCGCCAGCCTCCAAAACGATGGGGTCTAACCCCCGCTCCAGGGCATGCGCGGCAGCCGCCAAACCCACGGGGCCGGCGCCTACGATCGCAACGGTCTTGCTCATCGAGGTTTCCCTTCAAATTTCTGTTGACGACACGTTCAGCAGGCCGACCGCGTGACACACAGAGAGCCACTGGACTCGACGCAGCACTCCTCGACCAGGAAATCGACCAGACCTCGCATCAAGTCGTAGGTCGCGCGGCAGATCAGCGTCGTTGACTGCCGCTCCTGCGTGATGAGGCCAACCACAAGCAACGTCTTTAAGTGATGCGAAAGAGTCGATGCGGCGATGTCGAGGCGGGTCTGCAATTTGCCGACGCTCAGCCCGTTGTGTCCGGCCCGGACAAGAGCCCGAAAGATCCTGAGCCGCGTGGGATTGCCGAGGGCCTCCAGATGGGCCGCTGCATCATCGAGGTTCACAATGCTGTCACATCAAAGTGGTTGACCGATAGAAACGGTATTTCTAAAACAATCGAAATAATAGTCAACTCCCATCAAGCCGATTAGATTCACATGGACACACCTCCCTACAACGTCTTGTTCCTGTGCACGGGCAACAGCGCGAGATCCATCCTTGCCGAGGCGATCCTTCGAAAAGAAGGCGCCGGCCGCTTCAACGCGTTCTCGGCGGGCAGCCTGCCCAAGGGCGAGGTTAGCCCCTTCGCCATCAGGACGTTGATCTCTCACGAGTATCCAATCGATGGTTTGCGCTCGAAGAGCTGGAGCGAGTTCGCCGAATTCGGTGCGCCCAGGATGGACTTTGTCTTTACGGTTTGTGATCAGGCCGCGGGCGAAGCCTGCCCGCTATGGCCAGGCCAGCCTATCACCGCGCACTGGGGCATCGAGGACCCTGCCGCCGTCAGGGGCAGCAACATCGATAAGGAAAGAGCATTCCAGCAGGCCTTCCGCTTCCTCCGCAATCGCATCGGCGCCTTCGTCGCTCTGCCTCTTCAGAGCATTGACCGCATGACACTCGGCACGCGTCTGAAGGAACTCGGCGCCATGGAGGGTGGCACGGTGTCGGGCGACAAGGCTGGCTGATCATTACGGATCGATCGCCGTCACCACGGCAAACGGTCCTGTCCAGCTTGGAACGATATCCAACCTTTCGGGTCGCTCTCTGCATCGTTGCCGGCGTTGCCATGCTGCCGTTGCGCTGAACGGTGGTCGGCGTCCTGATCGAGGTGCGGGCAATGCGGAGCGTTGAGAATTCGTGAACGCGCCCAAACCTTGGAAAGTGGCCGGTAGCGCGATCAGAAACAACGCGTTATCATAATTTATATACCCGCTAGTCCGCCATTGCTCCAATTCGTGGCAATCATCCTGTGTGTGCGCAGTAGCTAATCCGGCGAACGGTGGGTCCATCGAACTGCTTCCTGCCCTTCATGCGAGGTCACTCATGGCACTTCGATCATTGTATCATCCTTTCCCTCTTGCCCTTGCGGTCGCCATAGCAAGCATATCGCCGGTGACGGCAGCAGATCCGATTGAAACAGACGGTGAAAAATACAAAGTCCGGTTCGAGAATGATCGTGTGCGCGTTCTCGAGTACCGCGACGCACCGGGCCAGAAGACCAAGCAGCACGACCATCCCGCCTTTGTGCTCTTTGCGCTAAGTCCGTTCAAGCGGACCATCACCCTGCCCGATGGGAAAGTCCTGACCCGCGAGTTCAAGGCCGGCGACATGGTCCAATCGGGTGCGCAAACGCACATCGGCGAAAACGTCGGGAGCACACCGACGCATGTCATCATGATCGAAATGAAATGAACTGCGGTGCAGGTTCCGGCTCGATGATGCGAATAGGTACTGCCGGTCTGCTTCCTCCGCTGCGCGTATCAGAAAGTGCACACCACCGCGACAGCTTTTCGCGAGAACGGATGCGCGTTTTCGCGGCAGGTTAAGTTCGGCGTGTTACGTTCGAAGGCGAATGCCGTTGGATTCAGATCCAGGAGTCGGGGGCAGATTTCGCATTTCGCGCTTGGGCGCTTCGAGCGTCTCTGTTGCAGCTGGTGCGTTGAATGGTCGTTCGACCGTTCGGATCGGATCGAAAAGCAGGCGCAGGCCGTTGAGCACCACCAGCACCGTGCCGCCTTCGTGACCGACAAC
>JAEZBZ010000125.1 GCA_023412745.1 Pseudomonadota bacterium | reverse complement strand
GAACTATGGCGGCAGCCACGGCAGTGGCGGACGCATGCCGCTGTGGATGGCGCTCGCGAAGTCTTACAATACGGTCGCTGCCGAGCTCTCGTTCGCGGTTGGCCGCGAGAAGGTCATTGAGCTGACGGACCGTCTCGGCATCAGCGGTATCCGCCGCACCTGCTCGATGGCGCTGGGCGACTACGGCATCTCACCGCTGGAACACACCGGTGGTTTCGCAACCTTTGCCAACGGCGGCCGCAAGGCGACGCCGTATGCCATCACCGAGGTGTTCACGGCGAATGGCGAGCTGGTCTACAGCCGTGAACGCGATGAGCCGGCGGCGCCGCAGATCGTGACCCGGCAGGTCGCCGAGCAGATGAACCAGATGATGCAGAAGGTGGTCACCGAGGGTACAGGCCAGCGCGCCGCGCTGGATTTCACCTACTCGGTCGGCAAGACCGGCACCAGCACCGGCCCCAAGGATATCTGGTTCGTCGGCTTCACTGGCAAGTATGTGGCCAGTGTTTGGATCGGCAACGACGACAACCGCCCCATGGGCAATGGCGTGACCGGAGGGCAGATGGCGTCGCCGGTATGGCAATCCTTCATGGCCGTCGCCCACACCGACAAGAACATTCCGCCGATCCCTGGTCTGCCCGTTCATCCGGTTCAGGTTGCCGAGCAGCAGCGCATCGCGGAATTGCGCCGCTCCGAGGGATTGGCCGCGGCGCAGACCGGCAACCGTACGCGGTCATCTGCGCTCATGCCGGACCAGACCAGAGAGGCGCTGAAGCGCATTACACAAGCTTTGCGCAAAGCCAGCGGCACACCCTCTGATGCCCCGGAGCGCGACGGACCGGAACGCGCGACGCCAGCGGCCGCGCCGCCGGATCGGCGCGCGGAAGTCTGGGGTGGTAGCAGCGGAAATCCATCAAGGAACCACCCCTGACCGTGGCGAGCCTTTCTCAAGCATCCAGTCCAACCGCGGGCAGCCGTATTCGCAGCGTGCTCAGTCGCGGCTTGGCGTTCATTGGCAATCTTGGCCTTTTCGTCGGCATCGCGCTTCTCGTCGGTATCGGCACGAGCTGGTACATGATCGAGATCGGTTCCCGCCTGACCACGGTCAGCGTCGGACCATGGGTGTCGTGGCCGGCAGCCGGCAGTGTCGACGCCGATCCCTATACGCGCGCGCGCATGGTGCGTCACGGCAGCCTGCCCCTGACGGGCACGGTCGCGCGCACGTTTGAAGCGCGCACGGACGAAGATGGCCAGCGGCTTCATTCGAGCTGCGACTACATGGTGGAAGGCAACGCCATGGATGAGGGCTGGTGGAGCATCACGATCTATGACGACAAGGGGCTGCTGATTGCCAATCCGGCCGATCGGTATACCTTCAACTCGAGTACGACCGCGCGCAGCGCCGATGGGACATTTCTGATTACGCTTGGTCGCGATGCCCGGCCGGGCAACTGGTTGCCGACTGCAGGGGCTGGCCGGCTGTCCGTGGTGCTGACCATGCTGGAGGCTGGCGACGACGTCATGCAGACGGGGGACGAGCGCGTTCTGCCGATGATCCGGAAGGTGGCTTGCCGATGACCGGGAGCTGGTTCGATGCGGGATTGATACGGGCGATCGTTTGCGGCCTGGTTGCTGCCGGCATCGTTCATATCGGCGCGACGCTGGCGACGCCGTATATGGTCGGCCCAAGTCCGTATCAGCGGATCTTGGAACGTCTGCCCGTCAACAATCTCATCGTGACGGGAATGCCGACGCCGAGCTCGCAGCTCATCCCCTATCAGGAAGCCGACATGCTGTTTGCGGTGTGCAGCTATGATGCGAGCAGGGCGCCGGTTGCCGTGCGCGCTGTGCTTCCCGGTAGCGGCTGGACGCTGTCTTTGTACAATCCCGCGGGCGACAATTTCTATGTTCTGCCAGGGCGGGATCAGCGGCTGACGGAAATCAACGCGCTGCTGGCGATTGGAAGTGACGAAACGATCCTGCCGGTGGATGCGCGTCCGGGCACGCCGCGTCCGACAATCGTCAGGCTCGCAGAGCCGGCTGGCTTGCTGGTGATCAGGGGGCCTGTTAGAGGCGAGGCGTTCCGTGCGGAAACGGAAGCCGTTCTCGCACGGGCGAGCTGCACCCGCCTGCGGCAGCCGGCATCATCCGGCTGATTTCCGGGCCGAACCTAGTCTGGAATCGACAGGCGGTCGCGCGTATGTCCGGCGCTTGCCCGAGGTTCCACTTCGTTTTGCGGCTTTGATGTCCGCTCGTAACGGACACCGGGAAAAATCACGATCTGTGCGCTGAACGACTTGCGTTCCGGTTCGGATGGTCGCGATGATCGCGCAGTGTCGAAGGCGAAGATTGTGGCCATGTGGTCAACCGTTTGCGCGCCCAGGGCGCGGCATCTCCTGTTTGAGGATGGGTGACACGCGACAACGCAATGGACAGCTCAAGCAGCACCGAGTCTGGTTAAGAAAAAGTTAACGGATTCAGAAAGGACGGGGCGGCGGGGCCAGCCATGAGTCGAGGAAATGCCGCCCCTGGCGGTCCTCGATCTCGATCAGCCAGATGTCGGGATCAAACTCGATCTGGCGCGCAAGGTAGGCATCTATATCAGCTTCGCTGGTGCCAGGCTTATCCATGTGCGGCGCCCACTGGCGCTCGAACTGGCCTTCATCGAACCCAGCGGGAGCAGGTCCGAACAAGCGTGCGGTTCCATCCAGCCGACACACCCTGATGAAGATCGCGCCGGCATCGTCGTCGCCATGCCGCACGACGACGGCAGGCGCGCCAGAACTCGCGCACGTTCTGAGGTAGGCTTTGATCCAGATTTCGGCCTTGAGACGCATGAGGCAACAGCTAAAAGCCGCGCGCGAAACGTGCAAGCGGCATTAATACGCCATTGCTTTGCGCTGTTGACGGGCGGTCGCTTCCGTCAGCTTGGTGAACATCGCGCCGGAGATGCGGCCCGTCTGTGGAAGGCCTTGCTGGGCCTCGAACCTGCGGATGGCGCGCGCGGTCTCTTCGCCGATGCGGCCATCGATGGTGCCGATCGCGAAGCCGAGTTTCGACAGCGATTGCTGGACACTCCTGACGATCTCCGCGGCCTCCGGCGATATCTGCCGGGCGCTTGCTCCTTGAGCCCGGGTGGCCGTTATGCCGAAAAGAATGCCTTTGAGCAGGTCCTCGGATGGCTGTCCGGTCAGCGGCATGCCATGGTCGAACTCGTAGGCCATGATCGCCGCCCGTGTCACAGGGTGCACCATCCCGTCGGAAGGTCCTGGAGCGTAGCCGCGCTGATCCAACTCGCGTTGCACCGCGCGCACGATATCCGGATCGAAACCGGGTGTCGCGGCTGCCTGTTGTTTCGGGGAGGGCTCGGATTCGCTTGCTGGCCGCGACGTCCATTGCTCGATGCGCTGGCCGATGGTCGGGGACGGACGTGACTGGGCTTCGCCCAACCGCTGAGAGCGGGCAACCAGATCGGGCCGCGTGCTCGTCTGCAGGTACATGACGTTCCACCACACGGCCGCAGTGGCAGCGACGCAGGCGCATACGATGATTTTCGCCCGCCGCGGCAGCATCCCATTCAACCCCGGTTTGGACCTCGACAGTGGTGATTTCCCCTGACCCATAATATCGGGAGATGATCGTTAAGATGGGCTGAACGAATGCACCATCAGGTTCCTTTTTGACGCGCGCGGCGGGGTTGCAACAAGGCAGGCCCCCCGCCTATGTCATAAGTGTGATCAACAAGCCGCCGTGGTTTTGGCCCCGGATGGTGGGGAGACGGGATGTCGCTTGAGGAAATCCGGTCCGATTTTGCCCTGCTCGACGAGTGGGAGGACCGCTACCGCTATGTCATCGAGCTGGGGCGAAAGCTGCCTGCGCTGAATGAGGCGGAGCGCACGGAAGCCAATAAGGTGCGTGGCTGCGCCAGTCAGGTCTGGCTTGCCACCGAGATCGTGCCGCCGGCCTCGGGCGTCGGCTCGCCCCGCCTGATGTTTCGCGGCGAGAGTGACGCTCATATCGTGCGTGGGCTGATTGCTATCCTGTTTGCGCTCTATCAGGGTAAAACCACCGATGAGATCCTGTCCGCCGATGCGCGCGCAGTGCTCGCGGATCTGGGCCTGCATGAGCACCTCACACCGCAGCGCTCGAATGGCTTTGCTGCGATGGTCGAGCGCATACGGAGTGATGCGCTGGCCGCGCAGTCCGCTAGAGCCATCAAGGCGAACTAGAGCTCCGGCGATTTTCGACAGTTCACTGTTTGAATTTCTAGCCCTGCTGGTGAAATTCTCGCACCGGTTGCATCTCATTAGAAATCTTGGCGCTTGATATAAGCAAACGATTGTTCGCCCGTGACTGCCGTGAATTACTCAAATTCTGCGGTGATTCGGGGGGCGGGCATGCGCGGACATCTGGGCCGGTTGGGGCTCGGCGTAGCTATTCTGGTGGCGCCATTTCCGGCATTTGCAGCGTGTACCAGCACTAATCCAGCGGCGAATGAAACGGTCGTTTGCACGGGTAGCTCCACCTCACCGGTGTACGTTTACACGCCCGGCGTTACTGTGGATGTGCAGGGCTCGCTTACTACAGATGGCCAGACTGCCATTCAAGGCCAAGCACCGGATACGACCTTGATCGTTCGCGAGGGGGCATCCGTCACGACCTATAATGGGAACGGAACGATCTATTATTGGGGATCGGCAAGCGGCACGGTCATCATTGAGGGAACGATCACGAATACCGGGTACGCCGAGGCGCTGCGTCTTGAGAGCACCGGCCCGTGGAGTGTCTTCATCGGTGAGACTGGGATGCTCTCGACAACAATATCGAGCAGTTGGCCAACCCTGGCAACGTGGAACAGTACGGACAGTGTGACGATAGCGGGGACGGTCCGTCAATTATCCACATATGTGCCGGCGATAAACCTGCATGGCGGTGATGATCGCCTGGAGCTGTGGTCGACGTACTCGATCACCGGCTATGTGACGGGAGGTTGGGGCACCGACACGCTGGCGCTAGGCGGGCCAACCGACGGCACATTCGACGTTTCTGCGATCGGCAGTTTCGCTCAGTTCCGGGACTTTGAGAAGTACGAGAAGGCGGGCACAGGCAATTGGACGCTAAGCGGCACCAGCACGACTTCAGGACGCTGGGACGTCAATGCCGGCGCGCTGATGATTGCGAATGGTGCCGATGTGTCGACCATGGACTTCGTGGTCAACTCAGGCGGCACGCTCGGTGGCGAGGGCAGGATGGGCGGTGTCGTCGTCAACGACGGCGGCGTGTTTGCTCCGTATAGGACCGATCATCTCAATACGCACGTTTCCGGCGACATGACATTCGAGCCCGGATCGGTCTTCGAGGCACGAGCTGACAATGCTTCCACTGCCGGAAGCCGTGTTTCCGTTGAAGGCACTCTAACGATCAACGGCGGCGAGGTTGCTTACGTCGGAAATTCCGCCGTGACGGGATCTTTCTACATCATTGCGGCGTCCGCCATCATTGGCGAATTTGACGGCGTGAGCAGCAACTTCGCATTCCTCGATGCGACGCTTTCTTATCAGTCTATGTCGGGCTTAGATTTTGTCTTCCTGAACCTCTCGCGAAATTTGAAGTGGTTCGGAGTCGAAGCGGCCACCACAAACCAGACCGCAGCGGCGCTGGCGCTCGCGAATACGGACCCAGCCAATCCCGTACATAGCGCGATATTGGGATTACCTAACGATCCAGATTTAATCAGATCGGCCTTCGACGCCTTCACAGGTGAAATCGCAGCCTCGACCACGTCGGCGATGATTTCCTCCGCGCAATATACTGACGCGATCCTGGCGGGGCGGCTGCGCGGTGTGTTTGGTGGCGCGGCATCGCCGGGCATGGCGACGGCGTCTTATGGTGCACCGTCCTATCTCGGGCATGCGCCGGAGTCGTCGCAGGATCGTAAGGTCGCAGTGCCGTCCGGGGCAACCCAGGGCTGGGCGCAAGGTATCGGAAGCTGGAGCCGCAGCGATGGCGATGGCAACGCCGCAGCGATCACGCAGCGGACCGGTGGTCTGTTGGTCGGCGGCGATGCGCAGTTCGATATCTGGCGGCTTGGTGTCTACGGCGGCTACAGCCGTTCGGCGTTCAATGTTAGTGGCCGCAGTTCGTCGGGCGACAGCGATAGCTACCATGCCGGTGTCTACGCCGGCACGGTCTGGTCCAACATTGCGGTGCGCACCGGCGTCGGTTACACATGGCACGACGTGGAGGCGGAGCGCCGCGTTGTCGTTGGCGGTCTCACCGAAACGCTGTCGGCGGACTATGATGCGGGCATGGCCCAGGCGTTCGCGGAGTTCGGTTATGGGTTCACGGCCGCGAACGTTGTCTTCGAGCCGTTCGTCAATCTCGCGCATGTCAGATATCGCGCCAACGATTTTACCGAAACCGGAGGGGGATCGGCGCTGAGCGTCGCCGCATCGACCATCGCAACCAGCTTCACGACGGTGGGGCTGCGCGCCTCCCGCGCCGTGAGCGAGGCGACGATGCTACGCGGTTCGGTGGGCTGGCGGCATGCCTATGGTGACATCACGCCGACCGTGTCTCAGTCGTTCGCCAGCGGTGGTCCGAGCTTCTTGATTTCCGGTACGCCGATCGCGCGTGATGTGGCGGTGATCGACGCCGGCTTCGATACGATGATGTCCGACAGCGCGCAGTTCGGCCTCAACTACAACGGCCAATATGGCGACAGCGCCGCGGCGCATACCGTCAACGGCACGCTGCTCTGGCGCTTCTGAAATAGCCCGACTTGATGTTGGCAGAACCGCGCGCGGTTTTTTGCGTTTCTAGCTCGTCGCGGCCGGTTCCATGTCGGCGCGTCCGGTGATCTTCAGCGCGAACGCGTAGTCGTCTGCAATTTCCTTGAGCTGTTCAAAGCGCCCGGATGCACCGCCGTGGCCAGCTTCCATGTTGATCTTGAGCAGAAGCATATTGTCGTCGGTTTTCAGTTCGCGCAGGCGCGCCACCCATTTCGCTGGTTCCCAATAGGTCACACGCGGATCGGTGAGACCTCCAAACGCGAATATGTGCGGGTATTTCTTCGCGACGACGTTGTCATATGGACTGTAGGATTTGATGATCTGGAAGTCCTCCGCAGACTCGATCGGGTTGCCCCATTCGGGCCATTCCGGCGGAGTCAGCGGCAGTGTCTTGTCGAGCATCGTGTTCAGTACGTCCACGAACGGCACGTCGGCGATGACGCCGAGGAAAAGATCCGGCGCCATATTGGTGACGACGCCCATCAGCATGCCGCCAGCCGAGCCGCCGTTCGCGACGATGTTGCCGCGCCGGGTGAAGTTCTGATCGGCGAGGTATTCACCGGCCGCGATGAAATCCGTGAAGGTGTTCATCTTGGTCTTGTGCTTGCCGAGTTTGTACCAGCGATAGCCCTTTTCCTTGCCGCCGCGAATATGCGCGATGGCGTAGACGAAACCGCGATCGACAAGCGACAGCCGCGTGATCGAGAAGCTGGCCGGCATGGAAATGCCATAGCTGCCATAGCCGTACAGGAACAGCGGCGCCGAACCATTGAGTGGGGTGCCCTTGCGATAGAGAATGCTGATCGGCACGGTTTCGCCATCCGCGGCGGGCGCATAGATGCGGCGCGTGACGTACTCGGCTGGATCGTGCCCGCTCGGCACTTCCTGCATTTTGCGCAGCTCGCGCTTGCGCGTTTCC
>JAEZBZ010000118.1 GCA_023412745.1 Pseudomonadota bacterium | reverse complement strand
GGCCTGCGTCCCCGCTCGATCGCCGACGCTAACGACCGCGCGCAATTCGCAGAGCTGGAAACGCTCGGAGAGCTCACCCAGATCGCCTGGAAGAAGGGCTGTCAGGTGTTGATCGAAGGCCCCGGCCACGTGCCGATGCACAAGATCAAGATCAACATGGACAAGCAGCTGCGCGAGTGCGGCGCGGCGCCGTTCTATACGCTCGGGCCGCTGACCACCGACATCGCGCCGGGCTACGACCACATCACCTCGGGGATCGGCGCGGCCATGATCGGCTGGTTCGGCTGCGCCATGCTCTGCTACGTGACGCCGAAGGAGCATCTCGGCCTGCCCAACCGCGACGACGTCAAGGTCGGCGTGATCACCTACAAGATCGCGGCGCACGCGGCCGATCTCGCCAAGGGTCATCCAGCGGCGCAACTGCGCGACGATGCGCTGTCACGCGCGCGCTTCGATTTCCGCTGGCAGGATCAGTTCAACCTGTCGCTCGATCCGGACACCGCCGTCGCCTACCACGACGAGACGCTGCCCAAGGACGCGCACAAGGTGGCGCATTTCTGCTCGATGTGCGGGCCGAAGTTCTGCTCGATGAAGATCACGCAGGACGTGCGCGACTACGCCGCCAAGCTCAACGAAGCCCAGGTCGGCATCGCCCAGGAAACCACGATGGTTGATCCCGAAGCCGGCATGGAAGCGATGAGCAAGAAATTCCGCGAACTCGGCGGGCAGGTGTACGTGGATGCGGAGAAGGTGAAAGAGAGTAACGAGGCGTTGGGGTAAGTACTGCCTGGAGTGCTCGCTCTTGAGAAGAGCGGGCACTTCCTCTTCGAGATGACGTCCAACTCTTAAAAAGGGTCACGACATAATTGTAAACCACGTTCGCACGGCGAGATTCAAACGCTCCTGCTCGAGTTCATCCGTTGGATTACAATGAGCTATTGGACCGCGCAAAAGGTTCAGCTGATTCGATACGTTGCTAACTGCGGTTTTAGATTGAAAAATCGGTTCAAAAAGATCCCAATTGTCCGTGATAAGCTGTGACAACTCACCGAACGTAGTGTAATCGATAAAACGTTCCGACCTTGGTGTTATGCCACTGTCAATCTCCCGTTTCCTTCGCAACGCCGTTGGTTCTCGGATCCTCTTTTCGTCGACGCGACTACTGTTCCACCAATCTGCGCCTTCAACCTCCAGCAATACGTCGGCGACCATCTTTCTGATAGAATTTTCAAGACAATAGAACACTTCATAGAATTCCGACATCCTGGCAGCCTCTGCGCGAAGCGCTGCCTCAAATTGCTCGTAGCCCGATGCCTTCCTGCTTTTAGATACGCTGTCATCATGACCGAGATTGACGCCAAAATCTCTTTCAATCCTCGACATACTTGAAGAAATCTGCAGCGCAGTCATGCCAAATGCACGTATAAACCCATCCGGCCTGCTAGACATCATCAGCCCTCAGGAGATGCGCCTTTAGGCTTTTGAAGATCGCATCAAAAACTGCTGCATCAGAAGTTGCAGGAAGATTCAGGTTGATCGTGTAACCGAGTCGAAAATCAATCCCACTATGGGGCACGTGGTTACGCGGCGGCTCCGGTTCTTTTCTATCCGCCTCAATAACCTGCACTTCCGCTACGGCGTTGAAACTAGCGAACGCCTTTAAGTGCTTTATGCAGCTTACTATTAGTTTCACTGCATTAGAATCGTGGGCCTCGCCAGTCTCCTCAACAACCAAACCGGTTAAAGCAGCGTCACTCAACTCATGCATGAATTCGTTACGCACATATAGCGGTGCGTAGGCCTGTCGTATCGCGGCCGCGATCGCGCTGCCAGAGGATGTGGGATTTCGGAACTTTCGATAAGCATCGTTTGGCGCGCCGTCACTTCCAGCTAACCCAAGTTTCTTGATGAACGTCGTCATTTGATCCCCGGAACCGCCGGGAATTTTAAGAATCGTTTTCACAAAATCTTGGCTGACGCGCTCGGGGACTGCCGCCGATTGATGCCTGTTAGAGCTTTGTCGATATTCCCAGGCGATGTTACGTACGGCAACGATGCCATCATTCCTCCTCACAAGATAAATTTTTTGCATGTCAGCCTATTTGTCAGGGATGACGATAAATTTGCTCCGCCAACAGATCAAGCGTCGCGAGGGACATCGCAGTTTTTTCCACCACCTTATCCGTGCTTCCGACACGAACTTATCTCGCCGCTAAGCGTACCGCCCTTCCGCGCTGGCGCCGCAATCGCATGCTCCGTACTATCCGGTTTCAGATATTCACCGGTATAGGACTGGTAAAATGAAATTATTCCATGTTTTAACGCTCGTTAGCACCATTGCGCTCACCCCATTTTCCACACTCCCCGCCGCCGCGCAAACTGAGGGCGGGGACAGCCCGTCGCTGACCAAGAAGCTCAACGCCTACGTCGGTTGCATCAACCGGCTGTCGGAGCGCTCGCATCAGTCCCGCCAGCGTTATTTCAGTTGGGCCAGCAAGAAGGGGCCGACCGGCAAGGAGCGCATCATCTATGGCACCTACACCATCTACGACACCCGCGATTGCCGGAAGAACGTCGAGATGGCCAACGAACTGGACCCGCGCGACGCCGAACTTGAAGCCGCCGCCACGGCCTACGCGGAGGCCGTCGCCACGCTGGAGCCTTTGCTGAAGGAGGCCGACGACTACTACACCCAGGAAGACTACCGCGACGACAAGATGGCCAAGGGCAAGGCGCTGCATCCGCGCCTCGTGGCCGCCTGGGACGCGTTCGCGAACGCCGATACCGCGCTGCGCAACGGTGTCGAATCCATTCGCGACAAGCTCGCGTTGCAGCGCCTCGCCGAGATCGAGCAGAAGGAAGGCCGCAAGGCGCGCTATCACATCGAGGCGCTGATGATCGAGGCCAAGGCCGTGCTGCGCGCCGTGAACCAGCCCAAGCCCGATCTGGGCACGCTCACCAAAGCGGTTGCCAGCTACGAAGCGATCGTCAAGTCGACCGAGGAAGTCTCCGGCGACGCGCCCGACACTAAGATCGGGTCGATGTTCATCAACGACGCCAAATCCCTACTGACCACGTCGAAGCAGCTCATGCGCCGCATCCGCGACAAGGTCCCCTACAGCTCAGGCGACAAGATGATCCTGAACAGCGGTGGCGGCGCCTGGATGGTCGAGGGCTCGCCGCCGCGGCTGTTGCGTGATTACAATCAGCTCATCAACGCTTACAATCGCGGCGCTCGCATCTGAAGGTTGCGCGATGACCGACACGCCGGAGTTCAAACGCTGGCAGGAGCGCTATTCCACGCCGGAGTACGCGTTCGGCAAAGAGCCCAACGCTTTCCTCGCCCGCTGCCAGCCGCTGCTGCCAAAATCCGGAAAGGCGCTGGCCGTCGCCGATGGCGAAGGCCGCAACGGCGTCTGGCTGGCCAAGCAAGGCCTGAACGTGCTGTCGATCGACTTCTCGCCGGCAGCGCTCGCCAAGGCGCGCACGCTGGCGGCCGAGAGCAACGTCGCGGTCACCTTCATCGAGGCCGACGTGCACGCCTGGGATTATCCGGATCGTTCGATGTGGTGGCGGAGATATTTACGCAGTTCAGTCCGCCAGCCGACCGGGCGCGCAAATGGGCCGGCATGCGCCGTGCGCTAAAGCCCGGTGGTTTGCTGATCCTACAGGGCTATACGCCCAAGCAGCTCGCCTACGGCACCGGCGGCCCCAAGCAGGTCGAGCAGCTCTATACGCGCGAGATGCTTGAAAACGCGTTCGGCGATTTCGATACTGTCGCCATCGAAGAAGAAGAGGTGGAACTCCACGAGGGCGCATCGCATTCTGGCATGTCGGCGGTCATTGGGCTGACGGCACGCAAGCCATAAGGACACGCCATGGACGCCCACAAATCCCAGGCTCTTGTCGAACTCGACGATCGCATCGCCATCGTGCGCGATAATCTACGGCAACTGACCGAACAGGCCGCCGGGTTTTCGGGCGCCGCCAACGAGGATCTAGCTGCCGAACGCATCGCGGATCAGGAAGCGGAATTGCAGCGTCTGCTGGCGCAGCGCGACGCGCTGGCGAAAAATGGCTGATTGGGACGCACTGCTAAAACAGCGTTACCTTGTAGGCCTCGCCGCGCGCGTCATACGTGGTCCATTCGCCGACGCGCTTACCCATATCGAAGTGTCCTGACCGCATCAGAGTGCCGTCCTTTCGGAACCACTCCCAATAGCCATCGAGTTCATCTTCGCGCAGCCAGCCCTTGGCGCGAACGCTGCCATCTTTATGATAGTGCGTTTCGCGTCGACGGGCCGGCCGCGCCATGGCGCACTGCCTATCTCAACGTAATCGCCAGACCGCTGAGGTCGACGTTGGCGAGCAGGCCGACCTGACGGCCGGTCAGTTCGAGGACGGCACCCTTCTGATTGGTCAGCACGATCGCCCGGGCTCCGCGGCCCACTGCGAGACCCGCACCAGCGGCACCATAAACGCCTGCGACATCGGACGGCCGACGGATGTTGCGAACGCGGCCATGCAGCTCGGTCCGCGATCCGCCGAACACGAGGCCATAGTCGATACCGCCGACCGACAGGCCATAGGTGCGCCCACGGAAATTCAACGTGCCGCTGCCGCCCGAGCCGCCGATGATCCAGCCGCCCTTGTAGACGGTGAGATTGACGTAGCCGCTATCTGCCTGTGCGGATGTCAGCCCTGCCGTCACCAGGACGAACAAGGCAGCAACGGCTGTGCGGAAAAATGCTGGCAGTGACATGGCGAGATCTCCCAGGGTTGCCCGAATGGGCGGCGAACTAAGCCAGTCTTATTACAGGTGATTCGAGCGAAATTTGGCAATGCCGGGACTGCGCCCATCCGCGCCCGCCTCTTCCCGCCACACCAGTTCGCCGCGCTCGCACACGGAAGACGATCCGTGGCGTGGCATGGTATCTGCGCGTCGGGGTTTGGCCTGCTGCGCTGAATTGAGGGGACCATGAAATTGAAGGCTTATCACTTCGGTGAACTGATCGGCGTCATGTTCCTGCTCGGCTCGACGGCCATGCAGCTCTTCTATGTCGAACCGTTGAAGCGCGAGATCGAGTGGCGGCTGGTGGCGTTCAACACACAGCAGACGGCGCAGATTCAGGTCCGCACGAACTTCGACAATCACATCGCCCTGCTGAAGCTGATGAGCGCGCCCGCCCAACAGATCGAGGATGCGACGGCACGGCGCGACACGCTCATAAGCCAGTTCAAGAATGCCGACGCCAACATCGCCGACTACATGATCGACA
The DNA here is from genome assembly GCA_023412745.1 of Pseudomonadota bacterium. Classification (GTDB taxonomy): domain Bacteria; phylum Pseudomonadota; class Alphaproteobacteria; order Rhizobiales; family Hyphomicrobiaceae; genus ZC4RG25. Next base: position 3,037 of record JAEZBZ010000118.1, on the reverse strand, counting down.
AGGAGCGCGTCGAGGAATATCTCGGCATCATAGTCATGGCGCTGTTCGCGGTCGGCACGCTGCTGGCGGGCATCAGTCGCGCGATCGAGATGATCGTCGCCAACAAAGCCCCATGATCAGCCGGACGCCTGGATTCAGGCAACCCGCTCCCGCGCCCTGGCGCGCGCTTTTTCAGCTTCGATCTCGCGGTCCTTGGGCGGAGCGCTGGTTTCCAGCGACGCCAGAAGTCGCGTCGCTGCTTCCGCAACCTCATCAACGGCACGAGCAAACGCCGCCGCGTTCACCTGAGACGGCGCGTTGAAGCCGCTCAATTTGCGAACGAACTGCAGCGATGCGGCACGGATCTCATCGTCGGAGGCGGGCGGGTCAAAATTGAACAGCGTCCGGATGTTGCGACACATGGTTACCATCCCTTTAGATGATCGGCATAGTCAGAGTGGGCGCTTCGGCGTTCTCTGCGATTCTATCCGGATATCCTGATCATGCACCTCATCGTTGTCGGCCTGCTGCTGTTCGTCTTCCCGGTTATCTGCTTCATCGGCGACGCGGTGATCTTCAACGCAGGTTCTGCGACCCTGATGTCGCTGATCGGTAAATGGTTCACGTTCTGGGCCGTCGGCGTTCGGTTGTTCCTGGCCGGGCTGTCGCAGATTTTCCGGCCGCAGTTCACCGCTCAAACCATCTTCGGTTTGCGTGGCTCAAGCGCCAATCCAATTGTCCGCGAGCTTGGCTTTGCCAACCTGGCTTTCGGCACGCTCGGCATCCTAAGTCTGACCATGTCGCCATGGGTGGTGCCGGCCGCGCTGTCCGGCGGCCTATTTTACGGCCTCGCCGCGATCGGCCACATGATGCGCGGCCACCGCAACGACAACGAACAGATTTCTCTCATGAGTGATTTGTTCGTCTTCGCCGTGCTTGCGACGTTTGTTTCCAGCAGACTTCTGTAAACGCGCCAATCGCATCCGGACGCAAATAGGCCCTGCTCCCGACAAGCGGAAAACAGGGCCTGATTATTCAGATGTAGTACGGAACGCCGTAATACCCGTGGACACCACGTCCGTATGCCGGATCGGACCACGGCATCTGGTCGAGCGTATAGCTCGGTGCCTGTTCAAGCTTGGCGCGATCAACGTTCGTCACATAGCCGCCAAGGCCCTCGTCGTACTTCAGTGTTTCCCAAGGCAGCGGGAAATAGCGCTCGCCAATCCCGAGAAAACCACCGAACGACATCACCGCATATGCGACTTTGCCGGACGGTTTATCGACCATGAAGTTGTAAACGTCGCCGAGATGCTCGCCGTCTGGACTGTAGACGCGCGTACCTTGCACTTTATCCGATGCAATCAAACGCATTGTTTCATCGATCGCGATCGCGTCGTCACCGACGGTTTTATCTCGCCCGTAAAGCGTGTCAGCCATCAGATATCTCCCTGATACTGTGTTCAAGGAAACAACCGCTTGCGGTCACACATGGTTCCCTGCAATCGACAGGCGGACGCGATGACTATTCTCTCATTGAGCATTCGCCAGCAGAATGTTTCGGCGATCCAAAAGCGCTTGCGGCCGCGGATCGCCGCCAGCGAAGTTATGGAACACGGAGCATGGCGGCGCGTTAAGCGCGCAGCCGGCAAAATTCGCCACACGGAAATAATGCCCAGCGCATATCCGTCGTCGGCCGAGATTGACGCGTTTCATGCCGGATTATGCAGTGGAGATCGTAAATGCGTAGATCCGTGATCGCGGCAATCGCCGCCTTACCTCTGATGACATTCGGCGCGATGCAAGCCAGTGCCGGTGGCTGGGACTGTAATCGGGGCGCGCGGTATTACGCCCCTCCAGCGTACTCCTATTATGCGCCACCGGCTTACTCCTATTATCAGCCGGCATACGCCTATTATCAGCCGCGCGTTTACGTGCGTCCGGTACCTCCGGTCGCGTTTTATTCACCCCCCGCATATTACGGCGCGCGATATTCCGATTGGGGTTGGGGCCGCCGAGGCGGTTTTGGTATCGGGATCGGCTGGTAAAGCCTCCGGCGCTGGCAACGCGGTCAAACTTTATTGCTTTGGCCGCGGTTGCCACGCGCAACGGATGCTGGCGTCATGTCAATTCGATGTCTTGCGCCACCCGGCACTGGCAGCGAGCCCCGCGCCGCCCACGATCAGCAACGCACACAGCACCAGTCGTGGCGTAGCGGGTGCCGCTCCGATTATGACGACCAGCGCGGTGGACAATAGCGGCGCCAGATAAGACAAGGCGCCGAGCAGAGCGATATGGCCGTGTTTCGTGGCATGGTCCCAGGCCAGGAAAGCCAGCCCTGTCGGCCCCAACCCAAGCATCGCGGCAGCCAAGCTTTGCTTGATGTCCGGGACCACTGTCGTCTCGGCAAGCAGATGCACAAGGCAACCCGCGACCGCCACTGCACCGCAGACGCCGACAAGCATGGTGCTCGGCGTACCTGCAAATCGGCGATTGAGAACGGAATAGCCTGACCACAGCAGAGCACATCCGACCGCCGCCACATATCCCGAGACCGGAGCGCCAGCATCCGTCGTGGCGCCACCGCCGGCGACGAGAAGCGCTGTGCCACACAGGCCCAGGAGCGCCCCAGTCACATGGCGGCCGTGCAGACCCTGTCCCGGCAACAAGGCCGCGAAAACCACGATTAGCAGCGGCCAGAGGTATTGAATGAGATTGGCTTCCGCCGCCGGCGCGGCCTTCAAGGCGTAGTAGTACAGGGCGTGATAGCCGAATATGCCGGTGAAGGCGGTTAACCACGGCGCCATCGGCTGGCGCAGCTCGGCAAGCGCGCCGCAACCTCGACAGATCTGCAGCCCGATGCCTGCCAGGAATGCCACGCCGAAGCTCATGGCAAGCAGCTGGAAAGGTGGGATGCCGGCAGTCAGCACCGTCAACGCCGCCAGCCCAGCCCACAGGAAAACCGCACCCAGGCCAATCAGCGTGGCGCGCGCAGCTCCAGCGCCTGCGACAGGAACACCCCCATCGATACCGGAAATTTCAGCCATCGGTGCCGACC
>JAEZBZ010000106.1 GCA_023412745.1 Pseudomonadota bacterium | reverse complement strand
GGCGCGACGACCGCCGACATAGCGGGCCACAGCGGCATCCTGTGAATCGCCGCCATTCAGTCCACCAAATTGGGCTTCAGCGTGGCGGACGAGAGCACCGTGATCTATTGCTCCGGCAGCAGAAATCACCATCCGCGGCGCAAGATAGCGCGCATCACGGAAGGCACGCAGGTCGGCCGCGGAGAAGCTCTTGACGCTCTCTCGTGTACCGATGATCGGCCGGCCGACGGCCTGATCCGGATAGGCCGCGTCCTGCACCATATCGAATGCGATTTCGTCCGGGCTGTCCTGAATCCCGGCGATCTCCTGCAGCACGACCTCGCGCTCGCGCTCCAGCTCGTTCTCGGCGAACTCCGAGTTCTGCAGGATGTCGGCCAGGATATCGAGCGCGACGCCTTCATCGCCCTTCAGCACGCGGGCGTAGTAAGCGGTGCTCTCCAGGCTGGTCGCGGCGTTCAGTTCACCACCGACCTGCTCAATCTCTTCCGCAATCTGGCGCGCAGACCGCCGGGCCGTGCCCTTGAACGCCATGTGTTCCAGCAGATGCGAGATGCCATGCTGCTGCTCGCTTTCATGCCGCGCGCCCGCCGCGACCCACACCCCGAGCGAAATCGTCTCAAGGTGCGGCATATGGTGGGAAACCACCCGCAGGCCGTTGGACAGCGTCGTGACCTCGGTCGTCATGCAACAGGCTCCGCCTTTGCGATACGGTCTTCGACGAAGCGCTCGACGGCGGCGAGATCGTTCGGCAGCGCGGTCATACGCTCCGGATCCGTCATCAGCGAAGCCAGCCGCGGCGGCAGCTGCGGCCGCTCGCCCAGCACCGCCTCCATGGTGTCCGGGAACTTGGCCGGATGCGCCGTCGACAGTACAACCTGCGGCGCCGCGCTGGCCTTCAATGTCCGTTCTGCAGCAATGATACCGCAAGCCGTATGCGGCTCGGCGATATAGCCCGTCTCGTCACGAGTTCGGCGGATCAGCTCGGCAATGTCGGCTTCCGAAGCAGACGCCGCCGAGAAATCGCGCTGCAGCAGCGCTGCGCCGCCCTGTACCTCGAAGCGTCCCGACTGCGCCAGCGCCGCCATCTGCGCACGGATCAGCGCCGCATCGCGGTTTTGCGCCTCGAACAGATAGCGCTCGAAATTAGACGACACCTCGATATCCATCGACGGCGAGGTGGTCGCGGTGACACCGCGCTTTTCGTAAGCGCCGCTGGCCACCGTGCGCGGCAGGATATCGTTGGTATTCGAGCCGATCGCCAGGCGCTCGATCGGCAGCCCCATCTGGCGTGCCACATAGCCCGCGAAGATGTCACCGAAATTGCCGGTCGGCACGGAGAATGAAACCGCACGATGCGGTGCGCCCAACGCGACCCCTGCCACGAAGTAGTAGGTGACCTGCGCGACGATGCGCGCCCAGTTGATCGAGTTGACACCGGCAAGCTGCACGCGATCACGGAAGTCATGATGATTGAACATCGCCTTCACGAGCGCCTGGCAGTCATCAAACGTTCCGTCGATCTCGACCGCGTGCACGTTGCGCTCGCGCGGCGTGGTCATCATGCGGCGCTGCACGTCGGAAACGCGGCCGGCCGGGAACAGGATGACAACATCGACGGCGGATGATCCGCGGAAGGCTTCGATGGCCGCGCCACCGGTGTCGCCGGAGGTAGCGCCTACGATCGTCGCGCGCTGCTTGCGGCGGCTCAGAACGTAGTCCATCAGCCGGGCGAGCAACTGCATCGCCACGTCCTTGAACGCCAGCGTCGGGCCGTGGAACAGTTCCAGCACCCAGGTGCTCGGCGAAAGCTGGACCAGCGGCGTCACCGCTGGATGACCAAAGGTGCCATACGCCGCCTGAGCCATGGCCAGCAGATCGGCGCGCGGGATCGCGCCACCCGTGAACGGCATGATCACATCGACGGCGACTTCGGCGAACCGCTTGCCGGCCATCGCCGCAATGTCCTCCGGCCGCAGCTTCGGCCACGTCTCCGGCACATAGAGGCCGCCGTCCCGGGCCAGCCCTGCCAAAAGCACGTCTTCGAAGCCCAGCACGGGCGCCAAGCCTCTCGTCGAAATGTAGTTCACGACGTCTTAACCTTCTTCGAGAAACGCAGACATGTATCCGCGTTCACACACTAGAGCCGTATCGCAGTTCAGGGAATCGCTTTCGCGCGCCTTCAAAGCATTGACCGCGCCTCTATCTACACATTCCTACGTTGGATGTATGTCAGCCGCCAGGACGCGGCAAAATCATGCCCGGTTGCGCAGGCGGCTTATCGCAAAAGCCCCGTAGACGCCGATCAGCGTAAGCCCCAGCGACCACCAGGTCAGCGCATATTCCAGGTGACGGTTAGGCAGCTCGATCCGGCTCTTGCGTGGCGCCGGCAGGCCACCCGGCGGCACCGGCTCGATCTGCTCGACGTAGAACTCCAGCGGATCAGGACCAGCGCCCTTCCAGCCAGTCGACGCGGCAGCGCGGGGTCCGAGGTTCAGCAGTTCACGCGGATTGCGCAGGAACCACACTTTGGCCGCCGGGCTGTTCTCGTTGCTAAACGTACCGCGCTGCTCAGCCGTGCGGATCTGGCCGGTCAGCTCGATACGATCGGGGATTTGCCCGGCCTCACGCCGCGATGGATCTTTAAGCGGCTCCGGCACGAAGCCGCGATTGACGAAAATCCGACCTCCGGTGTCCAGCGCAAACGGGGTCAGCACCCAATATCCCGGTCCACTCGGTCCGGTACCCGCCGCCGGCGCACTGGTGAAGACATAGCGCTCGCCTGCATGGTCGAACTTGCCGGCGAGCTTGACCATCGTGAATTCGCAGGACGCCGCCAACCCGACCTCGTGCATGGGCCGGCAGGACAGCGACGGCCATTGCGTGGCCGCGACCGGTGACGCCGACGCCCGGACATTAATGGTAGCGATCAGGGCTTCCTTCCAGGCTTTGCGTTGCCACTGCCACTGGCCAAGGCTCAGCAGCAGCATCAGCGCCGGGATCGCGAGCAGCGTCGGCAGAATCAGACCGGCTTGCTTGAACCTGGTCAGCATGATCTCAGGGCTGGTCCTCGGACAAGCGCCCCTCTTCCGCCTTGTGCTTGTACTGCAAGGCGATCAGCATCGATTTCATCGGCCGCAGCATGCCAAATCCAAGCGCGAAGCTGACGGGCAGCCAAATGATGTGCACCCAGGCGGGGGGCGATAGCTTGAACTCGACGATCAGCGCGGCGCCAAGCACCAGAAACCCGAGCAGCATGATGACGAACACCGCCGGGCCGTCACCGCTGTCGGCAAAACCGTAGTCGAGATCGCAGTTCGGACACTTGTCGCGCACGGCCAGCGTCAGGGGGCCACTGAAAAGGGGGCCATTGCCACAGCGCGGACAGCGGCCGAGAAGGCCGCAGCGGATGGGGGAAACGTCCGACTGCTCAGTTTGCATGGTCAAAGTGTGGCGCTCGCACCTGTCCGCTGCAACGTGGGGTTTCGCCACAGACGGCTACAGGCTGTGTTTCCCTATCCAATGGCATCCTGTCCCTCAAACGGCAACGGGGCGGCTTGAAGCCGCCCCGTCGTGTCCTGCACCAAGCCTTACACTCGTTCAGTGCGTGGCCGGTGTTCCGGCGCCCCAGACGTAGATGCAGGCAAAAAGGAAGAGCCAGACAACGTCGACAAAGTGCCAATACCACGCCGCGGCCTCGAAGCCAAAGTGCTGTTTTGGCGTGAAGTCCCCCTTCAAGGCGCGCATCAGGCAGACGAACAGGAAGATCGTGCCGATGATGACGTGGGCACCGTGGAAGCCCGTCGCCATGAAGAAGGTCGCGCCGTAGATGTGGCCCGAGAAGTTGAACGCTGCATGGCCATACTCATATGCCTGCAGCATCGTGAAGAATGCACCGAGTGCTACGGTCAGCGTCAGGCCCCAGACAAGACCCTTGCGGTCATTGTTCAGCAGCGCATGGTGAGCCCATGTCACCGTCGTGCCGGACAGCAACAGAACCAGGGTGTTGACCAGCGGCAGGCCCCACGGATCGAACGTGCCGTGGAAGGCATCCGACGCCACCGGCGGCCACTGGCCACCCAGCAACTGGTTGCGCTCGACCAGTCCGACCATGTGGCTGGATTCGGTGATCGTGCCGTCTGGATTCGTGATCGGCAGTGGATGCACGCCGGCGGGGAACAGGGAGGCGTCGAAATAAGCCCAGAACCACGCAACGAAGAACATCACCTCCGAGGCGATGAACAGCAGCATGCCGTAGCGCAGATGGATCTGCACGACAGGCGTATGGTCGCCCTTGTGCGCTTCGCGGATGACGTCACGCCACCAGAAGTAGGCAACCGCGACAACCGACGCGAGGCCAATGAAAAAGACCGTCGGGCCAGTCATTCCGAACAGACCGCCGCTTACAGTACGCATCCAGATGATGGCGCCGATCGCCAGCACAAATGCGCCAAGGGACGCCAGCAGCGGCCATGGACTGGGGTCGACAAGGTGATAGTCGTGATGTTTGGCGTGGCTATCAGCCATCTGTCCGCTCCGTCCTAAGAATGCGTTCCACGCGGTTACCTGGCGCGCGGTCGTTGCCGCTCGCCACTATATCTCCGGTCGATAAACCGGCGAATTCGTTCAGCCTCACGATCCATTCCCCGTAGCAGCGGTCCAACCAGACGGCGTGGCAGCGGGCTGCGCCTGGGCGGAGACGGCCGTCTTCGCCTCGCTGACCGGATAGAAGGTGTAGGAAAGCGTGATCTGCGTCAGGTTTCCGGCGCCGCTGGGGTCGGCGACAATCGCCGGATCGACGAAAAAGCTGACCGGCATCTCGATCGACTCGCCGGGCTCAAGACGCTGCTCCTGGAAGCAGAAGCAGGCGATCTTGTTGAAATAGCTGCCCGAGATCTCCGGCGTGACGTTGAACGTCGCGGTGCCTGTGATGGTGCGATTGGAGATGTTTTCGGCGCGGTAGAAAATCAGCGTGTTCTCGCCGATCTTGACATCGACCGTGCGCTGAAGCGGCGTGAACTTCCAGCCGAGATCCGGCGATACATTGGCATCGAACCGGATGGTCATTGTCTTCTCAAGCACGGTCTGCGAAGGCGCCTCGGCCTTTTGCGTCGTGCCGCCATAGCCGGTGACCTGGCAGAACATCTGGTAGAGCGGCACGGAGGCATAGGACAGCGCGACCATGCCGACGACCGTCGCCGCGCACCAGAACGCCACGCGGCGATGCCGCGTCTGCAATCCTGTCCCGCCTACAGTCGGCGTCGTCATGAAGCCGCTCCCCGAATCCCGTTCACCCGCGCCGTTATCCTAGATCGGGCGGTTGAAAACGTTGCCACCAAGGCGAACCATCGTCGCCACGTAAAACAGCACCACCAGCGCAGCCAAAGCCAGCGCAATGGCGATCGAGCGATAGCGTTGGCGCTTCAGGCGCTCCGCTTCGTTCCGCTCGTCATGTCCATCGGCCGTCAACTGCATCTCCCGGTCATGCCATGAACTGCCGCACCACCTGCTCTGCGAGTAGCACGGCGAACAGCAGGAAAAGATAGAAGATCGAAAACGCGAAAAGTTCCTTGGCGGCCCGATCCCCCTCGCGACCTTCGGTAACGCGATAGACCTTGATGGCGAGCGCCATGAAGATCGCCCCGAGCACGAGAGATGCGATCAGGTATGCCGTACCGCCAAGTCCGATGAAGAATGGCACAATCGCGAAAGAAACCAGCAGCACGCTGTAGAGCAGGATCTGGCGGCGCGTTTCTTGAGCGCCCACAGCAACCGGCAGCATCGGCACGCCGACGCGCTCATAGTCGCGCGCGCGGTACAGGGCCAGCGCCCAGAAATGCGGCGGCGTCCACAGAAAGATGATGAGAAACAGCACGATGCTTTCGAGGCTGACCGCCCCAGTGACGGCAGCCCAGCCGATCATCGGCGGGAACGCGCCGGCCGCGCCGCCAATCACGATGTTCTGCGGCGTGCGCCGCTTCAGCCACATCGTGTAGATGAAGACGTAGAACGCGATGGTCAGCGCCAGCAGCAACCCGGCAACCAGGTTCACCAGCAGGCCCAGCGTCATCACGGAAAACACCGACAGCACGATACCGAAGGTCAGCGCCTCGTCCGGCGTCACGTGACCGCGCGGAATCGGGCGTGCCGCGGTGCGCGCCATGCGCCCATCGATGTCGGCGTCGTACCACATGTTGAGCGCACCGGACGCACCGGCACCAACGGCAATGCACAGCAGCGCAATGATCGCCAGCACCGGATGCAGATTACCAGGCGCGGCCGCCATGCCGACCAGCCCGGTGAACACCACGAGCGACATCACGCGCGGCTTCATCAGCGCCAGAAAGTCGCTGATGGTACCGCCCGTTGAAGCGGTCAGGATCGGCGTTTCGACCTTGATGCTCTTGTCTGCCATTGGCTGGCCTGTCGGCTCGCTCTTTTCGTTTGTGACGATCGGCGCTGGCCGGGCCTGGGGACGCTCGTCAGCCCCCAGCCCCTATGGCCGATCAGATCAATGGTGATCGGTTGCCTTGATCCGCGGCAGCGTCTCGAAGCAGTGGAACGGAGGCGGTGAAGACAGCGTCCACTCCAATGTCGTCGCACCCTCGCCCCAAGGATTGTCAGCGGCCTGCCGCTTGCGGGCGAACGCAACCGCCACGCCGATGAAGAACACGACGGTTCCCAAGGCCGTGATGTACGAGCCCATTGACGAGACGTAGTTCCAGTAAGCGAAGGCTTCCGGATAGTCCGCATAGCGGCGCGGCATGCCGGCCAGCCCGAGGAAGTGCTGCGGGAAGAACAGGATGTTGGCGCCGATGAAGGTCAGCCAGAAGTGCAGCTTGCCCCAGAACTCGGAGTACATGTAGCCGCTCATTTTCGGGAACCAGTAGTACCAGCCCGCGAAGATGGCGAACACGGCGCCGAGCGACAGCACGTAGTGGAAGTGCGCCACCACGTAGTAGGTGTCGTGCAGAGCGCGGTCGACGCCGGCATTGGCCAGCATCACGCCGGTCACACCGCCGATGGTGAACAGGAAGATGAAGCCCAGCGCCCACAGCATCGGCGTGCGGAAGGCGATCGAGCCGCCAAAAATCGTCGCGATCAACTAGAAGATCTACACGCCGGTCGGCACGGCGATGACCATGGTGGCGAACACGAAGTAAGCCTGCGTGTCGACGCTCATGCCCGAGGTGTACATGTGGTGCGCCCACACGACGAACCCGACGAGGCCGATGGCCAGCATGGCGTAGGCCATGCCGAGGTAACCGAATACCGGCTTGCGCGAGAAGGTCGACACGATGTGGCTGATCATGCCGAAGCCCGGCAGGATGAGGATGTAGACCTCGGGGTGACCGAAGAACCAGAACAGATGCTGGTACAGCAGCGGATCGCCACCACCGCGCGCATCAAAGAACGCCGTGCCGAAGTTGCGGTCGGTCAGCAGCATCGTGATCGCGCCAGCCAGAACCGGCAGCGACAGCAGCAGCAGGAACGCCGTGATCAGCACCGACCAAGCGAACAGCGGCATCTTGTGCAGCGTCATGCCCGGAGCGCGCATGTTGAAGATGGTGGTGATGAAGTTGATAGCGCCGAGGATCGACGAGGCGCCCGCCACGTGAAGCGACAGGATCGCGAAATCGATCGCAGGACCAGGATGCCCGGATGTCGATAGCGGTGCGTAGACCGTCCAACCCGAACCTGCGCCCAGCGCACCCGACGGCCCCTCCACGAACATCGAGATGATGAGCAGAAGGAACGCCACCGGCAGCAGCCAGAACGAAATGTTGTTCATGCGCGGGAAGGCCATGTCCGGCGCGCCAATCATCAGCGGCACGAACCAGTTGCCATAGCCACCTATCATGGCCGGCATCACCATGAAGAACACCATGATGAGACCGTGCCCGGTCACGAACACGTTGAACATGTGCGGATTGGAGAAATACTGGAGCCCGGGCTCCTGCAGCTCCATGCGCATGGCAACCGACAGCGCACCACCAACCACGCCCGCCATCATGGCGAAGATCAAGTACATCGTGCCGATGTCCTTGTGGTTGGTCGAAAGCAGCCAGCGCCTCCAACCGGTCGGCGTGTGATCGTGATGATCGTGCGCTGCTGCGTCAGCCGTGCTACCCATGTGCAGTCACCTTCTTCCC
>JAEZBZ010000059.1 GCA_023412745.1 Pseudomonadota bacterium | reverse complement strand
GTGTGAGCGGCGGCGGCATTATGCGATGCGGCTCGATGTTTCAGGCGGTTTTGTCGATCCAAGCGGCGAATTTGTCGACCCAGCCCTTGAGGAAGTCCTTGGTGGAGCCGTCGACCAGCTCGCCCTTGTCGTTGAACAGCTCGGGCTTGAAGGCGAAGTACACCTCCGGCTGCGTCATCAATACGGTGTCGATCACGTTGACGACGTTGCGCAGTGCGTTCTGCGCGGCCGCGGTTCCGATCGCGCCCGGAGACGCGCCGACGATGGCGGCCGGCTTGCCCTTCCACGAGTTCTTGCCCCATGGCCGCGTGCCCCAGTCGATCGCGTTCTTGATCGATGGCGTGAAGGAACGATTGAACTCGGGCGTCACGAACAGAACGGCGTCGGCGCTCTCGATATCCTGCTTCAGGCGCTGGACGGACTTAGGCGGATCTTGCCAGAGGTCCTCGTTGTAGAGCGGCAAATCGCCGATTTCGACGAATTTGAAGTTCAGCCGCCCGGCCGCCAGTCTGGCAAGGCTTTCGGCGAACTTGCGGTTGATGGAGTCGCGGCGGTGCGAGCCGACGAGGACAGCCACGGTTTTCACGATGCTTGCCTTTCGTATATAAAAGTGACTAGGGCAAAATTATATACTTGCAGGTGTGCCGCAAGACGGCACTTTCGAGAGACTGAGGCACCTCAATGAAACCATCCCCTGGCCATGCGCCGTCGCAGTGTCAACGCGCCAATCAGGTGATTTCTCTGGTCGGCGACAAATGGAGCGTGCAGGTCGTCATGTTGCTGGGGGGCGGCAAAATGCGCTTTTCCGACATCAAGCGCGCGGTCGATGGTGTGTCCCAGAAGATGCTGACGACGACACTGCGGGGGCTGGAGCGCGACGGCTATGTGACGCGCACCGTGTTTCCGACCATTCCGCCCAAGGTCGAATACGAGCTGACGCCGCTAGGACGTGAACTGCGCGTGCCGCTGAGCGAACTCGGCGCATGGGCGATCGCCAACTACGCACGGGTTGTTGAGGCGCGCGCCGCCTATGACGCGCGCACCGGCGCCGCCAGCGCCGCCTGAGCACGTCAGGATATCGCGGTCGCCCTACGGGGCTTCTCGCTCTTTTTGCTCGCGGCCTTTCCGGTGTTCTCGGCTTTAGGCTTGGCTTTCGCCGGCTTCTTCCCAGAAGCCTTTTTGCCGGACGAGGTGCCCGTCGAGCCGAACCCGCCGTCACCGCGCTTCGTGGTCTTGAGGTCAACAGCCTCGATGAGCTGGGCGCGTCGAACCCGCTGAATGACGAGTTGGGCGATGCGCTCGCCGCGCTGGATTTCCCAGGGTTCGTTGCCGAGATTGATCAGCAGGACCTTCACCTCGCCGCGATAGTCGCTGTCGATGGTACCCGGGCTGTTGAGCACGGTGATGCCATGGCGCAGGGCGAGGCCGGAGCGCGGACGTACCTGGGCTTCCGTGCCGGCCGGCAATTCCATGACGAGCCCGGTCGGCACAAGTTCGCGCTGCCCAGGCGCCAGAAGCAACGGCATGGCATCATCGACAGCCGCCAGCAGATCCATGCCAGCGGCTTCCTCCGATTGATAGGCCGGTAACGGCAACCCCTCGCCGTGCGCGAGCCGCACGACCCGGACCTGTTTGGATTTCTTCGCCTTCGTACGCGCCATCAGATTGAGACCTGTGTTCGTTTAAGTTCGTCGGCCGCGCGCGCGACTAGGCGCTGCGCAACCTCGGTTTTGTCGAGGGCCGGCCAGTTTTCCACGCCATCGGCCGTGATGAGATGCACGGTGTTGCGATCTCCTCCCATGATGCCGGTTTTTGGCGAGACGTCGTTGGCGACGATCCAGTCGCAGCCCTTGGCCTTACGCTTTTTCATCGCGAACTCGACCACCCTTTCGGTCTCGGCTGCAAAGCCGATCACTAGCGCAGGACGTTTTGCGCCACGCGCCGAGATGGTTTTCAGAATGTCAGGGTTCTCGACCAACTGCAGAGCGGGGATGCCGGTGCTCTTGTCCTTCTTGATCTTCTGATCCGACTGACCGGCGACGCGCCAATCCGCGACAGCGGCGGCAAAAATGCCAATGTCGGCGGGAAGCGAGGCATTGACGGCCTCCAGCATGGCCTGCGCGGATTCAACATGGACTACTGTCACACCCGGCGGGTCCGCGATCTGTACCGGGCCGGACACCAGCGTAACGCGGGCCCCGAGCGCGGCCGCAGCCTGCGCAATAGCGTGGCCCTGCTTGCCCGACGAGCGGTTGGCGATGTAGCGCACGGGATCGATCGGCTCATGCGTCGGGCCGCTGGTGACCACGACGTGGCGGCCGGTCAACGGACCGGTGATGGGTGCGCCGGACAGCGCATTCTCGATAGCGGCGACGATCTCCAGCGGATCGGCCATGCGGCCGGTTCCCGCTTCGCCGCGCTCGGCCATCTCGCCGCTGTTGGGGCCGACGAACCGGATGCCGTCGTCGCGAAGCCGGGCGACGTTGCGCTGGGTGGCCGGATGCCCCCACATGCGCGGGTTCATGGCGGGGGCGACCAGGACGGGCTTGTCGGTGGCGAGCAGCACGGCGGTGGCGAGATCGTCAGCATGACCACCAGCCATGCGCGCCATCAGATTTGCGGTCGCCGGTGCGACGACGATGACATCAGCTTCGCGGCTCAGCCGGATGTGCCCGATGTCGTGCTCGTCGGCGCGGTCGAACAGTTCCGTGAAAACCCTATCGCCGGAGATGGCGCTCACCGCCAGCGGGGTGATGAACTGCTGCGCGCCAGCCGTCATGACGGTGCGCACGGAAAACCCGCGTTCCCGCAGCCGTCGGATGAGATCGAGGCATTTGTAGGCAGCAATACCGCCGCCGATGATGAGCAGAATACGCTTGCTGGTCACGTCACTTGCCGCACAACTGAACCCGTCTGGCAGCTTAGCACACTCTCGCGCCGGGTAGGGTTAACGGGTGCGGCAACGCTTACACCTCGTTTGCCAGGGGTAGGATGGGGGATGCCCCATCCTGGCGTCACGTGCATGTCCGCAGGGCAGTGCGGGAGGGTCTGCGCGCGATGCCGGACAGTGGCATCCCCTTGAATGATCAGCTTGCGAGCGGCAGTTCCGGTTGAGTCTGGGGGGCCGGAACGGCCGTCGGGAAGGCGATCACATTAGCATTGGCTTCGATGCCGAACCCGTGGCGGCGCTGACGAAACCAGCGCAGTGAGGTGTTCACCAGGGTGGCTTCTTCGCTCACAGCCTGAACAATGAGCCCGTCATCGCTATCCAGAAGCTGAGAGAGTTGCGCATAGATATCGGATTCCACATCCGTCTCGGCGCGCACGTACCACGTCGTATCAAGCGGGCGAGCCCAGGCTTGACCGAGGCCCATAATGGCCGTGGCGATAGCGTGCTTGTTGTGGTTCGGCTTGGCGAGATCGTAGGAAATGAGGAACATGCGCATTGGGGGCCTCTCAGCGGGATATATTGACAGGCAAACGCAACACAAAGACGCAAGACGTTGATACAGAACATAAATACGCATTAAAGCGACGGTTCGAACATATGAAGAACATGCCACGAATCAGTGGCCGTGTCTAGTGTGGGTTCGATTTTTGTTCTGCGTTTGGCCCAAATGCGGCTAGCGCGTGTTCTCATCGCTGAAAAGTGCGAGTTGATCCGGGTGGATAGCCCGCGAAATGCGCTGGTGGTGGCCGCTGTCGATGCGATTGACGAGGCTCGGATAGCGTTCTGTAAATTGCGCCCAGGCCTTCTTGCGCGCCGCCGGGAATTTGCTGCCGTCCCAGATTTCGTAGAGGCGGCGCGGGTCGCAACGGTAGCGGCGGCACAGATCGGCGCGGCGAATGCGCAGCCAGCGCGCGATCCAGACATCGACGGCATCGGCCTCGGTCAGGTGCCGGCGCGTGTCATTGCGCGGGGCGGGAGAAGCGGAAACGAGATACGGCGCGGGCTGCATGGTCGTACGAACGCTTGACGCAGATGGGACTTACTCTCTTTATCACGCCAAATCGCAGCAAAGACATGACCGGCGCGCGGCAACTCTGCGCACAATCGCGCTGATGCAACCTGAACCACGAAGGCAGCTTCGACTTGATCCTGTTTCCTGCAATCGATCTGAAGGATGGCCAGTGCGTTCGGCTCAAGCTGGGCGAGATGGCGGACGCCACCGTGTTCAACGACAACCCCGCCGCTCAGGCGCGGGCCTTTGAAGAGCAAGGCTTTTCCTGGCTGCATATCGTCGATCTGAACGGAGCGTTCTCGGGCAAGCCGGTGAACGCGGCGGCCGTCGAGGCCATTCTCGGCGCGATTTCGATACCGGCGCAGCTCGGCGGCGGCATCCGCGATCTGGCGACCATCGAGATGTGGTTGTCGAAGGGTGTGCGGCGGGTAATCCTCGGTACGATCGCGGTGCGCGATCCGGCGCTGGTGCGCGAAGCCTGCCGTAAGTTTCCGGGCAAGGTTGCCGTCGGCATCGACGCCAAGGGCGGGCGCGTGGCGGTGGAAGGCTGGGCCGAGGTTAGCGAGATGACCGCGATCGAACTGGCGCGGCAATTTGAGGACGCAGGCGTCGCGGCGATCATCTACACGGATATCGAGCGCGATGGCGTTCTGAAGGGGCTCAATCTGCCGTCAACGGCGGAGCTGGCGCGGGCGACGTCCATTCCTGTCATTGCTTCCGGTGGACTGGCCTCTATGGCGGATATCGAGCAGCTCATCCGGCCCGAATACGCCATGCTGGAGGGTGCGATCAGCGGTCGTGCGCTGTATGATGGGCGGCTGGATGTGAAGCGGGCGCTGGAGCTTATTTCGAGCTGGGCAGTTTGACCGGCAGCGACAGCACGGACCTAAGGAGACACACCACCATCGCGAGCTGACACCACAGCGCCGGGCTGCGGCCCTCGTGGCGGCAGATTTCGTAATCGCGCAGGCAGCGGAAAGCCGGGTCGCTGTATTCGAGCGACTTGGCTTGATCGGAGACGTCGCGCATCCGCTTGGCGATGTTGTCTAGCCGCTCCAGGATGCGCTTGCGCAGATGCTCCGGGAGCTGCTCGAACGCGGCCTCGTCGAACGGTTTGTTTTCCTGCCGCTGCTGGATGTCCTTGAGCTGCGTGCCGGCGACCTTCAAGTTGCGCATGGCGGCTTTGACAAATCGATGTTCGATGCCGGCTTCATCCAGGGCGGCGATCTTCTCGCGCAACAGGGCGATGTCCTTGGTGGCCAGCTTCTGGCGCCGCACCGCCGCGGCCACCTGGTCGAGATCGTGGCTGGTGTCCTTGGCCATCAGGCGCTCCCCCGCTCGGATGAATCGTTTGTAGGACAGTGACGCAAGATGCCATTGCATCCAAGAGCCCGGCAGGCCATGAAGGTGGAATGCTGAAAACGCGCATCATCCCCTGTCTGGACGTGAAGGACGGCCGTGTCGTCAAGGGCGTCCAGTTTGTCGACCTGATCGACGCCGGAGATCCGGTGGAAGCGGCGGCCGCCTATGACGCGGCTGGCGCCGACGAGCTGTGCTTCCTGGATATCACCGCCAGCCATGAGGATCGCGGCACGCTGCTCGATATCGTGCGGCGGACGGCGGAACGCTGCTTCATGCCGCTGACGGTCGGTGGTGGCGTGCGCAAGGTCGAGGACATTCGCCGGCTGCTGGAAGC
>JAEZBZ010000008.1 GCA_023412745.1 Pseudomonadota bacterium | reverse complement strand
CGACCGGACGGATGATCGTCCGGCCTGTGCAACAACCTGTAGCGGGGAAGGACACGACCGGCCGCCAGACCCAACCGTCCGGATGAGCCAGGTCAGGGAACGAGTGCATGTCGCGTAATACACGAGGATCGTCTGACATTCTCGGCCTGCTCGATATCGGGACGAGCAAGATCTGCTGCGCCATCGTCGCGCCGGATCATAGTGCTCCGCAGGGGCTGCGGGTCATTGGCCTCAGTCATCAGAGGTCGCGCGGAATCAAGGCGGGCGTCATCGTCGACCTGGACGAAGCGGAACAGGCGGTCCGCGCTGCCGTGGCTCAGGCCGAGCGGATGTCCGGCCAGCAGTTGGAAGAGGTTGTGGCCAGCGCCGCCTGTGGACGCATGCGCTCCAGCCACTTCGTGGCGCATGCGCAACTCGATAGCGGCGCCGTCCGCTCGAGCGACATCGCGCGCGTGCAGAAGGCGGCCCGTGCCTACGCCGAGCGCGACAATAGGCTGACGCTGTATCTCAATCGCCTTGCCTATCGGCTCGACGGCGCTGCGGGTGTGCGCGATCCGCTCGGCATGGCGGGGGCGCGGCTGAGCGCGGACATGCATGCGATAACCGCGGATGAAGCGCCGCTGCGGAACCTGAAGCTGCTGATCGAGCGCTGCTACCTCTCGCTCAGTTGCGCGGTGCCGTCGGCCCTGGCCAGCATTCTTGCGGTGACCAGCGAGGAGGAGCGGCGGCTCGGCATCATCTGCCTCGACATCGGTGGCGGCATGACCACGATCTCCGCGTTTGCCGACAATCGCTTCCTGTTTGCCGATGCCGTGCCGGTCGGCGGCAACCACATGACCTTCGACATCGCCCGCGAGCTGAGGACCCCCCTTGCGGAAGCCGAGCGAATCAAAGCGCTTTATGGCACACTGGTCGCTGCGCCGTCGGACGACCATGAGGTGATCAAGTATCCGATGGCTGGTGGGGACGAGCCGACGGGCCAGGTAGCCAAGGCTCGGTTGCGGTCAATCCTGCAGCCGAGGATGGAAAGTCTCCTGGCGCTCGTGCGCGAGCGGCTGCAACGCAGCCAGGTAATGAACTACGTAGGGGAGCGCGTCGTCTTGACCGGAGGGACAAGCCAACTGGCGGGGATTGGCGAATTTGCCGCCAATATCCTGTCGCGTCCGGTCCGTATCGCGCATCCGTTGCCAAGTTCCGGATTGCCTGCGAAAGCGTGTGTACCGGCTTTGGCGACTGTCGCCGGGCTGTGGGAGGCGACGCAGATCGTTCAGTCGGGCTGGGCGTCGTTTCCCGAGTACGGAACGGTGGAGACCGGGTATCTCGGCCAAATGGGTCAATGGTTGCGGCAGAGCTTCTAGGAGAACGACCGCTGCATGGCGTACCGGGCGATAGGAATCACCTGCTGCAATGGGATCGCGGTTCGCCGCTTCTCCTGCTGCCCGAAGAACGCGGCGTGACACCATCATGAACATCAAGCTGCAACCTCCCAAAGTGACTGATCTGAAGCCACGCATCGCCGTGATCGGTGTCGGTGGCGCTGGCGGCAATGCCGTCAACAACATGATTGCCTCCGGTTTGGAGGGTGTGACCTTCGTCGTCGCCAACACCGATGCGCAGGCTCTGGCCGCATCGAGCGCCGAACAGCGCATCCAGCTCGGGGTGACGCTGACGGAAGGTCTCGGCGCAGGATCCAAGCCTGAGATCGGGCACGCTGCGGCCGAAGAAGCGATCGACGAGATCAAGGCGCAGATTTCCGGCTCGCATATGGTGTTCGTGGCGGCCGGCATGGGCGGCGGCACCGGCACGGGAGCCGCGGCGGTGATCGCCCAGGCGGCTAAGGATCTAGGCATCCTGGTCGTCGGCGTGGTGACCAAGCCGTTCCAGTTCGAGGGCCAGCGGCGGATGCGGATTGCAGACGCCGGCATCGCCGAACTGCGCAAATCTGTCGATACGCTGATTGTCATCCCGAACCAGAACCTGTTCAGGGTCGCCAACGAAAAGACCACCTTCGCCGAAGCCTTCGTGCTGGCGGATCAGGTGCTCTATTCGGGTATTGCCTGCATCGTTGATCTGATCGTCAAGGAAGGCCTGATCAATCTCGATTTCGCTGACGTGCGCACGATCATGAGCGGCATGGGCACCGCGATGATGGGCACCGGCGAGGCGGGCGGCGAGCGTCGCGCCGTCGTTGCCGCAGAGGAAGCCATTGCCAATCCGCTGCTCGATGATGTTTCGCTGCGCGGTGCCAAGGGGCTGCTGCTGTCGATCATCGGCGGGCGAGATCTGACGCTGTACGACGTCGACGAAGCCGCCAGCCGTGTCAGGCAGGAAGTCGATCCGGAAGCCAACATCATCGTTGGCGCAACGTTCGATGAAAGCTTGGGCGATCGCGTCCGGGTGTCGATCGTTGCCTCAGGGTTGTCACCGGCTGCCCAAACTCAGCCGCCGCCGCGTCCCGCGCAGCCGGCGACCCCGCCGCCTGTTCCCCATGCTGCACAGGGTAACGCCCCCGCACGCCAGGTTGCCCCCAACCAGCAACCGCCGCCAGTGCGGCCACATGCGAATCAGCCGCCGGTCCATCAGCCGCGCCCGCAACCGCCCTCTGATGACTTCACCAATGCGCTAGCCCGCGCCATGGACGAAGGCCAGCCCGGCGGATCCGGAGACCAGCGTGCTCGCCAGATCTGGCGAGGACAGGATGACGTGACGATCGAGGAAGGGCCGCCGCAGTTCGGTGCAGGTCCGCTGCCTGTGCCAAAAGCGAAGACACAGCCAGGTTCCGGCCGCCCGTCGCAGCCCTTTTCACCGGCGGCGCCGGTCGAGGTTCGGCGGGGACCTCGCCGCATGCCTACGGTGGAGGATTTTCCGCCGCTCGCGCAACGCGAGTATCGCGCCCGCACGGGGCAGTACGATGGCGCCGACGAGGCGACGCAGGACCACTACGGACGTACGCCGGAGCAGCCCAAGCCTCAGAAAAAGCTCAGTCTGTTTCAGCGAATCACCGGGTTCGGACGTCGTTCTGAGCCGGAACTACAATCGTCCGTCCACGACGACTCTTATGCTGAACACAAATCGTCGAACAGAATTCAGTCAGACCACGGCTACGCCTCTTCGCATCCTCACGCCGATGATCCGCATGGGGACGGCGACGCAGATCCAGAACGTCCTGATTTTGCTGCATTTTCTTCGCGTCAGCGCGGGCGTCGATAAGTTGCACGGGAACGCGGCAGCGCCGCCTTCTGAAAATGCAGCTTCATGGTAACAGTGCGTAAGAAACCGTGATTTGTCCCCATTAGGGACGCAGCGTTATCG
>JAEZBZ010000279.1 GCA_023412745.1 Pseudomonadota bacterium | reverse complement strand
TGACGCCGGAGAAGTTTCTGTCAGTCATGAGTGTTTCCTTTGTCTGCAATGATGCGATTGGTGATTGCGGAGCCGATGGCCCTTGCGTTCAAGGCATCGGAATGGAGGGTTGCTGAACCGGCACGTGGTAGCCCTTCTGCACGGCCGGGCGGGCTGCGATGGCGCGATACCAGCGCAGCACATTGGGGAACTGCTGCAGATCGATCTGTTGCCACTCGAAGCGCGACGCCCACGGCCAGATCGAAATATCGGCGATGGAATAGTCACCAGCGACGTATTCCACCTCGGCCAGCCGCCGGTCGAGCACGCCGTAGAGGCGCTTGGTCTCGGTGCCGTAGCGCTCCTCGGCATAGGGCGCCTTGCCGACGTTGAACTTGAGGAAGTGGTGCGCCTGGCCGAGCATCGGGCCGAAGCCGCCCATCTGCCACATCAGCCACTCGACGGTGCGCCAGTGCGCCTCGCCGGTCTTCGGCCAAAGTTTTCCAGTCTTCTCTGCGAGGTACATCAGGATAGCGCCCGATTCGAACAGCGACATCCCGTTGTCGCGATCGACAATGGCGGGAATGCGATTGTTCGGGCTGATCTTGAGGAAGGCCGGGTTGAACTGCTCATTCTTGCCGATGTCCACCGGATGCACGCTGTAGGGATGACCCACTTCCTCCAGCATGATGGATACCTTGCGCCCGTTTGGCGTCGACCACGTGTGCAGCTCGATCATTTCTTGTCTCTCTCCCGTGGCGAATACCTGCCAAGCGGCGAACCCTAGACGATTGCGGCCGTCAACCGCAATGGCGCGTACCGCACGCCTTACACCAATCGCATCGCAATTATCCACCCGGTGACAAAGAGTGGCGACAGCGCGGTGGAGATCACCACAGCAGTTGAGATGAACTCCGGCTCTGTCTTGTACTCGGCCGCGAAAATGGTGATCAGCACGCCGACCGGTGTTGCAGCCGCGACCACGATCACCGACGTCACATCGGGCGGCAGGCCCAGAGCGACGCAGATGCCCCAGCTCAGCAGGGGCGACACCAGGAACTTGAGCAGCATGATCAGCGTCTGCGGGCCAGCCTCGATACGCATTGCCTTGGCCGAGGCCACCTGCGCGCCAAGCGTATAGAGCGCCAGCGGCGTGAAGATCGAGCCCAGGAATTGCAGCGGCTGGCTGACCACCACCGGCAGCTCCACCTCTAACCCGCGCAGACCGAGCCCAAGCACCACCGATGGAATGAGCGGCGTCTCGAAGACGTTCTTCAGCTTGCCCAGCTTGCTGCCACCACTCGGCGCCAGCAGCCATACGCCGACGGTACAGACGAGGACAGCCATCAGCGCCGTCAGCACCGACTGATGCAGCAGGTATTCCGGGCCGAACGCGAGTTGCGTCACCGGGATTCCGAAGAAGCCGACGTTGGCATAGGCCGTACCCAGCCCCATCATCGGCCCGAGCGAGCGACGCATGCGAAACAGCACGACCAGCATCCAGCCCAGCGGGATGAGAATGAGAAACTGGATCACGCCAAAGGTGACGACCGGCCAGACTTCGTCGATGGGCTGCTTGCCGCTCGACAGGAAGTGAACGAGAAACGCCGGCATCACGACGTAGACCTGGAGCCGGTTGAGGCTTGCGACGTCGAGCTTCAGACGAGGCTGCAGCGACCATCCCAACGCGACGAGCGTGATGATCGGCAGTGTGACCTGGGTGAGAATTTCGAGGAACAGCGCCATGAGGTCCCGTGGGCCGCGACCGCCCGTATGCTGACCGCGCAACGGCATGCTTAGGACGGATTGGGCTGGGACAGCAATGCTCCGCAGCGGTCAGAGCGCCGCAGGCGATCGCCCACGCATGCGGGCGAACACCGGCTCCGGGCTGTTGCGTTCTTCCGAAATGCGCGACAGCACACTTGAAAGCGCGCGCACCGCGCTGGCCATGTCGTCGGCGCCGCTGATTGCATCCGTGCGCGGGCGCAACCGCTGGCCTTCCAGGCGCTGCGCCAGTTTCGGCCCCATCATGCGGCGCAGGCAAGCCTGTGGCGTCAGCTGCTGGCGAGCGCTATCGACACCACCGCTCAGCCGCACCACGTGCAGTTCCGGGCAGCTTTCATGTAGTTCCGGCACGATATCGGCGGGGGCCGAGATCACCACGGTACGGCCTTCATTCAGCCTGGCGCGAACGGCGACTGGCAGACCGAAGCTGTTACCGCCCGAAGCCCAGGTCAGCAAGAACTGGCCATCGCGTTCGAGATCCAGAAACACCTCGCGCGTCACGCCGGCTTCCGCGTCGCTCGGCCCATTGCGGCGGGTGGCGATCAGCTTGGGAAATTCGATGTCGGAGAAATCGGAAAGCCGCCGCCGCACCGCCGTCAACAGCAACCCGGGTCCGGCATGATCGGCCGCGACGACCAGAACCAGACGCCCCAAAGTGAGAGGCTGGTCGCCCCACGATTCGGAGGGCATCTCGGGCTTCGACAAGCTGCGCGGCATGACCCGATCCTGATGTGACTTCAAGGCGATATGCTGGCAGACGCTGACTAGCACCACAGCCAGCGACTCACACGATTGAATGTTAGTCGTACGGCGTCAGTGCGACGAGTCCCGAAAGCGATCGAAACACGCAGAGGTTGCAATTGAGCGGCAGTCAAGCGGAAGCGGTGGCAGGCCAGGCTCAAGGAAACCGCGCACGGCCCGCGCGATCATCCAAAATTCAGCTTCGCTGCTCATGTGGAAGAAGCGCGCCGCGCCTCCGCTGCCCGGGCCACGATGTCGGCCGCCTTGTCGCTGGGCGTGCCGGACACCAGCCGCATGCCCTCTGGGATTTGCGCCAGCGCATCCATCTGGCGGCTGCGCTCCGGCGTGTCGGCGAGCAGCGGTGCCAAGGCTGCGGCCAGCTTCTCGGGCGTGCAATCTTCCTGGATAAACTCCGGGAACGCGGTGTCGTCGAGCACCAGATTAGCCAGCACCACCGACTTAACCTTGACCAGGAAGCGCAGTTTCGCCGCCATCGCATCCACCTGATAGCCGACCGCCATCGGCGTGCCCGCCATCGCCAGTTCCAGCGTCACCGTTCCGGATGCCGCCAGCGCCGCGCCGCCGCGATCGCGAGCCAGTTTGAAGGCGCGGAACTTGTCCTCGTCCCCCTCGATCAGATGCGGGCGCAGCGGCCACGACGCCAGCGCGGCTTCGATCAGCGGGCGCACATGCGGTACCACCGGAATGACGACCTCCGGCGCAACACCCCGCTGCAGCAACAGCCGCACGGCCTCGCCGAACGGCTGCATGAGCCGGCCGACCTCGGACGTCCGGCTGCCCGGCAGCACCAGCAGCACCGGCTTGCCGGGATCGAGCCCAAGGCGCTCCGACAGCGGCCCGGTTTCCAGCGCCTGCAGCCAATCCCATCGCTCGATCAACGGATGGCCGACGTATGTGCAGGGCGGCCCGCCGAGCCGCTGATGGACGTCCGGCTCGAACGGCAAAAGCGCCAGGACGTGATCGACGTAGCGCCGCATCTTCGCCGCCCTCCCCGGCCGCCACGCCCATACCGAGGGGCTGACGTAATCGATGATCGGGATATCCGGGCGGCGCTTGCGGATGCGCTTGGCAATCGGGTGCGTGAATTCCGGGCTGTCGATGATCACGACCACATCGGGATTGGCGGCAATCGCGTCGTCCACCGTGCGATAGACGCGCTTCATGATCCGCGGCAATCGCGGCAGGATCGACAGCGGACCCATCACCGCGACATCCGACAGCGGAAACAGGCTATTCAACCCCTCCGCATGCATAGCCTCACCGCCGACGCCATTGATGATCGTGCTATCGCCGAGACGCGCGCGCAGCGCCGGGATGAGCCGGGCGCCAAGCGCATCGCCGGAATGTTCACCGGCAATCAGATAGATCCGCAACGGCCTGTCCGTGCCTGCCTTATATTGTCCGGTGTCCGCCATCACGCTTATCCCTGACTGCGCGGCGGCGCGCACCACCGCCTGCGTTTGCTCCGCTGACGCCTCGAATAGTGCAATACCGGCCAAGCCCGCCGCGATATCATCAACGCTTTGCTGCGCATCGATGACACCTGCCGTCCGCAGCGCGATCACGCCACGCCGGCGGCGCGAGCCACGATCGCTCCACTGACGCAACTGACCGATGCGCTGGATCACGTCGGCGGCTCCTTCTCCGGCTTCGACCGCCAGCACATGCCGTCGCGCCACGACCACCGCGCCGGTGCCACCGAAACGCATCATCGCCTGCATCACCGCCAGCGCGCGCGCCGCGTCGCTGCGATCCTGTGGCGTCGCCTTGCCGGCCAAAAGCACTGGCTGCGCATCGCGAACACGGCCTGGCGAATATGACGCCTCGGCCCCAGCATCGGCGCCGACCAGAAACAACCCCGCTTCATCGGCGCGCGTATGCAAGCCTGCTCGATCGGCCAGCAGCACTTGCCCCGCCGCCACCGCGATGCCCTCAAGTCCGGCAGCGGCGGCAGAGGCAATCGTGCGCGGCCCGATGGTCGGAAGATCGACGCGCATCTCCTGGCCCGGCTTCGGCGCCTTGACCAGAACACCGCACGTGCCGCCATGGCCCGCGCCGCGCAAACGGGCGAGTCGCGCCAGCATCGCGTCGGTGCCTTCCGCCGCCTCGAC
>JAEZBZ010000244.1 GCA_023412745.1 Pseudomonadota bacterium | reverse complement strand
ACATCGGCGTCGGCCCGTCGAATGCCAAGAACATCACGGATCATCTGGCCGTGCTGCGCCCGAACTGCTGGCTGATGGTCGGCCATTGCGGCGGGCTCCGGCAATCGCAGCACATCGGCGACTACGTGCTGGCCCACGCCTATCTGCGGCAGGACCACATTCTGGATGCCCTGGTGCCGCCCGAGATCCCGATCCCGGCGCTGGCCGAAGTCCAGGTCGCCCTGCAGGATGCCGCCGCCATCGTCACCGGCGAAACCGGCGACACACTCAAGGAACGCCTGCGCACCGGCACCGTGCTGACCAACGACGACCGCAACTGGGAACTGCGCTACACGCTGGAACGGCGCCGGATCAACCTGTCGCGCGCCATCGCCGTCGACATGGAAAGCGGCACCATCGCGGCCAACGGCTACCGGCTGCGCGTCCCCTACGGCACGCTGCTGTGCGTTTCCGACAAGCCGCTGCACGGTGAAATCAAACTTCCGGGCGCCGCCAGCGCGTTTTATGAGCGCGCGGTGGCACAGCACCTGGAAATCGGGCTCACTGCGCTCGACTTGTTGCGCGAGCGCCGCGATACGCTGCATTCGCGCAAACTGCGTTCATTTGATGAGCCGCCATTCAGATAGTTGTCAGGTTTGAGCTTTTAGCGTGCGGCGCATCTGCTCTGTGCCCGGCGGAACAGCGCTGGACAACGCCGCCGGCTATACAGTGATCAGAAGTACAGCGGAGCCGCCGTTCCGCCCTTGATGCTTTGGCCCAAACTTCGCGAGTGTTCCCATGCGCAATGCCTTGGCTCTTTGCCTTGCTGCTCCGCTTTTGGTTACATCACCCGCTTTTGCCCAGAAACCGCAGATCGGTTCAGCCGTCGAGATCGTCAATCAGGTCCGCGCGGAATACGAGCGAGACTTCCGCGAACTGCGCACCGGCGATCGCCTGCACGAGGATGAACTGGTTGCGGTCGGCGCGGATTCGCGCGGTGAGATCGCGCTCGATGATGACACCAAGCTGGCGCTCGGCCCAGGATCGCGGTTGCTGCTCGACCGCTTCGTCTACAATGGCGCGCGCAGCAAGGGCGACATCGTGCTCAACCTCACCAAGGGCACCTTCCGGTTCGTGACCGGCGCGGCAACCAAGCCGTCATACCGCATCCGCACGCCCGTCGCGTCGATCGCGGTGCGCGGCACCATTTTCGATGCCTATGTCGAGGACAACGGCTGGCTTTGGCTGCTGCTGGTCGAGGGCGCGATCCGCGCCTGCAACGAACAGGGCGATTGCCGCACACTCAACCGTCCAGGCCAGCTTCTCCAGATCACAGACCAAGGACGGATCAGCCAGCCCAGCCGCTGGACGTCGCTGCAACGGCGCGATGCCGTGCCCTTCGAACAGGCGTTCCCCTTCATCGTCGACAAGCCCGGCATCGACCAGAATCAGACACTGACGCGCGAAGCGATCCTGGCCATTCCGCCGCCAACTCCGCCGCGCAGCGGTCCACCAAAGCGCAAGGCCGAAACCACCAAGCCGAGCCGCACCAAGGAAGCCAGCAAAAGGCGGCCACAGCGCCAGACCCGTGTACGCGAGGTCGAGGGTCCGCCGATCCAGTTCTCGTTCGGCATTGGAGGGTTCGGCGGTGGCGGCAATCGCGGCGGCCGCTACCCGCGCCCCCCCTCGACCCGCGTGCCCTACGGCCGATAGCGCCCCGCAACTATCCTATGGATGACGTGTGGTAGATGGCACGATTGGATTGCGAATTGAACTAAGTTCACTTACTCAGGGAGACTTGAATAGGGGCCAATTTCGCCTGAGGCCAACATGAGCGACGATCTAATTCAGCAGTACCGGGACATCCACAGCCGGGAAAAATACGGCAACACAAGCGTCAAGAACCTCCCCTACCTCCTGCCCCACATTGACGACCTCAATCCTTCCAGCATCGTCGACTTCGGATGTGGCCAGAGCATCCTGGTCGACGAGTTGAGCAGCGCATGCGGCGCGCAGGGCGTGCGTTACGACCCGGCCATTCCAGCCTACAGCGCCAAGCCGGCAGGCCGCTTCGATCTTCTGCTCAACATCGATGTGCTGGAGCACGTCCCCGAGACGGCGCTCGACGATCTCATCGGCGAAATGGCCGGCATGGCGGACAATGCGATCATCGTGATCGACACGGGGCCCGCGGTTCTCATTCTGCCTGATGGCCGCAATGCTCACATCTCGCAGTTTCCTCAGGACTGGTGGGCGCGGAAACTTGCCAGGCACTTCTCATATCTGGAGCCGATCCGCGTCCGCTCGACGCGCCGCGCCGCGTTCAAGACGTGGCGGACGTCACCGAATCGGACATTCACCGATCTGCGCCTCTTCATCGGCGCCGAAGCCAATTATCGCTGGCGGAAACTGTTTGGGACCGGCGCCGGATCAACAAGAACGGCGTAGCTTTCCGAGAATACATTAGCGCGCACAGAAGGCACAAAGACAACCCAGAGTTGGTTGGCTAATGGCGTGTGCTCCGCAATTCTTCGGCCATCCGTTGGCTGTCTTGCTACCCCGCAACAGACAGCCGATGGGCTGGCGATGGCGGCCGGGGAGTTGAATGACTTTCCCAATATGCCGCCATCGCTTTTTCATTCGGAAGCAACAGACCCGCGGGCCGCGCGGTAGATCAGGCTTCCGCCCGCCGCCCCGCGTCCGCTCAAGTACGGGCAGAGAATTTCTCCAGCGCTGCGCGATCGATCTCAATGCCCAGGCCAGGGCCGGTCGGAACCGCGACGACGCCATCGACATGTTCGATCGGCGCGGTCAGTACCGCCTGCCGGAACGGATGCTCGGAACGGTCGAACTCGAGCAGCGGTTCGCGTGCGGTATGACGCGGCGGGTTATGCGGAATGACCGCGAGCAGATGCAGCGCCGCCGCCAATCCGATGCCGGTTCCCCAGACATGGGCCAAATAGCGCACGCCGAAAGCGTTGGCCATGTCGGCGATCTTCTTGCACTCGGACAATCCGCCCGCTGCGCATGTGTCGGGCTGGATGATGTCCATGGCGCGGCGGGTCAACACTTCGCGGAAACCCCAGCGGGTAAACTCGCACTCGCCGCCCGCCACCGGGATCGGCTGGCCGCGACGCACCTCTTCGTAGGACCCTAGATCATCCGGGACCACCGGTTCCTCGAACCAGCCGATATCGAGGTCCGCCACAGCCCGCCCGAGAGCGATTGCATCGATGGCGTCATAACCATGATTGGCGTCGAGCATCAGGCCGATCTTGGGCCCCATGGCTTCGCGAACCGCCTTGATCAGGGCCACGTCCTCGGCAATGCCGAAGCCGATCTTCAGCTTCACCGCACCAAATCCTTCCCGGACGTAGCCGGTCACTTCCTCGATGATGTAGTCCATCGGACTACCGGTATCGCGGCGGTAGGTGCCGGTGGCGTAAGCGGCAACGCTGGTGCGCAACGGGCCGCCCATGAGCTGGTGAACGGGTGCGCCGAAACGCTTGCCCTTGATATCCCAAAGCGCGATGTCGACGCCGCTCAGCGCGGTTACGGCAAGCCCTTTCTGGCCCTGATCGCGGAACTGATTATAGAGGGTCTGCCAGATCAGCTCAGTAGCCAGCGCGTCCCGGCCAATAAGTAGCGGCCGAAATGCCTGGACAACGGCGGCGTTAAGCCTGGAGGGTCCGAAGCATTCTCCCCATCCGGTCGTTCCGTCCTCGCAGACGATCTCGACAATGCATGTGGACCGTTTGTCGGCGCGATTGAACGACCAGGAGAAGGGGATCGTGAGGTCTGCTTCAAGCACGTGAGTCTTAACATCAGCAATCTTCATTTAAACGCTCCGTTAGGGGTAGCACCGCCGCATCAGCTAAGCTATCGTCCGGCAACTTCGGCCAAAAAGAGCCGATCTAAAACTCTTGCTTCAACAAAAGAGCAAGTGGCCAACGTGGAGGAGACACTATGATTAAACGCAGGACATTCCTGGCAGGTATGGGTGCTGCAGCAGGCGCCGTTGCGATGCCGGCTATTGTACGGGCTCAGGCGCCCATTACACTGAATGGCGCTTCGCAATTCAATGACGATCACGCGTTCACCAAGGCGCTGGCCCGGTTCGGTGAAATCGTCAAGAAAGAGTACAAAAAACCCATCGAGTTCGTGCTGCACAAAAATTCATCGCTCGGCCTCGAAAAGCAGTACTTCGAATATATGGCGCAGGGCAAGGCAGTCGACTTTGCCGTCGTTTCTCCCGCGCATATGTCGACCTTCTCCAGGGCGGCACCGTTCATCGATGCCCCGTTCGTCTTCCGTGACCTGGCCCATATGGACAAGGTCGTAAAGGCCGACATTCTGGCGCCGGTTGCCAAGGAAATCTCCGACAAAGCCGATGTCATGCTGATTGGCTACGGCGGTGGTGGCGTTCGCAACATCTTCATCAACAAGCCGATCGATTCACTAGACGGCCTCAAGGGCCTGAAGGTCCGCGTGCAGGGCGCACCGATCTGGTCCAAGACGTTCGCAGCCGTCGGCATGTCGCCAACCGTCATCGCTTATAACGAAGTCTACAACGCCATTCAGAATAACGTCATCAGCGCCGGCGAGAACGAAGCTGCGGGCGTCGAAGCGATGAAGTTCTACGAAGTCGCACCTAACCTGACGCTGACCCAGCACGCCGTGACGATCCGGCCGCTCTGCTTCTCCGGCAAGACGTTCAAGAACCTGCCGAAGGATCTGCAGGAGATCGTCATCAAAGCCGGTAAGGAAGCTGGCGATTATGGCCGCGAGGTCGAGTCTTCAGAAGATCAGAAGAAGCTCGATAAGATGCAGGCCGAAGGCAAGCTGAAGCAGATCCCGTTCAAGGATCGTCCGGAAATGCTGAAGCTCGCAGCGCCCGTAATGGAGTCGTACGCCAAGGAAATCAAGGTGGACGACATCTTCAGCAAGATCAGCGCCATCTAAGTTTGTCCACGACGCGAGAATGTTGAACGGCCGGGTACGTCCCGGCCGTTCCAGTCAGCTCCGATACGGATATCTTCATGACAGATACGCTTCCAGCGCCAGCACCGACGACCGCTTGGCGGCGCTTCACACAGTTGTATGCGACGGCACTTTCGATCGCGGTGGCGCTGTCGCTGCTCATTCTTCTAATCCCCGTGAGCCTACAGATCTTCTCCCGATACACGGCGCTCATTCCCTCCTACATTTGGACGGAAGAAATGGCGCGCTTCCTGTTTATCTGGACCATCATGATAGGCGCCATGATTGGCGTGCGGGAGTGGACGCACTTCGAAGTCGATGTCTGGCCAAGCATGGGCCGCAAGGCCGAAGCGTTACTCCGTCTCATTTCGCGACTTGCCGTTCTGGGGGTAGCCCTCATTTTCGTCTGGTCAGGGACACAATTCACCCAATTCGCGATGAACCGCATTTCCGAACTCGCCGAGCTTCCACTCTGGTACATCCACATTGCCTGGCCGCTGACGGGCCTCACGTGGATCGTGTTCCTCGGCGAACAGTTCGTTGACAATCTGAAAGTGCTTTTCGGGAGGGACGAAGCGTGACCGGCGCATCATTATCGCCGGGCGAAGCCGCGGCTGTTCTTTTCGGGCTATTCTTCTTCCTGATGTTCATGCGCGTGCCGATTGCCTTTGCGCTCGGTTTGGCCTGCGTCCCCATCCTCATGTTCGAGCCACGGCTCGACACAATGACGTTGATGTCAGAGACATTCAACGCCTTCAATTCGTTCATTCTCCTCGCTGTACCGTGCTACCTGCTGACGGCCAACATCATGAACTTCGGCGGCACGACCAACCGCCTGATGAAGTTATCTCGCGCGATCGTCGGCCATTTTCCGGGCAGCCTGGCCCAGATCAACGTCGTGCTTTCGATGTTCTTCGCCGGCATCTCAGGATCGGCCACGGCAGACGCCGCGAGCCAGTCCAAGCTGTTCATCGAAGCGCAGACCCGCGAGGGTTATGACCTGTCGTTTTCGGTCGCGATCACGGCCGTTTCCGCGGTCATGGCTGTGATCATTCCGCCGTCGATCGTCATGATTGTGTGGGGCGGTATCCTGACAGTTTCGATCGGCGGCTTGTTCCTCGCAGGCATCGTGCCAGGCCTTTTGATTGGCGTGGCGCAAATGACCACAGTGCACTTTTATGCCAAGCGCCGCGGCTACCCGACCTACCCGCGGGCAAGCTGGCGAGAGCTGATGTGCGCAACTTATGTCGCCATCCCGGCACTGCTGACACCGGCCATCATCATCGGCGGCAAGATTTTCGGCCTTTTCACGGCCACCGAAGCAGCTTGTATCGCTGTGTTGTACGCCAGCACGCTTTCATTCCTCGTTTATCGCGAAATGAACGTAAAGTCGTTTTATCAGGCTCTGCTTGATACCGGTAAGCTCGCCGGCATCACGCTGTTTTGCGTCGGAACGGCCAGCGCCTTTGGGTGGCTCCTGGCGTTCTACAAAATCCCCGAAGCTATTCTCTCGGGCGTGTCGGCGTGGAATATGAGCTTCCTCGCAACGGGCTTCTTCATAGCAGCAGTGTTCCTGCTGGTCGGCTGCTTCCTGGATGCCATCCCGGCGATCATCATCTGCGCGCCCATCCTTGAACCTCTGACGCGTGCCGTCTCCATGGAGCCGATCCACTTCGCGATGATCAGCATCGTGTCGCTGGCATTCGGTCTGGTGACGCCGCCGTATGGGCTCTGTCTGCTTATAGCCTGTTCGATCGCGGGGATTCCATTACGAGCGGCGCTTCGTGATGTTGGCATCATGCTCATCCCGATGTTCGTGGTGCTCGGCCTGGTTATCATGTGGCCGCAGGTTTCTCTGCTGCTCCCAAGTCTCGTGGCGCCGGAGTTCCTGCGCTAAATTAGGAGGACAGCGGCCATCGTCCGGCCACGGAACAGCCGCCGTCCTCCCCACGAAGCGCCGCAATAACCAGCTAAATGGTTCGTCCTCTGAGCAAAAAAGCGGAGGGTCGAAGCTATGAGCTGGTCATTTGCATTATCAGTCGCAACACTATTCGCCGCGCCATTTGCGCTCGGCATCACAGCGGCCAGCGCGAAACCAACGCAACTGCTCGCCCCTGTAGTCCATGAAAACCTCGCCATCTATTTCATCCACGGCCCATCCGCCGCTGGAGCAGTGCCGCTGACACTGCAGGAGGCCATGACCAAAGGCGCAGTACTGGTGCACGAAACCGGACAGGTCAACGATCTCGTCATCGAGAACACCGGAAAAGAGGATGTCTTCGTCCAGGCTGGCGACATCGTCAAAGGCGGTAAGCAGGATCGTGTGTTGACCGTCAGCATGCTTGTACCCGCCAACTCCGGCAAAATCGAAATCGGTGCCTATTGCGTCGAACAGGGCCGCTGGTCCGCACGCGGTCGCGAAGAAGTGTCCCGCTTCAGCAGCGCCGAAAAGTCCGTCCCGTCGCGGGCTGCGAAATTGGCTATGCTGGCACCAGAAATAACTGTTCAATCGACCGCGTCGACCGCGCAGGATTCCGAGCCGGCAATGCGCACCGTCCAGCGCATGGACAATCGCGTCAGCGGTGTCGCCAGGAGCGGACATTCGCGCCAGTCCGAAGTATGGGCGGAAGTCTCCAAGATCCAGCGAGCACTGTCTGACAACGTACAGGAAAGCGTCAACTCGCGCCTATCGGCGTCGAGCCTACAACTCAGCCTTGAAAACAAAAGGCTGGCTGAGGCGCGTTCGGCCTACGTCGACGCACTTAAAGATTCCGGCAAGACGGACAGCGATATCGTCGGCATCGTCGTCGCGATCAACGGCCGGATCAGCAGCGCCGACATCTATCCCTCGAACGGACTGTTCCAGAAGATGTGGCCGAAACTGCTCGATGCCGCCGCGACGGAAGCGATCGGCAGCGGTTCGGACAGGACAACACCGCCAGCAGTGGCCTCTGTGCAAGCGTTCCTGACCGATGCGGAAAACGCCAAGACGGCGCCCGCGGGCGATACCCAGGCCAGCCCGATCAAGCGCGAGATCCGCGACGCCGAGAGCAGTCTGCTGGTAGAAACGCGCAAGAAAGATGGTGGGTTCGTGCATCGCGCCTACCTGTCGAAATAGCGGTCGGCACGGCGGCTGCTCATTCAATTTGCGTCACGACTGGTCGAGGCACCGACCAGTCGTTGCGCGTTTCTCGGCCACATCAACACGCGCTGGACATGACGCACCGGGACGGTATCGTGGCGTATCCGGATGATCCCGTTGGCCAAGCGATGGAGTACCCCTTGAGCTACGATCTGATCCTGAAAGGCGGCCGCGTCATCGACCCGTCACAAGACATCGATGGCGCTTATGAAGTCGGCTTCAGCGAGGGCAAGGTTGCGGCCGTCGCTAAATCCTTGAAGCCCGGCCCGGCGACCAAGGATCGCGAAGTCGGCGGCAAGATCATCACCCCGGGCCTGATCGACATGCACCCCCACGTCTACTGGGGCGGCACATCGCTCGGCATCGACGCGGAGGAGTTCTGCCGGACCAGCGGTGTCACCACCGCCATCGATACCGGCAGCGCCGGACCGGGCAATTTCCTCGGCTTCCGCAAACACGTGATCGAGAAGTCCGAGGTCCGGATCCTGGCCTATCTGCACGTGTCGTTCGCGGGCATCTATGCGTTCTCCAACACCATCATGGTCGGCGAGAGCGAAGAAGTGCGCCTGCTGGCTCCGCAGGATTGCGCAGATGTCGCCGACCAGAATCGCGACGTACTCGTCGGAATCAAGGTACGCGTCGGCCGGCATGCCTCCGGCACGCAGGGCTGGAACGC
Organism: Pseudomonadota bacterium; assembly: GCA_023412745.1. GTDB lineage: Bacteria > Pseudomonadota > Alphaproteobacteria > Rhizobiales > Hyphomicrobiaceae > ZC4RG25. Next base: position 8,169 of record JAEZBZ010000244.1, on the reverse strand, counting down.
GCTGAAGATGGCGCTCGAAGTTGCCGAGGAAGTCGGCATGCCGCTGATGGCGCATATCGACCATCCGCCGCCGTCGTACGAGGATGTCATCAACCTACTGCGACCGGGCGACATTCTCACTCACGCCTTCCGACCGTTCCCGAATACGCCGTGCTCAGCGCAGGGCAAGGTTAAACCGGAAGTTCTGGCAGCCCGCGACCGCGGCGTGCTATTCGACATCGGCCACGGCAAGGGCTCGTTCGCCTTCAAAACCGCGCGCGCCATGCTGGCCAACGGGTTCTATCCCGATACCATCTCATCCGATGTGCACACGCTGTGCATCAACGGCCCGGCATTCGACCAGGTGACGACGATGTCGAAGTTCTTGTGCCTCGGCATGCCGCTCGCCGACGTCGTCAAGACCTCGACCGTGAACGCGGCCATGGCACTGCGGCGCCCGGAACTCGGCAGCCTGAAACCCGGCTCGGTCGGCGATGCGACCATCCTGAGCGTGAAAGACGGCGAATTCGACTACGTCGATGTCGTGGGCGAGCACTTGATCGGCAACCAGCGCATCGTTTCGGAAGGGGTAGTCATCGGCGGCCGCTGGTGGCACCCTCGCGAGGAAGCCTGACCCTTATTGGAGATGCGTTCATGACACCTGAAGAGAAGCTGAAAAGCCTGGGACTGACCCTGCCTGCCGTGCCGACCCCGGTCGCCAACTACGTGTCGTTCAAGGTCTTTGACAAGACGCTGTATTGCTCCGGCCAGGGCCCACGCACGCCCGACGGCAGCTATTTCACCGGCAAGGTCGGCCGCGACGTCACCGTCGAACAGGCTTACGAGCACGCCAAGCTGATCGGCCTGCAGATCCTCGCCACTGCCAAGAAAGCCGTTGGCGACCTGTCGCGCCTGGAAGCCATCAAGCTGCTCGGCATGGTCAACGGCGTGCCGGAATTCGGCGATCAGCCGAAGGTCATCAACGGCTGCTCCGACCTGCTGGTCGAGGTGCTGGGCGAGCGCGGCCGGCATGCGCGCTCCGCGGTTGGCATGGGCTCTCTGCCAAACAACATGACCGTCGAAATCGAAGCGATCTTCCGCATCCACGTTTGACCGCGCGAAAACGCGGTGCCGTCACTCCGGCGGCGGCACCGCGCCTTTGCGCTCGACGATCAGGCCGTAGTGCTGCGGCTGGCGATGGACGGCAAAGTTGAACACCGTCGACTTGTATGACGCCGTGAGATCGAGATCGCAGCGCGCGAAGCACAACTCGTCGCCGAGCGTCGTGCACATCGCGACCATCTCGCCGGATGGCGCGATGATCTGCGATTGCCCCATCTGCACCACGCCTTCCTCCTCGCCCGCCTTGGCGACGCCCACTACCCAGGTGCCGTTCTGGTAGGCACCGGCCTGCATCACCAGCGCGTTGTGATGATTGGCCAGCGCGTCATGCTCCGGTGCCGGCGGATTGTGCACCGGCGTGTTATAGCCCAGCACGATCATCTCGACGCCTTGCAGGCCCATGACGCGATAGGTCTCCGGCCAGCGGCGGTCATTGCAAATGCACATGCCGATGATGCCGCCGAACGCGCGAAACACTGGAAAGCCCAGGTCGCCAACCTCGAAATAGCGCTTCTCCAGATGCTGGAATTGCCGCCAAGGTTCGTGCTCGGCATGACCCGGCAGATGCACCTTGCGGTATTTACCGACGATGTGGCCTGTTTTGTCGACCAGTATCGCGGTGTTGAACCGGCGCAGGCGCCCATCCTGCTCGACCAGTTCCGCGTAGCCGAGTTGGAAACCGATGCCGAGCTGTTCCGCCTCATCGAACAGAGGGCGCGTTTCCGCAGACGGCATCTCGCGCTCGAAGTAGCAGTCGACTTCGGCCTGATCGGCGAAATACCAGCGGGGGAAAAACGTCGTCAGCGCCAGTTCAGGAAACACCACGAGATCGCATCCATGCCCCTTGGCCTCGCGCAGCAATGCGATCAGGCGGCGAACCACCTGGCCGCGCGTTTCCACCTTCGCGATCGGCCCCAGTTGCGCGGCCCCCACGGTGATGATCCTCGGCATATCGTGCACTCCTCGCGCCTCAGACGTGCTCGGCGACCGGCCCTTCGCGCAGATGGCAGGCGGCGTACTGTCCCGGACGCACCTCGCGCATCGCCGGACGCTCGGTCTTGCAGCGCGCGAAGGCATAGGGGCACCGGGTGTGGAAATGGCAGCCCGCGGGCGGCTTGATCGGGCTCGGCACGTCGCCCTGCAGGATGATGCGATCAGGCTTCTTGGCCGGGTCGGGCACCGGCACCGCCGACAGCAGCGCTTCGGTGTAGGGATGCTGTGGTGCGGCGAACAAGGCGGCTTTATCGGCAATCTCCACGATGCGCCCGAGGTACATCACCGCCACGCGACGCGTTATGTGCTCGACGATTGCGAGATCGTGACTGATGAACAGCAGCGCCAGGCCGAGTTCGCGTTGCAGATCACTCAGCAGATTGACGATTTGCGCCTTCACCGAAACGTCAAGCGCCGACACGGCCTCGTCGCAAATGATGATGTCGGGTTCCGTCGCCAGCGCCCGCGCAATGCCGATGCGCTGGCGCTGACCGCCGGAGAACTCGTGCGGCCACCGGTTGACGGCATCGCGCGGCAGCCGCACCTTGTCCATCAGCGCGCCGACGCGTTCCTCGATCTCTGCTTCGGATTTCGCCAGCCGGAAATTGCGAATGGGCTCGGCCAGGATATCGCGCACCCGCATGCGCGGGTTGAGACTGGAAAACGGATCCTGGAACACAACCTGGATACGGCGGCGCAACGGCCGCAAAGCACCGACGCCGACGTTGTCTATCCGCGCGCCATCCAGCCAGACTTCGCCCTCCGTGACATCGAACAGGCGCAGGATGGCGCGGCCGACAGTGGACTTGCCGCAACCGGATTCACCCACCAGCGCCAGCGTCTCGCCCTTCTCGACGTGGAACGTGACGCCATCAACGGCATGCACATGACCGGTGACGCGACCCAACACGCCACCATGTAGCGGGAAGTGTTTCTTGAGGCCTTTGACCTGAAGCAGCGGCGTTGTCATGCGGGCACAACCTCCCGTTCCGCGAAGTGGCAGGCGGCGAGATGGTTGGCGCCTTTCATTTCCAGCGCCGGCGCCATCTGTCGGCAGACGTCCTGCGCCTTGGGACAGCGCCCGGCGAACACGCAGCCGGGGATGCGCGCCTTGAGGCTCGGCACCAGGCCCGGGATTTCGGAAAGACGGCTCTGTTCGCCAGACAGCGATGAGCCGAGTTTCGGCACCGCGCCGAGCAGCCCTTGCGTGTAGGGATGGCGCGGATTGCCGAATAGTTCGCGCACCGGCGCTTCTTCGACTTTGCGGCCGGCGTACATCACCATCACGCGCTCGGCGACTTCTGCGACGACGCCGAGATCGTGCGTAATCAGCATGATGGCCGCGCCGACGCGCCGTTTCAGGTCGGCCATCAGCCCCAGGATCTGCGCCTGAATGGTGACGTCGAGCGCTGTGGTCGGCTCGTCCGCGATCAGCAGTTTCGGATTGCACGCCAGCGCCATGGCGATCATCACACGCTGGCGCATGCCGCCGGACAACTGATGCGGATATTCGCCGACGCGCCGTCCGGGCTCGGGAATGCCGACCAGCGTCAGCATCTCCACCGCGCGTTTCTCCGCCTCGGAACGCGACAGCCCCTGATGCAGCCGCAGTGTCTCGCCGATCTGCCTCCCGATAGTGAGCACCGGATTGAGGCTCGTCATCGGCTCCTGAAAAATCATGCTGATGTCGTTGCCGCGGATATCGCGCATCTCCTTGTCCGACAGCGACAGCAGATCGCGGTTGCCGAAGCGGATCTTGCCGGAGATGCGGCCCGGCGGTTCCGGGATCAGCCGCAGGATCGACATGGCGGTGACGGACTTGCCGCAGCCGGACTCGCCGACGATGGCCAGTGTTTCGCCCTCGGCGACATGGAACGACACGCCGTCGACCGCGCGATTGACGCCGTCGGGCGTACGAAAATGCGTCTGCAGGTTTTCGACTTCCAGAAGCGCCATCGCTCACGCCCCCTTGGCTGTGCGCGGGTCGAGCGCGTCTCTGAGGCCGTCACCGAGCAGGTTCACCGCCAGCACGGTAATCGACAGGAATACGGCCGGAAAGAAGATGATGTACGGCTTCACCTGCCACAGCGCACGGCCGTCGGCCATGATGTTGCCCCACGACGGAATGATCGGCGGCGTGCCGGCACCGATGAACGACAGGATGGATTCGGTGATCATCGCTGAGGCGCAGATGTAGGTTGCCTGCACGGTCAGCGGCGCCACCGTGTTGGGCAGGATATGGCGGAAGATGATCATCGGCGTCGTCGTGCCGGCCGCGATGGCGGCATCGACATAGGGCTGCTCGCGCAGCGAAAGAACCACGCCGCGCACCAGACGCGACACGCGCGGAATCTCGGCAATCGCGATCGCCATGATCACGTTCTCGACGCTCGCCCGCGTCAGCGCCATCAGAGCAATCGCCAGCAGGATCGGCGGAATGGACATCATGCCGTCCATGATCCGCATGATGAAGCCGTCGATCCAACGCAGGTAGCCGGATACGAGACCGATCAGCAGTCCGATCACCGAGGCGATGACGGCGACTGAAAACCCGACGATCAGCGAGACGCGGGCGCCGTACAAAACGCGGGAGTAGATATCGCGGCCGACTGCATCGCTGCCGAACCAGAATTCGACGGATGGCTCGCGCGTGCGCTTCGCCGGGGCCAGTGCCGTCGGATCGACCGTGCCGAGATAGGGCGCGAAGATTGCCATCAGCAGCATCAGGAGCAGCAAGCCGAGACCAATTGAAATCGTCGGCTGAAGCAGAATGAAGCCGATCAGGCCGCGCCGCACTTTCACCGGCGGCAGGATATCGGGAAGCTCCGGTGCCGCGCTGAGTACATCACGCCGCACGGCCGGATCAGCGGTTCCTGTGAAGGGCGTATTCAATAGCGGATCCTCGGATCGAGCAGCGTGTAGATTAGGTCGATGGCGAGATTGACCAGCACGTAGACGAAGCTGAACATCAGGACGAGGCCCTGGATCAGCGGATAATCGCGGCGCACGATGGCGTCGATGGTGAGGCGGCCGAGCCCCGGTATCGCGAAGACGCTCTCGGTGACGACCGCACCTCCAATTAGCAGCGCAACGCCTATGCCAATCACCGTAACAATCGGAACGGCCGCATTCTTGAGGGCATGCAGGAACAGCACCCCGCCCTGCCCGACACCTTTCGCGCGCGCGGTGCGAATGTAATCCTGGCTCAGCACCTCCAGCATGGTTGCACGTGTGATGCGGGCGATGAGCGCGATGTAGACGAAGCCGAGCGCTATGCCGGGCAGGATCAGATGCTCAAGCCAGAGCCAGAACCCGCGTGCGATCGGCGAATAGCCTTGAACGGGAAACCAATCGAGTTCCAAGGCAAAGTAATAGGCCAGCAGATATCCGACCACGAAAACGGGTATTGAGAACCCGAGAACCGACACGCTCATGATCAGCCGGTCGATCCACGTTCCGGCCTTCCACGCCGCGACGACACCTATAGGCACCGCGATGCCGATGGCCAGGATCAGCGTGACGATCATCAGCGAGAGCGTCGGCTCGACACGCTGTCCGATCAACTCGGTGACCGGCAAGCCGGTAAACATCGAGATGCCGAGATCGCCCTTAAGAACCTGCCCGCTCCATTCCGTAAAGCGGACCAGGAAAGGCCGATCAAGCCCCAGGCTCTGGCGGATTTTCTCCACGTCGGCGGGTGAAGCCTGCTCACCGGCGATGACGGCTGCCGGGTCGCCCGGCGCGATATACAGCAGACTGAAGACGAAAAAGCCGACAAATGCCATGACGGGAATCGTCGCCAGCACGCGTCGAAGAAGGTAACCGAGCATTCCTGTCTCCCCCTGCTTTCACCTGCCCATTGAAGAGGTGAAAGCGGGGCGTGGCGCGCGGGGAGAAATCCGCTGGCCACGCCGTCTTGAATAGGTCGGCTTGCCCTTCCGATCCCGGATCGGAAGGGCTGCGGAGATCAGGTCTTCTTCACGCCCCAGAACCACGGCAGCGGACCGTTGGTGACACCTTCGAGATTTGAGCGCCACGCCTGGAATGAATAATAGAAGCCGGTCGGAATATAGACGACATGCTCCATCGCGGCCTTGTTTGCCGCTGCGATGACCGCTTTTTCCTCATCAAGCGTCTTGGCATCGTACCAGGCGGAAATGTTCTTCTCGACTTCAGCGTTGTCCGGCCACCCGAACCACGCTTTATCTCCGTTGGCGCGAATAGCGATATTGCCAACCGGACTGGCGCAATCCGCGCCCGCGTGCCAGGTATGGAACATGCCCCAGCCGCCCTGTCCCGGCGGGCTCTTGGAGGCACGCCGCTGACCAACCGTGCCCCAATCGGTCGCCACGAAATCGACTGTCATGCCGATCTTTTTCAGCAGATCCGCGGTGATTTCCCCCATCGCCTTGAGTGTCGGCTGATCCTGGCCGATCAGGCAGGTCACGGGCTGGCCGCTGTAGCCAGCTTCCTGCAGCAGCTTCTTGGCCGCATCATAGTCGCGCTTGCCTTTTAGCGGTTCGCCACCTGCCTCGGTGTACAGCGCCGTTCCGGGCGTAAAGAAGCCCGGGATCGGCTTCCACATGTTCGCGTCGCCGCCGACCACGGCGCTCATGTAGTCTTCCTGGCTCAGCGCAATCTGCACCGCGCGGCGGATTTTCACGTCGTTGAATGGCGGATGCAGATGATTGAGACGGAACGCTCCGACATTACCCAGCGGATCGGCGATATCGACCTTGATGCTCCGGTTCCGCTTGAGCAGCGGCACCAGATCGGGCAGCGGCGTTTCCCACCAATCTACTTCGCCGTTCTGCAACGCGGCAGATGCCGTCGCCGGATCCGGCATGATGATCCATTCAATGCGGTCGAAATCGATCACCTTGCCGCCGGCCCACCATTCAGCCTTGCCATCGCGCGGCTTGTAGTCCGCGTTTTTCTCGAATGCCGCCAAGGCGCCGGGCTTCCAATCCGCGCGCACGAATTTCATCGGGCCGGAGCCGACATAATCTTCGATCTGTTTGAACGGATCGGTCTTGGCGACGCGTTCCGGCATGATGAAGCAGCACGGTGTGCCGACTTTGCCGAGCGCCAGCAGCATTTTCGGATAGGGCTTGGACAGCACCCATTTGAAGGTCGTGTCGTCGACGGCGGTCAGCTCTTTCTGGATCGCCCGCAGCATCAGCCCCATGGCATCGCGCTGGCTCCAGCGATCGATGCTGGCCACGCAGTCTTTCGCCAATACAGGCGAACCATCATGAAACTTGAGACTCGACCGCAGTTTGAAGGTCCACGTCAGGCCATCCGACGAAACTTCCTCGCCTTCGACCATCTGGCGTTGCGGCACGAGTTTGCTGTCCATGCCATACAGCGTGTCCCAGACCAGTTGGGAGGCGTTGCGGACGACGTACTGCGTGCCCCAGATCGGATCGAAATTGGCGAGGTTCGATTGCGGGACGAACTTGAGAACTTTGGCTGATCCTTGCGCGATGGCGGGGGCGGCCAGGCCTCCGGTAGCAGCAAGCGCGCCGACACCTGCCGATGCTTTCAGAAACGATCTGCGATCCATTGAAAACCTCCCGTTCAGCTCGGCCGATCGTTGCATGCCGTCATGGCGGGCTTCGATAGGGCCTCTACGCGTTGATCGTCGACTGGTTGCACGTTTTTCTGCGCATTAAGACGGCCAGCCCGATCAATACTGATATTCCGCACTGCCCATAGGGCACCTGTCAAGGGACGAACGCTGAGCATTATGCTCAGCAAAGCAGCAAACCTTCGCCTAAAGGTGGGACCGGATGATGACAAATGGCGCTGTGCCGACCACTCGCCCGCCCGTTTCGCTGAGCGTGTTGCCGTCTTGACCATTGACACGAGCCCCATGATCGCAGACGGGATCCGGCTGAGAGAGCACTGCTTCTAAGGACACAGCCGCATGTCGGGGTTCACCCTGTCGGAAACGAGACTGCGTATCGACAATCGCACCGCACGGGCGGGCGTTATCGGCCTTGGCTATGTCGGCCTGCCGCTTGCCATGGCGATTGCCCGCGCCGGATTTCCGGTGACCGGATTTGATACCGA
>JAEZBZ010000291.1 GCA_023412745.1 Pseudomonadota bacterium | reverse complement strand
TTTTCGGGCGCTACCTTCCGGATACGTTCTGGTTCCGAGAGGCGTCGCAGTAGCCCATGCTCGTCTACATCCTACGCCGCATCCTGATCATGATCCCGACGCTGCTGCTGACCAGCGCGCTCATTTTTACGATCATGGAACTGCCGCCCGGCGATTACTTCGAGAGCTACATCGCCGAGCTGCAGGCGCAGGGCGAGGGCGTCGACAAGGCCAAGATCGAATTCCTCAAGGAGGAGTACGGTTTCGACAAGCACCCGGTGCAGCGCTACTTCCTCTGGGTCGGGGGCATGCTCCAGGGGGATTTCGGCTACTCGTTTGAATACCAGATGCCGGTCAACGATCTGATCGGCAGTCGATTGTTCCTCACCATCCTGGTGTCGTTCGCGACCATCCTGCTGACTTGGCTGATCGCTTTCCCGATCGGCATCTACTCGGCCACCCACCAGTATAGCTGGGGTGATTACGGGCTGACGTTCCTTGGGTTGCTCGGCATCGCGATCCCGAACTTCCTGCTGGCGCTGGTGCTGATGTACCTCGCCAACGTCTGGTTCGGCACCTCGATCGGGCATCTGATGGCGCCGGAATTCGTCGACCAGCCGATGAGTTGGGCGAAATTTCTGTCGATCCTGGAGCACATGTGGATTCCGGTGATCGTGATCGGTCTCGCCGGCACCGCCAGCATGATCCGGAAAATCCGCGCTAACCTGCTCGATGAGCTGCAAAAGCAGTACGCGATCACCGCCAAAGCGAAGGGCATGCATCCCTTCAAGGCGCTGGTGAAATACCCGCTGCGCTCGTCGCTGAACTTTTTCATCGGCGGGATCGGCGGCATCCTGCCAGAGATCGTATCGGGGGCTGAGATCGTCGCCATCGTGCTGTCGCTGGAAACCACCGGGCCGCTGCTGATCAAGGCACTGCAGAGCCAGGATATGTATCTGGCCGGATCGTTCCTAATGTTCCTTGCCTTGCTGACGGTCATCGGCGTGTTGTTGTCCGATATCGCGCTGGCGTTCCTCGATCCTCGCATCCGGCTGCAGGGCAAGAGCACCAAATGACGAGCGCCTCCCTGCCGCCGCCGGGCGAAAACCTGCCGCACTATGTGTCGGACAAGCCGTTCGATCCGCAGTCGATCGAGAAGATGTCGCCCGCCCAGGAGCGCGTCTATCTGGCGTCGCAATGGCGGCTGATGTGGTGGAAGTTCAAGCGTCACCGGCTGGCGCTGGTGTCCGGGATTTTCCTTGCCATTCTCTATTCCAGTATTCTGATCAGCGAGTTCCTGGCGCCCTACAACTACCTGACCCGCAACATCGATCACATCTATGCGCCGCCGCAGGCCGTGCATCTGTTCCACGAAGGCCGGTTTGTCGGCCCATTCGTGTATGGGCAGCGCTACACTTTGAACATGACCAACCTGAAGCGCGAGTACGTGCCCGACCCGAATCAGGTGCAGCCGATCCGGTTCTTCTGTCGCGGCGAAGATGCCTACAAGTTCTGGGGGATGGTCGAGGGCAATTTCCGGTTTATCTGCCCCGCCAAGGGCGGCACGTTATTCCTGCTCGGCACCGATAGACTTGGCCGTGATGTCCTGTCGCGCATCATCTATGGCGCGCGCATCTCACTTACGATCGGCCTGCTTGGAGTCGGCATCAGCTTCGTGCTCGGACTGTTCTTCGGGGGACTGGCGGGATACTACGGCGGAACCGTCGATCTCGTGATTCAGAGGATCATTGAGGTACTTCAATCGCTACCATCGATTCCGTTGTGGCTGGCGCTTGCCGCGATCATGCCAGTCACCTGGAGCCCGATGCTGGTTTACTTCGCGATAACTGTAATTCTCGGGTTGATCGATTGGACAGGTCTTGCGCGCGCCGTGCGCTCCAAGCTGCTCTCACTGCGCGAGGAAGACTATGTGCTGGCTGCCCAACTCATGGGCGCCAAGGCCCCGCGCATCGTCGGCCGCCATCTGGTGCCGGGCTTCATGAGCCATCTGATTGCGAGCGCAACGCTGGCTATCCCCAGTATGATTCTCGGCGAAACAGCTTTGAGTTTCCTAGGTTTAGGTTTGCGCGCGCCGATTACAAGCTGGGGCGTCTTGCTGACGGAAGCACAGAACATCAGCATCGTGGCGCTGTATCCCTGGCTTCTTTTGCCGGCAATCCCCGTAATCCTGGTCGTACTGGCGTTCAACTTCTTCGGCGATGGGCTGCGCGATGCTGCCGATCCTTACAAGTAGCAACTAATTGATACGCTCGATCACCCATTTTTCGATTGACGACGGACCATGATTTGAACCGAATGCAGCATTGGTTCGTTGAGGGAGACTGTTTGCCCGTCCGGTCACGATGATTGCTCCGTCTAGCCCATAAAACCTGCGATCAGCGCGAAGACAGCAGATGCTTGCGACCATCACATGAGACGACATGATCTGGCGCGCGTTCTCATGTACAGCCATGACACCTTCGGTCTCGGCCACTTAAGGCGGTGCCGCGAGATTGCGCACGCGCTTGTCGAGCGCTTCAAGGGCCTGCAGGTCCTGATCATTTCCGGGTCGTCGATCGCGGGAGCTTTCGACTTTCGCGCGCGGGTAGATTTCATCAAGATCCCGAGCGTCATCAAGCTGTACAATGGCGATTACACGTCGCTGTCGCAGCATATAGACCTCAGCGATACGCTGGAGATGCGACGCGCGATCATCCAGCAAACCGCACAGCTTTATCGCCCGAACCTGTTCATCGTCGACAAGGAGCCGCTGGGCCTGCGCGGCGAACTCGAGCAGACCTTGGTGATGCTGCGTGGCATGGGGACGAAGCTCATTCTCGGTCTGCGCGAAGTGCTCGATGTCCAAGAACACGTGCAGGCCGAATGGCAGCGCACGGATGCGCTGCGCAAGATCGAAGCCCTGTATGACGACGTCTGGGTTTATGGACCGAAGCACTTCTGGGATCCGCTGACCGGGCTCGATGTGCCGGAAACGGTGCGGTCGCGCATGACCTTCACCGGCCATCTCGGCCGTTCGGTCCCCCGCCAGCAGAACCTGCGCATGCTCGAATTGCCGGAGGAGTTCATCCTCGTCACGGCGGGCGGTGGTGGCGATGGCGGTCCGCTGATGCGACAGGTGCTTGCCGCCCGCGAATACGATCGTACGCTGGAATTCCCGCTGGTCATGATCCTCGGGCCGTTCATGGTGGCCGAGGAGCGAGAGGAAATCCGCGAACGCGCCCGCCAGCTGACCAACGTCACGGTGCTGGATTTCGAAAGCCAGATCGAAGCGATCATGCTGAAGGCGACCGCCATTGTCAGCATGGGCGGCTACAATACATTCTGCGAGATCCTGTCATTCGACAAACGGGCGCTGCTGGTTCCGCGTACCGCGCCGCGCCGCGAGCAATTGATCCGCGCCTCGCGGGCGGCGGAACTGGGCCTGGTCGATATGCTAGAACCGAGCGCTGCCGATGATCCGAGCCTCATGGCGCGCGCCCTGCATCGGCTGCCGACGCGGTCATTGCCGTCCGGGCGCGCTTCCAAGATCGATCTGCGCGGTTTGGAGACGATCGCGGACATCGTGGGCCGTTACGTCGATGACGCGACGCGTCCTGTTTCCGTGACGGAAAGTGTGTGAAGGAAACCCCCTTCGTGTCCGGGACCAGTCTCATCGTCGTCATCGTCAAGGGGTATCCGCGGCTGTCGGAAACCTTCATCGCCGAGGAACTCCTCGGATTGGAGCAATCCGGATTGCGGCTGCTGATCGTGTCGATGCGACACCCGACCGATCCGACCAGCCATCCCGTGCACAAGGCCATCCGTTCGCCGGTCGTTTATCTGCCGGAATACCTTTATCATGCCCCGTTGCGCGTTTTGCGCGGTTTGATCCGCGTGTCGCGGCGGCCAGGATTTGGCAAGGCGCTGCGGACATGGCTCGGTGATCTGACGCGCGATTTCAGCCCCAACCGCTTTCGTCGTTTCGGACAGGCGGCGGTGCTGTCGGCCGAGATGCCGGCAGATGCGTCATGGCTGTACGCGCATTTCGTCCATACTCCGTCGGCGGTGACCCGCTACACCAGCTTGATGACCGGGCTCGACTGGAGCTGTTCCGCGCACGCCAAGGACATCTGGACGTCGCCCGACTGGGAGCTGCGCGATAATCTGGCGTCGGCTAGGTGGGCGGTCACGTGCACCCAGGTTGGCCACGAGCGCCTGGCCTCGCTGGCGCCCAACCCGCAGCATGTGCGCCTCGTTTATCACGGGCTCAACCTCGAGCGTTTCACGTTAAACCGCCATCAGCGATCGCGCCGGGACGGCAGCGATGCCGCCGAGCCGGTGCGGCTGCTGACGGTCGGCCGCGCGGTGGAAAAGAAGGGCTTCACGTACCTGCTCGATGCGCTCGCTGCATTGCCGGTCGACGTGTATTGGACGCTGACGCACATCGGCGGTGGCGAGCAGCTGAAGTCGCTGAAAGCCAAGGCAGCGGCACTAGGCATCGCGGATCGCATTCGCTGGCTGGGGCCGCAGGATCAGGCTACCGTTCTGGATAGCTATCGCCAGTCCGACATCTTCGTTCTGCCGTGCCGCGTGGCGGATAACGGTGATCGCGACGGTCTGCCGAACGTGCTGGTCGAGGCACAGAGCCAGGGGCTTGCCTGCGTGTCGACGTCGGTGGGCGGGGTGCCTGAATTGATCCGTGATGCCGAGACAGGGCTTTTGGTGCCGCCGGAGGATAGCTGTGCCCTCGGCCAGGCGCTGGAACGGATGATCCGCGATCCCGACTTGCGGCAGCGGCTGGCGCAGGCCGGTGAGCAGCGAACCCGCACGACGTTCGACAAGCGGGCCGGTGTGGCGCAACTGGTCGAGCTTTTTGCCATGTCGCTCGAAGCAGAAGTAGATGGCGTGATGCGGGAAGCCGCGCAGTGATGCGCTCGATGGTGGCATAGATGCCTCGGGTTTTCTTCTACGTTCAGCACTTGCTTGGAATCGGGCATGTATTTCGCGCCTTGCGCGTCGCGAGCGGACTGCGGGATGCGGGCTTTGCTGTCGATCTCGTACTGGGTGGCGTGCCGGTGCCGGGTCTGGATACGGCGGGTCTGAATGTCATCCAGTTGCAGCCTCTGAAAGCCGGCCCGGAGGGCTTTTCCGCGCTTGTGACGGAAACCGGCGCGCCGGCCGATGCGGTGATGAAAGCGCGGCGGACGGCGGATCTCATCGCAGCGTTCGATCGCAGCCAGCCGGATGTCGTAATGATCGAGGCGTTTCCGTTCGGACGGCGGCAGGTGCGGTTTGAGCTGATTCCGCTGCTCGAAGCGGCGCATGCCCGTGCGAACCGGCCGCGCATCGTGTCGTCGATCCGCGACATCCTGCACGAAAGCACAAAGCCCGGCCGGGCGCAGGAGACAGTCGATGTTCTGACGACATGGTTCGACCGCGTCATCGTGCACGGAGATCGTGCGCTCGTCAGCCTGGAGGAAACGTTCCCGCTGGCCGGCCAGATCGCCCCTCTGATCGCGTATTCCGGCATGGTGGTGCCGCCGACGCCGGCAGCAGATGTGCCGCCGACGCAGGTCGCGGATGTGGTGGTCTCGGCGGGCGGCGGCGCAGTCGGGGCGCGATTGATCGCGAGCGCCATCGCCGCCAAACGATCAACAACCCTTGCCGATGCGCGGTGGTTGGTGCTGACTGGACCTAATGCTGGCACTGCGGACTTCGCACGGCTCGCGGCGCAGGGCGCTGACGCCGGCGTCACCGTTGAGCGGTTCGTGCCCAACCTGTCGGCTGTGCTGCAGCGGGCAAGGCTGTCGGTGTCGCAAGCTGGATACAATACGATCGCCGATATTCTGGTTGCTGGTTGTCGCGCGGTGTTCGTGCCGTTTGCGGCGGGCGGCGAGACGGAGCAGACACTGCGTGCTCAACTTCTGCAGAAGCAAGGCCTTGGCGTTTGCGTGAGCGAGGATGAGCTGACGCCGGACGCACTGGCGGCCGCGGTCGCTCAGACGCTTGCCTTGCCACCGCCGACACTCCGCCTCGATGTCGACGGCGCCGCCAATACGGCGCGCATCCTGACCGCACTATTGGCTGCCGCCTGAGCTTATGCGGGGGTGCGCGCGCCAGGGATCGTTCCTGGCATTGACTGGTTGTTGCGTTGGCGATCACCAATATAGGTGATGTGAATGGCAACCGGAGGCCCGGGGACGCGCATGTGGATTTCTCAGATAACGAGCTTCATGGGCAGTGGTGGGCAGGTGCTGGCTGCGCGTCTCGACCTGCCCGCGACCGGTCATCCGCGGGCATACGCATTGTTCGCGCATTGCTTCACCTGCTCGAAAGATCTGGGCGCGGTCCGGCTTATCGCGGGCGAGCTTACCGCTCTGGGGCTGGCGGTTCTGCGCTTCGATTTCACGGGGCTCGGATCGTCGGAAGGCGAGTTCGCCAACACCAACTTTTCCTCCAATGTCGAAGATCTGGTGGCTGCCGCCGCGCACATGAGCGCGAACTTTGGGCCGCCCGCGCTGCTAATAGGGCATTCGCTGGGCGGCGCCGCGGTTCTCGCAGCGGCTGGCCGTATCCCCGACGCTCGCGCCATCGTGACCATCGCGGCCCCAGCCGACGTCGCCCACGTTTTGGGTGAGTTCGGATCCAGCCTTGCCGATATCGAGCGCGATGGCGCGGCCGATGTTTCGCTGGCCGGACGCAGTTTCCGCATCAAGCGCCAGTTCGTAGAGGATGCACGCGGGCAGAGCATGCGCGAGCATATCGCGGGACTGCATCGGCCATTGCTGATCATGCATGCGCCGCTGGACCAGCAGGTCAGTATCGACAATGCAACCGCGATTTTCACGGCGGCCAAGCACCCCAAGAGCTTCGTTTCGCTCGATGACGCCAGCCACCTCCTGGCGCGCCCGGCCGATGCCGCTTATGCGGCGCGCGTGATTGCGGCCTGGGCGTCGCGCTATCTGCCCGAGCCCGCCGCGATGCCTGTGGACAAAGTGGAGGAAATCATCGTCGCGGAAACCGGTGGCGGGCGCTACGAGAACAGCATCGAGGTCGGTCAGCACAGGCTGATGGCGGATGAGCCGGTCTCGGTCGGCGGCGGCGATGCCGGACCCAATCCCTACGAGTATCTGTCAATCGCGCTGGGTGCCTGCACCAGCATGACGCTGCGCATGTACGCCGAGCACAAGAAGCTCGAACTGGGCCCGATCAAGGTCACGGTTTCGCACGCCAAGATCGCGGCCCAGCATTGTGTCGACTGCGGGGAAGTGGCGGACGGCCGCGAAGGGCGGATCGACCGTTTCGAACGCGTGATTTCCGTTGACGGCCCGCTCGATCCGGGCTTGCGCGAGAAGCTTGTGGAGATTGCGGGCAAGTGCCCGGTGCATCGCACGCTGGAGCAGGGCTCGGCCGTGGTGACGCGCGTGGCGGATCCGGAAAACGCAGCCGAAATCCGTACTTAGTTCTCTTGCGGAGATAAGTAGATCACCGCGTCCGTGCCTTCGAGCGCCGGCGCGTTTTGCTTTGTCCCCAGCCCTGGATGATATAGCGCTCCATGGCATCTTGGCGCGCGCGCTCTTCGCTCATCACCCAGCCGCGCACCGAAACGCCGGCCTCGTGCACCGTGTCGGGATCGCCGGAAACAAGCGGATGCCACCAGGCCAGATCGCCCCCCTCCGCCACCACGCGATAGGCGCAGGTTTCCGGCAGCCACGGCAGATTGCGGGCCTTTTCCGGTGTAATCGAGACACAGTCGTGGACGTAGCTTTGCCGGTCGGGATAGTTGGAGCACTGGCAGCTACCGAGATCGAGTAGCTTGCATGCCAGCCGGGTGAGGTAGACTTCGCCGGTGTCTTCATCCTCGAGTTTCAGAAGGCAACAGCGGCCGCATCCATCGCAAAGTGATTCCCATTCCTCGTGTGTCATCTCTTCGAGTGACTTGCGCTTCCAGAATGGCGTATCTGCGTTAGTCATTCACCCTCTCGCGTTCGAT
>JAEZBZ010000205.1 GCA_023412745.1 Pseudomonadota bacterium | reverse complement strand
CTTTAAGTGTACGCGTGGTCTTGGGTGCGTGACGGAACCAACACGGGGGACGAATGGGAATGGCATCGGTGGAAGCAGGCTACGAGCGCATGACGAACCCGATCGACTTGGTCGAACAGGTGGCTCATGTCCATGACTGGGCTTGCGATCGCACGGCCGACGATGAAGTCACGCTGATCGTTGCCGGTAGCTGGACCGATTATCACGTCTCTTTGAACTGGCGAGACGACCTGGAAGCGCTGCATCTGGCCTGCGCATTCGATTTCAAGGTGCCGGAAAATCGCCTGCCGGAAGTCTATCGCCTGATCGCCCAGATCAACGAACAGCTCTGGCTCGGCCACTTCGATCTGTGGACTCAGGAAGGCCTGATCATGTTCCGCCAGGGCCTCATGCTGAACGGCGCGTTGGCGACACCGGGGCAGTGCGAGGCCATGCTGAAGGCCGCTCTCGAAGCCTGCGAGCGCTACTATCAGGCGTTCCAGTTCGTGGTGTGGGCCGGTAAGGACAGCCGCGAGGCGCTGGTCTCGACCATGTTCCACACCGAAGGCCAAGCCTGATGCCGCGGCTCGTGGGGGCAAGCGACCGCTTTCCATGCTTCGGCAGCGTCAGGTTAATGGGCCGCGTCGCGGGCCGTTTCCTTTAGACGCTGCAAACCATTGTGTCCGGCCGCGCGGCGCGCTAGATCTCGTGCATGACACTCTCACTCGACGGAACATTATTGCTGGCCGGCGCCGGGAAAATGGGCGGGGCCATGCTTTCGGGATGGCTCGACCGGGGGCTCGATCCGCGGCAGATCATTGTCCAGGATCCGGGGCCGCCGCCGGAAGTGGCCGCTGTGATCGCCAAGCACGGCATCACGTGCACCCAGGTTGCTGCGCTCGACAAGCCGCCGGCGGTTATCCTGGCGGCCGTCAAGCCGCAGGTGATGGACCAGGTATTTCCGCCGCTGGGCAAGCTGGCCGGGCCGGAAACGGTGGTGCTGTCGATCGCGGCAGGCAAGACCATCTCCAGCTTTGAAAAGCATCTGCCGGAAGGTGCCGCTGTCGTGCGCGCCATGCCCAACACGCCGGCCGCGATCGGCCGTGGCATCACGGTGTGCTGTCCGAACGCCCGCGTGACCGCGGCGCAGCGTGAAACCTGCCAGTCACTGTTGTCGGCCGTGGGCGAGGTTGGCTGGGTCGACGACGAGAAGCTGATGGACGCCGTGACAGCGGTGTCGGGGTCGGGGCCGGCCTACGTGTTCCTGCTCGCGGAATGCCTGGCCGAAGCCGGGCGCGCGGTCGGGCTGGATGCAGAACTGTCTAAGAAGCTGGCCAACGCAACCGTATCCGGTGCGGGTGAGCTGCTGCGGCAGTCCGGCATCGAGGCGGCGACGCTACGCCAGAACGTGACGTCTCCGGGCGGCACCACGGCAGCGGCACTGGCAGTGCTGATGGCTGACGACGGTCTGAAGCCGCTGATGGCCAAGGCCGTCGAGGCGGCCGAACGGCGCGGCCGCGAACTCAGCGGCGGCTAGACTTCCGAGCGCGACGCCTTGTGTAAGGTCGCGCCGGCCTTTCAATTGCTGGCGCCCACGCCTATTTCTCCGTTACGGCAGACGACCGCTACGGAGACTTTCCATGATTGACCAATCGACGTTGCGCGGACGTATCATTGCGGCGGCGATGAAGCTTGCGGCAGAGCGGCCCTGGCAGGACGTGACGCTGCTTGATATCGCCGAGTCGATCGGCCTGACGCTGGTCGATATCAAGCACGAGTTTTCCTGCAAGTCGGAGATCCTCGCCGCGTTCTCGCGCACGATCGATGATGAGGTGCTGCGCCGCGCGCCGAAGCGCGAGCACGAGATGAGCGCCCGCGACGCCATCTTCGAAATCGTCATGACGCGGTTCGATGTGCTGGCGCCGTACAAGCCGGCAATCCAGTCCATCGCCGACAGTTCACCGACGCCTGATCCGGCCATGCTGCGCAGCGCACTGGCTTCCCAGCATTGGATGCTGCAGGCGGCAGGCGTCGATACCAGTGGCGTCACCGGCGGGCTGAAGGTCAGCGGTTTGGCGGGGCTTTACGCGTCGGTCCTGCGGACTTGGCTGAAGGATGACGATCCGGGGCTCGCGCGCACGATGGCGGCACTCGACCGGCGCTTGCGCCGCGGCGAGCGTACGCTGACGAACATCTCTGATGTGAAAGCAGGGCTCGGGAGGATCGCCGACGCAATCGGTTCTCTGGCCTCGCGGCGCAGGCGAACGGATGATCACGCTGCGCCTGAAAGCGCGCCGCGCCCGCACGACTCGCCTAGCACCAGCATTTGACAAAACGGCACGCCGCAGTCCAAGGGAGGACGGTCATCATCCGCGTTTCGAGAGACTGTCCGTGTCGGAAACCACTGCGCGTTCGCCGCTGATCACCTTCGACGATTTCATGATGGTCGACATCCGCGTCGGCACTATCGTCGAGGCCGAGCCCTATCCGGAAGCGCGCAAGCCCGCGATCAAGCTGAAGATCGATTTCGGCGCCGAGATCGGCGTGAAGCGCAGTTCGGCGCAGCTCACCGTGCACTACGAGCCGGCGGGACTGGTCGGTAAGAAGGTGGCGGCGGTAGTCAATTTCCCGCCGCGCCAGATCGGCAAGTTCATGTCGGAAGTGCTGACGCTGGGCTTTCCGGATGAAAATGGCGCGGTCGTGCTGATCACGCCTGACAAGGCGATGCCGAACGGCGGGCGTCTGTTCTGAGCGGATTGCCGCTCAGGCGTCGATGGCCTTCTTGACCTCGAAGATTTCCATGATGCGCGCGCCGCGATGCGGGCCGTCGCATACGAAGGTCCATTTGCCTTCCGTGTAAGTGTCGCACATCTTCACGCCCTTGATCTGGATCCAGTGGCCTTCCTTTCCCTTGTGAACGGCAAGGATGTAATGCGCCCAGGCGTTGCGCGGCTTCTGCATCCAGGTCCACACCGTCGGGCGTTCCTTGCGCGACAGATGCAGGAATGTCTGCACCGGATGCATGCGATAGCCGAACGCGGCGAGCGCGGCCTCGACGTCTTCGGCGTAGGTACCTTTGACGACCGGTTTGCGGTGATCGGGTACCTGGCGGTAGCGGCGGATTTCGTCCTCGACCTTGCTGATCGAGTAGCCGGTGATCGCGGACAGCACTGTCGGACCACAGTAGGCGACGCGACCGGTATCGTTGCGCACGTCATTGAGGCTCGACGTGGTATGCGCGGCCCCACTCCACTCTGCACTCATGGAAGAATCTCGGGTTCGAATCGGATTGTTGATTAACGTAGGGTTGACGCGAGACAGTTTACGAAGCGTTGACGCGACTCGACCGGCTTGCAGGATCGCGTCGTTCGTGAGACGGGTGCGGGTGAAAGCTCACGCGAGGACAGCAGCATCATGGCGCGCATCGGCTTCTATTCCGGCTCGTTCGACCCGATCACCAACGGCCACACCGATGTCATCGCGCGGGCGCTGGGCATGGTCGATGAACTGGTGATCGGTGTGGGTGTCCATCACGGCAAGGCGCCGATGTTCACTGCCGAGCAGCGCATCGCGATGATCGAGGCGGAGATCGCGCCGATCGCCAAAAAGCGCGGCAGCAAGGTGCGTGTGGTGACGTTTAGCGGCCTAGTCGTCGATGCGGCGCGCGAGGAGAAGGCGACGCTGATCGTGCGCGGCCTGCGCGACGGCACGGATTTCGACTACGAGATGCAGATGGCTGGCATGAATGGCGCGATGGCGCCGGACGTCGAGACCATCTTCCTGCCGGCGAGCCCCGCTATGCGCCATATCGCGGCGAGCCTTGTGCGCCAGATTGCGGCCATGGGCGGCGACGTCAGTTCGTTCGTCTCGGCCGCCGTTGCCAAGGAACTCCACGGCAAGATCAAGCCCAAGGCTTGAACGTTGGCTCAGCCATCGCCGCATTGCGGCCACATGAGCCACCAAAGTCCTGCCCGTCATTTACGAAGGGAGTCGATGATCGTGACCCGAATTCTTGCACTGCTTGTGGCCTTGATGTTCGGCACCGGCGCCGCGCTTGCCCAGGCGAAAGCCACCGATCCCTCCAACACGCTCATTCTTGAGCTGAAGAGCGGCAAGGTCACCATCCAGTTGCGGCCGGACCTGGCGCCCAAGCACGTCGAGCGCGTCAAGCTGCTGGCGAAGGAAGGCTTCTACGACGGACTGAAGTTCCATCGCGTCATCGAAGGCTTCATGGCGCAGACCGGCGATCCGAAGGGCGATGGCACGGGCGGTTCGAAGTATGGCAACTTGCCGGCTGAGTTCACGCCGACCGCGTTCGAACGTGGCGTGATCGGCGCGGCGCGCACCAACAACCCCAACAGCGCCAACAGCCAGTTCTTCATCACGCTGGCGCATTCGCCGCATCTCAACGGCCAGTACACGGTGTGGGGCCGGGTGGTCGATGGCATGATGGCGGTTGATGCGGTCAAGAAGGGTGCGCCGGGTTCGGGCGCCGTCACCAATCCCGACGTCATCGTGAAGGCCTACATCCTGGCCGACGCGAAGTAGGTGGCGCGCCACGCTGACGTGATTGCGACGAGCCATCGATGTCTGCCCACGAGGCTGCTCTCAGAAGTGGCCGGGCAGGCAAGAGCCATTGCAGACCACCCTTGCGCTGAAGCCGATGCGATGACAAGTATCCGGCCAACAGCCCTTTTCTCACTCTCGAAAAAAACCAGGAAGGAGGCCTTCGATGGCCGAGATCAAAGATCCCGAGAACACGTTGCTCATGGAGACCACGCAGGGCCCGGTGGTGATCGAGCTGCGTCCCGATCTGGCGCCGAAGCACGTCGCTCGCATCAAGGAGCTGGCGCGGCAGAAGTTCTATGATGGCATCGTGTTCCATCGCGTTATCGATGGCTTCATGGCGCAGACCGGCTGCCCGCAGGGCATCGGCACCGGCGGCTCCGGCCAGAAGCTCGATGCGGAATTCAACCGCGAGCCGCACGTGCGCGGCACCTGCTCGATGGCTCGCGCCCAGTCTCCGAACTCGGCCGACAGCCAGTTTTTCATCTGCTTCGACGACGCCCGCTTCCTGGACAACCAGTACACGGTCTGGGGCAAAGTGATCTCGGGCATGGAGAATGTCGACAAGATCAAGCGCGGCGAGCCGGTCGTGAACCCGGACAAGATCAATTCGCTGCGCGTGGCGGCTGACGCGGCGTAAGTCGCACACGAGAACGGCCCCGGAGCGATCCGGGGCCGTTTTCGATTCAAGCTTTGGCTGCCAGTGCGATTACGAAGTCGGGGCCGTCTTCATGATGAAGGGGTTGCCTGAGTTCGACGCCGTCGACACCCAAACCGCCTTGGTTTCCAGATATTCGTTGATGGCGTCCTGGCCGTTCTCGCGGCCGAGGCCCGACGCCTTGAAGCCGCCGAACGGCATTGTGTAGCTCACCGCGCGGTAGGTGTTCACCCACACTGTGCCGGCGCGAATGCGGCGCGGCATCAGCGTCGCGCGCTTGACGTTCTGAGTCCACACGCCGGCCGCCAGGCCATAGATAACGTCGTTGGCGATGCGGACCGCGTCTTCGTCATCCTTGAACTTGATGATCGACAGCACCGGCCCGAACACTTCTTCCTGGGCGATGCGCATCTGGTTGTTGACGCCGGTGAACACGGTGGGCTGCACAAAGTATTTGCCTCCCCCCATGTCAGCGCCGGCTGGTCCGCCGCCGAGCACGCATTCGGCGCCTTCGCCCTTGGCGATGTCGATGTAGGACAGCACCTTTTGGTACTGCGGTGGCGTTGTTACCGGGCCGACCTGAGTGTCGAAGCTCATCGGGTTGCCGAGCGTGGCGGTCTTGGCGACGGTGAGAAGCTTCTCGACGAACTTGTCGTGGATGCTCTCCTGCACCAGCAGGCGCGAACCGGCGACGCAGGTCTGGCCGGTGGCCGCGAAGATGCCCGAGATCGCACCGTTCACCGCATCGTCCAGGATTGCATCGTCGAACACGATGTTCGGCGACTTGCCGCCCAGTTCCAGCGATACCTTCTTGAAGCTCGCGGCGGCCTGCGCGGCGACGCGCGATCCGGTGGCGCTGCCGCCGGTGAAGGCAACCTTGGCGACCTTGGGATGCGTGACCAGCGCTTCACCGGCAACGCCACCGAAGCCCGTCACCACGTTGACGACACCCGGCGGCACACCGGCTTCCTCGACTACCAGCTTGATGAATTCCAGCAGCGAGGCGGAGGTATATTCCGAGGGCTTGATAACGACAGTGCAGCCGGCCGCCAGCGCAGGGGCCATCTTGTAGCCGACCAGCAGCAGCGGCGAGTTCCACGGGATGATGAGCCCGCACACGCCGACCGGTTCGCGCAGCGTGTAGGCAAACGTATCCGGCTTATCGCAAGGCACGACGAGGCCGTTCACTTTGTCGGCCAAGCCCGCGTAATAGTAGTACCACTCGGGCAGGTACTTGAGCTGCGCCGACATCTCGGAAATCAGCTTACCGTTATCTTGAACCTCGATCTTGGCCAGGTGCTCGCCGTGCTTTTCCAGAAGCTGGGCGATCTTGCGCAGCATGCGGCCGCGCGCGGTTTGCGTCATGGTCGCCCACGGGCCGCTCTCAAACGCGCGATGGGCAGCGTTGCAGGCGCGATCGACGTCCACGGCATCGCACTCGGGAATTTCGGCCCAGGGCTCACCAGTGTACGGATCGGACGTAATAAACGTTTTGCCCGAGGCGGAATCGCACCATTTGCCATCGATGTAGGTCTGGTAGCGCTTCAGTTTCGTCGGAACGTCTTGCATGGGCTTTTGCTCCACAAATTGCGCTGTTGTTATCGCGGGAAGGGCATGCGCTGGCCCTGGCCAAAATCTCGCAGCAGGATTATGTAGCAGCCGGATTGTTGTCAACGTATACACTAATCGCTGTCGCGCACCGTTCGTACATGGGGCGTGGTGGGGAAACAGTCTACAAAACCTAGTCCGCAAAATGTTGGACAGTTCACCAGAAGGGTGTTCCGGGTGGAAACGTTCGACTATGTGATCGTCGGTGCGGGATCGGCCGGCTGCGTGCTCGCCAACAGGCTGAGCCAGGATCCAGCCATCAGCGTGTGCGTGCTCGAGGCGGGGCCTTCCGATTGGAACCCGTACATCCGCGTGCCGGCGGGCTTCATCAAGACCTTCTATAACCCGAAACTGAACTGGTGCTACGAACAGGAGCCGGGTCCGTGGACCGCGGGCCGTCGCATCTATTCGCCGCGCGGCAAGACCCTGGGTGGGTCCAGCTCCATCAACGGTCACATCTACAATCGCGGCCAGCGCATGGACTTCGAGACCTGGGCGCAGCTCGGCAATCGCGGCTGGGGCTATGCGGATGTGCTGCCCTACTTCAAGCGCGTCGAGAAGCGCCTTGGCGACGGCGATCCGCAGTATCGCGGCCGCGAAGGCAGTCTGGCCGTCACCGACATCGACTGGCAGCATCCACTGTGCGACGCCTTCATCGAAGGCGCGGTCAGTCTCGGGATTCCGCGCAATCCGGACTACAACGGCCACACGCAGGAAGGCGTCGCCTACGCGCAGCGGACCATTTTCAAAGGCCAGCGGGTCAGTTCCTCCTCGGCCTTTCTGCGTCCGGCGATGAGCCGCCAGAACCTCACCGTGCACACCAGTGCGCACGCTACGTCGATCATGCTCGAGGGCAAGCGCGCCGTCGGCGTACGCTACAGCCGCGGTGGTCGTGGTGGTCCCTCCAAGGAGATCCGCGCGCGGCGTGAGGTCATCCTGGCCGGTGGCACTTATAACTCGCCGCAGTTGCTGCAACTGTCGGGCATCGGTGCGCCGGACCTGCTGGCGCAGAACGGGATCGCGGTGAAGCACGCGCTGCCCGGCGTCGGTGAGGGCCTGCAGGATCACTACGCGCCGCGCACGGTGGCACGCGTGAAGAACATCGAGACCATCAACGAACAAGTGCGCGGGCTGAGGCTGTACTCGGAAGTCGCCAAGTGGGCGTTCCAGCGCAAGGGCATTCTCTCGCTCAGCCCGACCATGGTCTACTGCTTCTGGCATTCCGGCGAGACCGCGGACAGCTCCGACCTGCAGCTCACCTTCACGCCCGCGAGCTATAAGGAGGGCGAACAGGGAAAGCTCGAAGATCAGCCCGGCATGACGGTTGCCGCCTGGCAGCAGCGTCCGGAGAGCAAGGGATACGTGCGCATTCGCTCCGCCGATCCGTTCGCGCCGCCGATCATCCAGACCAACTATCTCGACGCCGAGATCGACCGCCGCGTCATGGTGGCGGGTATGAAACTGGCGCGCCAGCTCCTGCGCACCAAGCCGCTGGAGCCCTACTTCGCGCACGAGGACTTCCCCGGCCCCGGCGTCGTCTCCGACGATGAACTGTTGCAGGCCGCCACGACGCGGGCGCAGACCACGTT
>JAEZBZ010000123.1 GCA_023412745.1 Pseudomonadota bacterium | reverse complement strand
AGGTCGTGATCCGCGACGGCCGCATGATCATCGCGCTGCCGAACGACATCCTGTTCGAGTCGGGCAAGACGTCCGTCAAGCCCGAGGGCAAGGCCGCGCTCGAGAAGGTCGCGCAGGTGCTCGCGACGGTGCCCGACCGCAACTTCCTCGTCGCCGGTCACACGGACGACGTCCCGATCAGGACGGCGCAGTTCCCGTCGAACTGGGAGCTGTCGACGGCGCGCGCAATCTCGGTGGTGCGCTATCTGGCGTCGCGTGGCGTGCCGCCCAACCGGCTCGTCGCGGCAGGCTTCGGCGAATTCGCGCCCCTAGAAGAGGGCGCCAGCGAGGAAGTCCTGCGCCGCAACCGCCGCATCGAGCTGAAACTCACCAACCGCTGACGAAGCAGCCGCTCCGAGTTCGAGGGGCTTGGGGCCACCTCCGTCATCCGCGCGCTGGTGAGGATAGACTACACACGATGTGAACGATGCGCCGGGAGCGGGGGATGCCCCGCGCCTACTGCGCCGGCTCGACCGAGAACTGCAGATCGGCGAGCCGCGCGTACAGCCCGTTTTTGCGCAATAGGCTGGTGTGCGTGCCGCTCTCGGCGATGCGCCCGCCTTCCAGCACCAGGATGCGATCGGCCTTCTGAATGGTGGCCAGCCGGTGTGCGATGACCAGCGTCGTGCGCCCGCGCATCACCTGTTCCAGCGCTGTCTGCACCGCGACTTCACTTTCGGCGTCCAGCGCGCTCGTCGCCTCGCCGAGCAACAGGATCGGGGCATCGCGTAAGATGGCGCGCGCGATGGCGATGCGCTGACGCTGGCCACCGGACAGCGCCATGCCGCGCTCGCCGATGCGCGTGGCGTAACCCTCCGGCAGCGCCGCGATGAAATCATGGGCCTGGGCGGCCTTGGCGGCGGCGGTGATCTCGGCTTCGGTCGCATCCGGCTTGCCGTAGCGGATGTTCTCCGAAATGCTATCCGCGAACAGTGCCACGTCCTGCGGCACCAGCGCCATCCGCTTGCGCAGTTCATCAAGGTCGGCGGTGGCGATCGGCACGCCATCGATGCGGATTAGGCCCTGCAGTGGATCGAAGAAGCGCAGCAGCAGGTTGAACACCGTGCTCTTGCCCGAACCGGACGGGCCAACCAGCGCCACCGTCTCGCCAGGGCTGACCTCGAACGACACATGGTCGAGTGTCGAGGTCTCGCGCGCGGGATAGGCGAAGCTGACGTCGTCGAACGCGATATGGCCGCGAGCCGGCATCGGCAACGGCGTCGGATTTGCCGGCGTACGGATTTGCGGCACGATGGCCAGCACTTCGGTCAGCCGCTCGGCTGCACCGGCTGCCTGCGAGACCTCGCCCCACACCTCCGACAGCTCGGCCAGGGCCGCCGCCGCGAGCACCGCGTACAGCACGAACTGGCTGAGACGACCGCCGGTCATCTCGCCGCGCACTACGGCGTCAGCGCCGATCCACAGCACGCCGACGATGCTGGCGAACACCAGCATGATGGTAATTGCAGTCAGCCCCGCACGCGCCTGGAGCCGGGCACGCGCCGCATCGAACGCCGTCTCCACCGCGCCGGCGAAACGCTGCGAGACGATCTGCTCGCTGGTGAACGCCTGTAGGGTCCGCACCGCGGCCAGGTTCTCGGCGGCATAGGCGGACGCGTCCGCCAGCGTATCCTGCGCCTTGCGCGAAAGCCGCCTGACCGCGCGGCCATAGGCGATCAGCGGCAGCACGATGGCCGGAATGGCAACCAGCACAAGCAGCGAAAGCTGGGTACTGGTCACGAACATCATGATCAGCGCCCCGACCAGCATCACGAGATTGCGCAGCGCCTGGCTGAGCGCAGTGCCGGCGGCAGCCTTGATCTGCGTTGTATCGGCGGTCAGGCGGCTCATCACCTCGCCGGAATGCGTGGTCTCGTAGAACGCGGGCCCGAGCCGCGCCAGATGGCGAAACACGTCTGCCCTCAGATCGGCCACCACGCGCTCGCCCAGCCAGTTGACCAGATACATGCGCGCCGCGCTGGCGATCGCCAGCACGATGCCTATCATCAGGATGACCGCGAAATACCGGTTGATGAAGGCGTCATCGCTTCCGTAAAAGCCGAGGTCAATCATGCGCCGCACGGCAAGCGGCAGCGACAACATGGCCAGCGCGGACATCAACAGCGCCAGCACCGCCAGCACCAACTTGGCCGGGTGCGCCAGGACGTAGGATTTCATCGCCAGCAGCGGCTTCAGCGACGGCCTTCTGGATGTGGCTTCCGGCGCGCCCTCGGGCGTCGGCTCGTCGGCTCCGATACTGGCTGTCCTGCGCCGCGCCACGTCGCGTTAACCTCTCTCAAAATCCGCTGTTCTCGCGGACCATGCCCAGATGACGCCGCGTAGGCAAGTTACCCTCTCTCATCTACCACCTGCGACATAGCCCCACGACTTGTGTCCGGCGCCGGTTTCCACTATGAGTTCGCGCTTGAGATCATCCTTCAAGATCCGGGGTGCCGCGCCTTCTGGCGCATGCTGCCGCCATTGTCCGAGAGCCGTGCCATGAAGAAAAGCGCTGACGTCCATCCCGACTACCACCAGATCAAGGTCGTCATGACCGACGGTACCGAGTTCATGACGTACTCGACCTACGGTGCAGAGGGCGACACCCTGACGCTCGACATCGACCCGACCACGCATCCGGCTTGGACCGGCGGCGACCAGAAGCTGCTCGACCGCAGCGGTCGCCTGTCTCGCTTCAAGAAGAAGTTCGAAGGCCTGTTCTAAGCTCAGAACCGGTTGCCGGAAGATTCAGCCCGCGTCTGTCCAGGCGCGGGCCTTTTGCGGTTGCGGCGTCGCGCACGTTTAGTGGCGGGGCGCGCACATCGTTACCTCTTGATGGAGCGAGGTCGGCGCAAGCGCCCGCGCGAGGGGTTCGCGCCAGCAGTCTTGCCCCGGCCGCCGCGATAGGCGGGTAGATAGGTCCCGGGCATAAAGACCGGGAAGGCGGCGTAGTCGCGCTTACCGATGCGACCGGAGATCCAGCCCAAATCTGGCTTCGGTCCAGCCGGCCTGCCCCGCTGCCCGCGCCTCAGAGGCCAAGCTTCTGCTTCAGAACCTCGTTGACGGCGGCCGGATTGGCCTTGCCGCCTGTGCCCTTCATCACCTGGCCGACGAACCAGCCCAGCATCGAGGGCTTCGCCTTCACCTGCTCGACCTTGTCCGGGTTGGCCGCGATCACCGCATCGACCGCCTTTTCGATGGCGCCGGTGTCGGTGACCTGCTTCATGCCCCGCGTCTCTACGATCTCGGCCGGATCGCCGCCCTCGGTCCACACGATCTCGAACAGATCCTTGGCGATCTTGCCCGAGATGGTGTTGGAGGCGATCAGCGCCACGATTCCGCCGAGCTGCGCCGCCGAAATCGGCGACTGCGCGATGTCCAAACCTTCCTTGTTCAGGCGGCCGAACAACTCGTTGATCACCCAGTTGGCAGCGAGTTTGCCGTCGCGGCCATCGGCGACCTGCTCGAAGTAATCAGCCGACTCGCGCTCGGCCACCAATACGGCGGCGTCGTAATCCGACAGGCCGAAACTGGAGATGAAACGCGCCTTCTTCTCGTCCGGCAGCTCCGGCAGACGCGCCTTCAGGTCATCCACCCAGGACTGCTCGAACTCCAGCGGCAGCAGGTCCGGATCGGGGAAATAGCGGTAGTCGTGCGCCTCTTCCTTGGAGCGCATGGAGCGCGTCTCGCCCTTGCCGGGATCGAACAGCCGCGTTTCCTGGTCGATGGTTCCTCCGTCCTCGATGATGCCGATCTGGCGGCGCGCTTCAGCTTCGACCGCCTGGCCGATGAACCGGATCGAGTTGACGTTCTTGATCTCGCAACGCGTGCCCAGAGGATCTCCTGGACGCCGCACCGATACGTTGACATCGGCGCGCAGGTTGCCCTTCTCCATGTCGCCGTCGCAGGTTCCGAGATAGCGCAGGATGGTGCGCAGCTTAGTGACGTAAGCCTGCGCCTGCTTGGACGAACGCAGATCCGGCCGCGACACGATCTCCATCAGCGCGACGCCAGAGCGGTTGAGATCGACGTAGGAATAATCCGGATGCTGGTCGTGGATCGACTTGCCCGCGTCCTGTTCCAGATGCAGGCGCTCGATACCGACGGTCATCGTCTCACCGTCGACGTCGATCTCGATCTGACCCTCGCCGACGATCGGCTGCTTGAACTGCGAAATCTGATAGCCCTGCGGCAGATCGGGGTAGAAGTAGTTCTTGCGATCGAACACGCTCTTGAGGTTGATCTCGGCCTTCAGCCCGAGCCCGGTGCGCACCGCCTGCGCGACGCATTCCTGGTTGATCACCGGCAGCATGCCCGGCATCGCGGCGTCGACCAGAGATACGTGGCTGTTGGGCTCGCCACCGAACGCCGTCGAGGCGCCGGAGAACAGCTTGGCGCGCGAGTTGACCTGCGCGTGCACTTCCATGCCGATCACGACCTCCCAATCGCCCGTGGCGCCGGAGATCAGGTTGTTCGACTTCGCTCGTTCCTGCATGACGTCTCTAGTCCAATTTCGATCTTCAAACGCGACGTATCAGTATTTCAGTCACCGCCGCCTGAACATGTAGCCGATTGCGGCCCAAACGAAACCGAAGCCCATTTGCAGCGCGAACAGGCCAGCCTCGCCACCGAGACCACGCGCAGGGATGATACGCAGCCACGCGCCGATCCATATTGCGATGGCGCCCGCGATGGCCGCCACGAACGCCGCAACGATCAGCTTCTGCCACTGATCGGCCTGCCGGCCCATCAGGAACCCAACCAGGATCACCGCCGGATTGAGCAACGCAATCGTCACCAGAGCACCGGGGTGGAAAGGCTGCAGACCCTCCATCAGCTATCCTTGCCCTTCGCCTCAAGCTCGTCGCGCAATTTCTCTTCCTCGTACTGGATGAACCAGCCGATCATCTGCCGCCACAGCGCCTCGCACAGATCCGGCGGAACGCCACGTTCCTCGGCGCGCGCCCGCACGCGGTCGATCACCTGCTGATTGCGCCAGGGCACGTTGGCCTGCTGATTGGCCTGCAGCTTCAGCTGCCAGGCCCGCTCCACGAAGCCAAACCGTTCGGCGATAACATCGACCAGGGCAGTATCGATCCGGTCGATCTCGGCCCGCACATCCGCCATCGTGGCGCAGTCTTTCGGCAAACGGTTGGCCATCGGCCTATCCCCCTATTTAAGCTTTGTTCCACCATCGCTCGGGCACGGAGAACCGGCCGGCGGCGTTTTCGATTACCTGGCCGGCGCGGAACAGCGTTCCCTCGTCAAACGGCTTGCCGATGAGCTGCAGGCCCAGCGGCGTGCCCTGCTGGGACAGTCCCGCGGGCACCGAGATGCCCGGCAATCCGGCCATGTTGACGGTGACGGTGAAGATGTCTTCCAGGTACATCGCCAGTGGGTCGCCGGACTTCTCACCGAACGCGAAGGCGGGCGACGGCGTCGTCGGCGTCAGCACCACGTCCACATTGTTCCAGGCCTCGTCGAAGTCGCGCTTGATGAGTGTGCGCACCTTCTGCGCCTTTAGGTAGTAAGCATCGTAGTAGCCTGCCGACAGCACGTAGGTGCCGATCAGGATGCGGCGGCGGACTTCCTTGCCGAAGCCTTTGGCGCGCGTGCTCTCGTAGGTATCAACCAGATCCTTGCCGGGCACGCGCAGACCGTAGCGTACGCCATCGTAGCGGGCGAGGTTCGAGGACGCTTCGGCTGGCGCCACGATGTAATAGGCCGGCAGCGCGTATTTCGTATGCGGCAGGCTGATCTCGTGAATGGTGGCACCGGCATCCTTCAGCCAGGCGATGCCCTTCTGCCAGAGATCTTCGATTTCCGACGCCATGCCATCTACGCGATACTCCTTCGGCACGCCAACGCGCAGCCCCTTCACGCCGCGCGCCAGTTCAGCCTCATAATCCGGCACCGGCTGATTGACCGACGTGGAGTCCTTGGCATCGTAGCTCGCCATCGCCTTCAGCATGATGGCGCTGTCGCGCACCGTCTTGGCGATCGGGCCGGCCTGATCGAGCGACGAGGCGAACGCCACGACGCCCCAGCGCGAGCAACGCCCGTAGGTCGGCTTGATGCCGACGGTTCCGGTCAAAGCCGCCGGCTGGCGGATCGAACCGCCGGTATCGGTCGCCGTCGCTGCCAGGCACAGATCGGCCGCAACGGCCGCCGCTGAACCGCCCGACGAGCCGCCCGGCACCAGCTTGGCGTTGGAGCCGCCCGCGCGCCGCCAGGGGCTGACTACCGGACCGTAGTAGCTGGTCTCGTTCGACGAGCCCATGGCGAACTCGTCCATGTTGAGCTTGCCGAGCATGATAGCGCCGCCATCCCACAAATTCTGGGTGACGGTCGATTCATAAGTCGGCTTGAACCCGTCGAGCACATGGCTGCAGGCCTGCGCATGCACGCCCTCGGTGCAGAACAGATCCTTGATGCCGAGCGGCAAACCTTCCAGATCACGTGCTTCGCCGCGCGCGATGCGGGCGTCGCTGTCCTTGGCCCGCGCCAGGGCCTTTTCCGGCGTCACCACGACGTAAGCGTTGAGCTCCGGATTGGCGGTCTCGATGGCGTCAACGAAGGCGGTCGTCAGCTCGGTGGCTGTGAACGTCTTGGCCTTCAGGCCATCGCGCGCTTCAGCAAGTGTCAGTTTGGTCAGATCTGTCACGTCGGCCGTCATTTCATCTGGTTGTCATGTCTCAGCCCGATCCTGCAGCAGGAGGGCAAGCGTTACTCCAC
>JAEZBZ010000112.1 GCA_023412745.1 Pseudomonadota bacterium | reverse complement strand
CACCGAAGTCGCCGGCATTGTGCGAGTCGGGCATCGCGATCGACGGCATCGTGCCGAGCTGCCCGAGGAAGGGCCGCATCCGCACCATGACGCCCGGCATATCGGAAGGCGCGAAGGTGAGGATCGGATGCTGCACAGACTGATCCGGAAGAGCCGCATAATGATGCGCGTTTCGAGCAATCTTCTCAGCGGCGGCCTTGGGCATGGTCAGACCGACATGCCGCGTTTCGTCGAAAACGACGGTGTAGCCGTGCACGATCTCGAACGGCTTCACCGGGTTGCCGCATTTGTTGCAGACCACGGCGTTCTGCCCGATGCCCTCGATATGGGTTTCGGGCCAGACCTCATCGCAGGTCGGGCAGCGCGCTGCGACATAGGGATCGCCGAGGCAATAGCCGCTCGGTGAGGAATCATGGCCCGAGGCGGTCGCGATCGACGTCACGGTGATGTCGCGAATGCGAATCGCGATCCCGTCGCCAGGCTCGGCACCCTCTACATAGACAGGTTGCGTGACCTCGTGCCCACCGCGCAGGCGGGGTGTGATCATCGGCCCCCAGCAGCCAGGTGCTGTATTGGCAATGATTGTGCCGCCATCTTCGACGGCCCCGACCATTGGTGCGTCCGGGTCCAGAATACTGTTGGTGAAGCCCTGCACGACGACACTGCGGCGGGCGGCAGTTTTCGCGTCCGATTTGTCAAGCATCACCGTCACTCCCGGTCTGAACTATCCTCGACAAATGATAGCGTACCGGTAGACGCCTGACAAAACGTCCTGTCACATCCAACCTGGCCGCGCGTGAGAGTTCGTGCCGCCCTCCGATCGACCTGATTGGCCGTACCGGCGCGCCTTCAGGCTCGGTTGCCTCTGCTCGTGCGATGAGAGGGCGAAAGATGTGATTCCGGAGCGCGCGTAATTTCCCCAGAGCGTACAGGAAAGCGTGAGCGCACCTAGTTGAATGGGAACATCAGCGGCACAAGTGAGACGGTCACCACCAGCACGATGAGTGCAAAGGGCACGCCGATGCGGACGAAGTCCATGAAGCGGTAATTGCCGGGGCCGATGACGAGCGTATTCACGGGCGAGGAAACCGGCGTCATGAAGGCGGTCGAAGCTGCGAGCGCGACAGTCATGGCAAAGGGATAGGGCGAAACCTGCATGGTCGAGGCCATAGTCATTGCAATCGGCGCCATGAGCACGGCCGTAGCGGTGTTGGAGATGAAGAGACCGAGCGCGGCGGTAGCAACGAAGAGGGCGGCCAGCGCTGCCCGCGGTCCCGCGTGGCCGATGAGCCCGGTCAATGCCTCAGCTGCTAAGTCGACGCCGCCGGTCTTTTGCAGGGCAATGGAGAAGGGGAGCATGCCAACGATCAAGAGCAGAGTCTGCCAGTGGATGGCAGCGTAGGCTCGATCCATATCGATACAGCCGAAGAAGCCGAGCAGCAGGCACCCTATCATCGCTGCGAGCACGTTGGGTACAACACCGCTCGCCATCATCAGCACTACGAGAACAAGGACAGCAATGGCTGCAGGGGCCATCCCGGGCTTCTCGATGACATTATCCAACTCTGCGGGCATGGCGAGCGGGATGAGATTGTGTCGATCGGTTTGCACGCGGCGAATGGCGCGCCAGGGCCCCACGACGAGCAGCGTATCTCCGGCCTGCAGGCGCTCGTGGACTATCGGACCTTCATGCGGCGTCGGCCCACGCTTGAGACCGATGACCGCGAGGTCATACGCTGATCGGAAGCGCGCATCGACCACACTTTGGCCGACCAAGGACGAGCGCGGCGGGATGAGCAGCTCGGCCATGCCGATGCTCTGGGCCTGATGGGTGAAATAGTTGCCTGTGAGGGGGAGCCTCTCCAGACCGAAGGTATGGCTGATCTCGGCGATGTCGGCCGCGGGATTGAATACATCAAGGAAGAGAACATCGCCGGTCCTGAGCTTGGTGTGTGCCTGAGGGCGGATGAGTTCGCCACCGAAGCGGGTTGCGCGATCGACAGCCAGGATATTGATGCCGGCGGCGGCCCTAAGATCCAGTTCGCCGAGGTGCTTGCCAACCCAGGGCGAAGCTTCCGTGAGTCGCAAGCGGTATTCGCGGCTCGCCAGACGATAGTCTTCGATCCATTGCGCAAAGGACGGCCGAGCAGCTGTCTCGAGCGCCGGTGCGCGAGGCGTCAGCCATGGCCGGGTGACTAGCATGTAGAGGATGCCGAGGATCAGGATCGGCACGCCGAACGGCGTAAACGCAAAGAATGAGAAGCCGTCGTGCCCCCAGGCGACGAGTTGGCTCTGGATGACCAGATTTGGCGCCGTTGCGACCAATGTCATCATGCCACTGATTAGCGCCGCCATGCTGAGGGGCATCATCAGGCGTCCCGGTGCGATCCCGGTGTTGGAGGCTACGCTGAGAACGATCGGAATAAAGATGGCGACAACGCCCGTGGAACTCATGAATGCACCGATGCCGGCAACCATTATCATGAGCAACGGGATCAAGCCGGTCTCGCTGCGACCAGCATGATGAACAAGGAGGTCACCGAGCTTCTGGGCGACCCCGGTGCGGACCAATGCTTCGCCGATCACAAATAGCGTCGCGATAAGCAGGACATTGGGATCACTGAGGCCGCGCAAGGCCTCAGTCACGCTGATCACACCCGTCAGGGGCAGGACAACCATCACGATCAGCGCAACGGCGTCCATGCGTGGCCTGTTGAAGGCGAACAGCACGATGGTAGCAACAAGCAAAGTGAGTACGATGGCGAGATCTGCAGTCATGGGCTTGTGCCGTGGCGCTGAAGGGGAGCCCGCGAGTGGCTCATGATGGGCGAAGTTCTAGGCCGCAGCGCAGCCGAGGGCAATGTGAGGCCGGTGCTGCGCGCATTGAGCGTTGCATACAGGGAGCCATGCGACATACTTCAGGCCACTAAGGAATGAATCCGGTGGTCGCGAACTTTCGATATGTCGTCGGAGCATGTCCCCAACCAATGAACCAAGTGTGGCTGACCTGTGAATTCTCCTGTCGCCAATTCCTGCGCTTGATCAACGTAGGAACTGCCTGAAGCGGCGGAGCGCCAGGGCGAAGAGCGCCGCACCGATAACGCCAAGCGCTAGAAGTTGCGGCCACACGACGTTCAATCCGGCACCGCGAAAGAGTATCCCCTGCGCTAGCATGACGAAGTGCGTGGTGGGCGCTACGAGCATCAGGTACTGGATGGTATCCGGCATGCTCTCGCGTGGCGTCATGGCACCAGAAAGCATTTCTAGCGGCAACAGCACGAGCATTATCAGCAGGCCGAATTGGGGCATCGAGCCGGCGATAGTCCCCAAGAAGATCCCAAGCGACGTCGTCGCAAACAGCATCAATGCTGTGGCCGCTATAAACAGGATAAGTGAGCCCGCGACGGGGACACTGAGCAACACTTGCACAACGACCAGTATCGAGAGCGACGAGGCGATTAAGACAACCAGGCCCATGGACCAGACCTTACTCACCATGATCTCCAACGGCGTAACTGGCATGACCAGGAGATGCTCGATCGTACCGTGCTCGCGCTCGCGAATGAGTGCTGCGCCCGTGAGCACAATAGAGAGCATGGCAATTGACGATATCACTTCCGAGATGGCTCCGAACCAACCCTTGTTGAGTTCGGGATTAAAACGCGTCCTAATCGCCAATTCCACCGGCACACTGGCCCCACCTCGGTGACCAGTCAGGAACTCGTCGACCTCCGCCGACACAATGGCCTGGACATACCCGCCCCCGGTAAACGCCTGCGCGGCGCGCGTCGCATCAACATTGAGCTGGATGGTCGGCGATTTGCCAGCGAAAAGATCTCTTTGGAAATTGGGCGGAATGTCGAGCGCGAAAGTATCGAGCCCGGCATCCATCCGGACATCCATTTCTGTTTGCGTGATGATCTGCGGTGGCACGAAGAATGGCGGATAAAACGACATAATAATGCGCGAGGAGATGGGCGAGCGGTCCTCGTCGACAATCGCGATTGCCGCACGGTTCAGCGTTTCGGGCATGGCCGTCGCTGCTGTGTAGATCGACACGGTAAAGGAGTAGATCATCAGGATCAGCATGACGGGGTCACGCGCGAGGCCGCGCATTTCCTTGATGCCGAGATTGAAGACATGCGAGAGGCGCATCGTCTACCGTGCCTGCTTATTCAGAAGCATCACTCCCAGGGCGTAGATAACCGGGATGGCTATGAGCAGCGGAATGAAGGAAGATGCGAGATCGCCGAAGCTCAGCGCCTTTGAGAATGTTCCACGCGAGATCGTGACGAAATAGGTCGTCGGATAGATCTGGCCGATTAGTTTGCCGACACCCTCCAGAGACGACACGGGATCGATCACGCCCGAGTACTGGGATGCGGGAATGAGCGTTATCAGTGCGGTACCAAAGAGGGCTGCAATCTGATTTTTCATGAAGGAGGAGATGACCAGCCCCATTCCGGTAGTGATGATCACATAAAGCAGGGCGGCGACCGAGAGCGTCAGGAAACTGCCGGTGAATGGCACTCGGAACGCAAAAATGGCAAATGCCGTCAACATCAGGAAGTTCATGAAGGCAAGCGCGATGTACGGGAGTTGCTTACCGATGAGGAATTCCATGCGTGTCACCGGCGTGACGTAGAAATTAATGATCGAACCGAGTTCCTTTTCACGAACCACGCTTAGTGCGGCAAGCATCGCCGGAATCATCAGCAGGAGCATTGGCATGATGGCAGGCACCATAGCCACAATGCTCAGAACGCTGGGATTGTAGCGATAGCGAATCTCGAGATTGAAGTCCCTGATCGAGGCCGCACCGTATTGTTCACGTGCCTTTTGGGTGAGCCAGTTGGCGTGCATTCCCTGCACATATCCCCGGATGGTCTCAGCACGCATGGGCATGGCCCCGTCGATCCAGGCCCCGATCTGCACATTCTTTCCGCGCGCTACATCCCGACTGAAGCCGGGTGGAATCTCGATGGCCAGACTGATGTCACCATTTGTCATTCTGCGATCCAGATCATCGTAGTCGGTAATTGGTCGCTTCTCGATGAAGTAGCGGGATCCGGCGATCTGGAGTGCGTAGTCACGACTGATGCTCGTGTCGTCGCGATCGAGAACGGCGAACGATAGATCTTCGACATCCATGTTGATGCCGTAGCCGATGACGAACATCAGGATGACAGTGCCGAGTACGGCGAGTGTGCCTCGGATCGGATCTCGGCGCAGTTCTAGCGTTTCCCTTTGTGTGTAGGCGAGCATGCGGCGCAGATCGAGGAAAGGAAAGCTGGACCAGGCCCGATGCGGCGCACCCGCCTCGTCGACGGATGGTACATTTGCGGCCTGCGCAGCTTTGACCGGTTCCTGCTCGATTGCGTCCTCGAGGTAAGCGATGAACGCCTCATCCAGCGAACTCGCGGAGCGCTTCGCGATGATCGCAGCGGGTGTATTGCTGACGAGAACCTTGCCGGCATGCATGAGCGATATGCGGTCGCACAACTCCGCCTCGTTCATGAAATGCGTCGAAACGAAAATCGTGACGTTGTCCTTGCGCGAGAGATCCGAAAGGATTTGCCAGAAAGCATCGCGGGCGACCGGATCGACACCGGAGGTCGGCTCGTCAAGGATGAGAATGTCCGGCGAATGTATCATTGCCACGGCGAGGGACAGGCGTTGGCGGATGCCGAGCGGCAGATCTTCAGGCAGCGCATCCATAACGTCGCGTAAGCCGAAGCGTCCGGACATTACCGCGATGCGCTGAGGAATCACGCTTGGACTCATGTCGAACAGCCGAGCGTGAAGTTCGAGGTTCTGGCGAACGGTCAGCTCTGAGTAGAGCGAGAATGCTTGAGACATGTAGCCAACCCGGCGCCGGACATCGATGTCGCTGGGATTTACCTCGCGTCCGAATAGTTTCGCAGTGCCTTCTGTGACCGGAAGGAGGCCGGTCAGCATCTTCATGGTTGTTGTCTTTCCGCAGCCGTTCGAGCCGAGAAAGCCAAAGATCTCGCCGCGCGGAATACGGAAGCTGACATTGTCGACGGCGACGAAGTCGCCGAATCGCATGGTCAGATGCTCTGCGTCGATGGCGATCTCGCTGTCGACCGCCGCGTCCCGCGGCGGAATGACCACGGAGTGATGATCACGGCGCTTGTCCTCGGGTAGAAGCGCGATGAATGCCGCATCAAGATTGGGGGCTCCCGTGTGTTCCAGCAGATCATGCGGGGTTCCGGTCGCGAGGACCCGGCCGGCGTCCATGGCGACCAGCCAGTCGAAGCGGCTTGCCTCCTCCATATATGCGGTTGCGACGATGACGCTCATGCGCGTGTGATCGTGATCGCGCCGGATATCGTCTATCAGCTCCAAGAACTGCCGACGCGACAGAGGATCGACGCCGGTTGTCGGCTCATCGAGGATCAGAAGGTCAGGATCATGAATCAGCGCGCAGCAAAGCCCGAGCTTCTGCTTCATGCCGCCGGAAAGCTTTCCGGCCGGCCGATCCGCAAACTTGGCCAGTCCCGTGCGCTCGAGAAGCTGGCTAATGCGGCGATTGCGTTCCCGCCTGTTGTGGCCGAACAGACGACCGAAGAAATTGACATTCTCGAAGACGGAAAGTGTCGGGTAGAGATTCTTGCCGAAGCCCTGCGGCATGTAGGCAATGCGCGTGTAAGCGGCCTGGCGGTATTGCGGATTGGAAATATTGCCGCCGAGCACCTCGATGCGCCCGTCCTGGATTACACGCGCGCCGGCGATCAGCGATAATAGGCTCGATTTGCCGACGCCATCCGGCCCGATCAGACCGACCATGCAGCCTGCGGGCAGATCGAGTGTGACCGACTCGAGCGCGCGCGTCGTACCGTATGAGTGGCCGACATTCTCGAGCCGAACAACGATCGCGCCGCCGCCATTAGTCGAGCTAGGCATAGTGGTCATTGCAGGGGCTTTGCCGGTAGTTTTGCGGGCCACGCGGCATCAGGCGACAGCCGCACATAGGCGATGCCCGGCAGGCCGGTTTTAACGTGCTCCACGTACTTCTTCAGGAGCTCTGGCGAGATCTGCGCTTTGATCCGGAACATGAGCTTCTGACGTTCTTCCTCGGTCTCCACCGTCTTGGGCGTGAACTGCGCCACGTTGGCCACGAAGCTGATTTTGGCGGGAATTGCGTACTCCGGTGCCGCATCGAGCACGATCCGCGCATCGGCACCGATGGCGACGCGCCCTGCCTGTGCCGTCGGTAGGAAGAAGGTCATGTGCACATCTCCCAAGTCCACAAGATTTAGGACGCGGCCGCCACCCGACAAAACTTCGCCTGGCTGAGCAACGCGATACTGAACGCGTCCGGGACGAGGGGACTTCAAAGTGCTGTCATTGATGTCTGTGGCAATGCTCTCGATCGCCGCCTGAGCAGCATCCGCTGCGGCCTCGGCGTCAACAACCAGCGCTTTCGCCGCGCTTATCCCAGCGTCAGTCGCGGCGCGCTGAGCTTGCGCCGCAGCTACGGCGGCATGGGCTGCTTGCTCCGTAGCTCGGTCGTCATCCAGAACCTGCCGCGAAACAGTCTCCCGCCGCGCTAGCTCCTCGGATCGCGCGAGCTTACGCTGAGCTGCATCGAGCTGAGCCTTGCGCTGCGCGACCACTGCCTCCGCGGCCGTGCGCTCTGCTTCGCGTTGGGCGACAAGGCTGCGGGCAGTGTCGATCCCGATCGTGGCGCGTTTGAGTTGTGCCTCGGCCTGCCGGCGTTGAGCTTCAAGCTGATCGGTATCCATGCGCGCCAACGCCTGCCCGACCTCGACGAAATCCCCTTCATTGACCAGGATTTCCTTGATCCGCCCGGCAGTCTTTGTTGCTACGTCAATCTCAACGGCCTCAATACGGCCGTTGCCGCTGGCGATGCCGGGGGGCAAACCGCTGCCCGAGAAGCGCCCCCATGCGAAATACGCGGCGGCCAGTAAGACGATGGTTATCCCGATGGACGTGCGGCGTGATGCAATATCAATCTTCATTCAAGTTCTCTCGCTGGACCTTACGCAGTCGAGCTCCCGCGCGCCCGTGCCCGCGGAAGTTGCGCCCGTGAGGTTAGTATTAGGAGAATATGCACATCACGGCGTGATGGCTACCTTGAGGACGCCGTCGCGTTGATGCGCGAAAAGATCATAGGCCGCTTCGATCTGATCAAGCTTAAAGCGATGCGTCACAAGCGGGCGCGTGTCCACCTTGCTGGCCGCTACGACATTCATGAGGCGCCGCATGCGCTCCTTCCCGCCGGGACACAGCGTGGAGACGATCGTGAAGTCTCCGAGGCCGGCCGCAAAAGCGCCTAGCGGGATGCGAAGGTCGTCAGAGTAAACGCCGAGCGACGATAGCGTTCCGCCGGGACGTAGCACTCTAAGAGCCCACTCGAACGTTTCCTGACGCCCAAGCGCTTCAATGGCGACATCAACGCCGCGGCCGTTCGTCAGTCGCATGATCTCGGCCACAGGATCCGTCGTTTTGAAGTCGACAACATGGTCCGCCCCCATGCGGTGGGCCATTTCCGCGCGTGCAGGCACGGTCTCGACTCCGATAACAGTTGTCGCGCCCATAAGCCGGGCACCGGCTGTCGCACAAAGGCCAATCGGTCCCTGTGCGAAGACGGCTACGGCATCGCCGATGCGGACGCCGCCCCTCTCCGCACCAGAAAAGCCGGTGGACATGATATCGGGGCACATAAGCACCTGCTCGTCAGTGAGACTGTCCGGCACCGGGGCAAGATTCGCGGCGGCATCTGGAACGAGCAGATATTCGGCCTGCGCACCGTCGATGGTGTTGCCGAATTTCCAACCGCCGATCGCTTTCCAGCCGCTTTCCGTGCCAGCCCCGTCCTGCGAATGGAAGCCGCAGAGGCAGGCCGCCGATGTGCCGGAAGGGGTGATGGCGCCGGCAATGACGCGCTGTCCTTCTCGGAAACCGCGCACCTCCGAGCCGAGCTTTTCAACAATGCCGACAGGCTCATGTCCGACCGTCAGTCCCTTGGCGACGGGGTACTCGCCCTTGAGGATGTGAACGTCAGTGCCGCAGATCGTTGTCGTAGTGATGCGGATTACCGCATCGAGCGGACCTGGATCAGGGATTGGTTTCTCGTCGAGAACGATCCGACCCGGTTCGACAAAGATCGCGGCTTTCATCCTGCGCATGAACTTGCTCCTGAGCCGCGGTAGCAGCGCCGCTACGTTGTTTCAGACGTAACCGAGCCACCGCCAATACGTTGCGTGTAATGGCGAGAATGGTGAGTACCGGCCCGCCAGGTACGAGCGCCTGTGTTCGAAATTCTCATACGCCTCCAGTGCTGCGGCGCATTGATCGATCACAAAAAAGAAATCGATGGTGCGAGCGAACCTCTGCGATTGCTCGGCGATGAACTCCGCGGGATCGTTAGCCGCTCCCGCCAGGGTTTTGCGACGTCGCCTCAAGGAGCTCTGCATGGGGCAGGAATGGTTTGCTCCACTTGGAAGACTGTCTGTCGCTAGAATTTCTCTGGGTTGGGCGGAGAGGTTGCTCCAAAGTTTGCGCGGATTGAACTGGGCGGCGAAACGGCGAAGCCTTATTTGAGATCGACAGATCAGATTATCGCTTTTGTCTGATTTCGGAGATGATGTCGCTTTACTCACCTTCCGCGTTTAGCCAATGAAGAGCTCCATGTGGACGGAGACTTACCATGCAGATGATGCCGAATCCCCGCCGCGCTTGGATGGGCGCCTTATCTTTGATTGTGATGGCGCTGTTCACGGTGTCGGCGCGTGCAGACGCGACGCTTTACAAGGAATATTGCGCCAAGTGCCACGCGCGCGCTGCCGCTCTCGCTGCAAACCTTAAGGGACAGACTGAGGAAGCGAAAACCTCAAGTCTGGACGCATTCCTCAAGAATCACCATGCCGGCGACGCACAGGTGCGAGCAAAGATTGTCGCCTACCTCGTAGAGCTATCGAGGAAGTGACGATCAGCTCAGGCTGAACACTGCGGCTCCGAGCGCGAGCGCTAGGAGTATGGCTATCGCCTGTCGTTTTCGCCGGCGGTCGAGCCTTCCCTTGCCGGCGCCGAAATCGAACCGCTCGTAGTGGATCGCATTCGCCGGCACGCCCAACTCCAGCAGCGCATCCGTAACATCTTCCATCATGCGGGGCGGCCCGCAGACGTATGCGATCGCGTCACGTGGAGATGGACCCAGGGCCGCGTTGACATGCTCCGGCCGGACAGGGCCTTGGATAAACTCGGGAGCTCGCGCATCTGTATCGACTAAGTAGCGTACCGAAAGGTTTAGATGCGATTGCAGCTCGGACAGGCGTGCCATACAGGCGAATTCGTCTGGTTTCCTGGCCGCATAGAGGAGGTGGAAGAACCGACCGTCGCCCTCCGATGCTGCTTCCTCGAGCATGCCCAGAAGCGGCGCGATACCCACGCCTCCAGCCACCATGATCACGCGCTTGCCCGTCCGATCCAGAAAAAAGCTGCCATGTGGGCCGTCGACGGCGACCCGTGTGCCGGGCGCGGTCTCTCCGAATCTATTGGTGCAGTCGCCGGCCTCGCGGATAATGAGCTTCAAACGTGGGAGCTCGGCCGGTGCCGAGGCTATTGAGAATGGATGATCGTGAAAGGGGGGCGAATTGGGCGCTAGCGTGAGCCAAATGAACTGACCGGCGCGGAAATCAAAGCGGTCGGGGCCTTTCCTGATGAGCGTCATGCCCCACGTGCGTAGGCCGAGCGGCGCGACGCTCTCGACTTCCCATCTTGACCGCCACATGCGCCACGGCCGAACGGCATACACGTTGAGCAGAGCAATTGCCGCCACTGTCGCGGCGGTGATCCAAAAATAGTACAGCAGACCTTCACGGCTGTAGCTGCCGGCAGTGAGCGCATGGTGCAGTACGGTCAATGCTACGGCACCTGCCATCAGGCCATGCGAAGCGCGCCAAGTTTCGTATCGCCAAGCGATCCGCTCTCGCACAGCGCCCAATGCAACGAGCAGACACAATCCAACCAGCGCAACGACACCCGACCGGAGACGTGGACTGGCCAGCATGCCGGTGAGTCTCGCCCATGCGGCACTTGGGTCGGACACAAATGTCGAGGCCACATAGCCAAGTGGGTGCAGTAGTGCGAACAGCAGCAAACCGTAAGCAGCTATACGGTGGAAGCCCATGGTTCTGTCGAGCCCAATGCGGCCGGACAGACTTTCATACCGCCCGGAGCTCCAAAACTGGAGCAGGATGAGAGCACTCGCCATCAAGCCAAAAGCAGTTGCGAACTCGTGCAGCGGTGCGACGGCGTCGATGCCGCTCAATCGCGCTGCCAGCAATGGGACTAAAGTCAGGACTATGAAACCAGTAGCCAAGACCCCGCCGGGTAATCCGGGTGCGGAACCCTTGCTCTTTGCCGAACGCATGACCACCAAACTGATCCAATCGCCATCACGTTGAGGAATAGTCTAAATCGCGCCGGTCTAAGACAAAGCAGGGTTGAAATACGTGTCCCGTGTCTGGCGGCACAATACACCGCTGGACATTAATACACGCTCATAGCTTGGCTGGGCAAACGATCTAGCCTCTCCGTGTGTCAGACTTCGTCAAAAGTGCTTCAACGGAGCGACAGAGGTGGCCTCTAATTCATCCGAACTTTAAGCTTCGCGTGTCAAGTTGCTACTTCTTCTGTTGCGTGGACGTGAGGGGTTGGTGCGGTATGGAAAGAAGCGCGCAGCCGGCGCCTACGAGGTGCTCGTGCGCCGCTCGTGTCGAGACCGATGGCGATCCCAGTGTGACGAACAAGGAACGCTGTGCCCAGGTTCGCACAATGGAGAGAATGGGCCTTTGCAGAAGGATGAGCAGCAGTGAGGAGACCAACCGGGCCTCGTCGCATCGTCATCATGGGTGCGGCAGGTCGCGACTTCCACAATTTCAATGTGGTCTATCGTGACGATCCGGCGAGTGAAGTCGTGGCATTCACGGCGGCGCAAATCCCGGGAATCGCCGATCGGCGGTATCCAGCTTCATTGTCGGGGCCTCGCTACCCCAACGGCATTCCCATATGGGACGAAGCCAGGCTCGCCGAGATCTGCGCACAGGAGGCGATTGACGAAGTGATCTTCGCCTACAGCGATGTCGAGCACGCCGAGGTCATGCACAAGGCCTCAGTGGCGCTGGCGGCCGGAGCCGATTTCACTTTGCTTGGTCCAAAACGCACCATGCTGGAGGTGCGCGTCCCCGTGATTGCGGTCTCGGCTGTGCGAACGGGTGTTGGAAAATCCCAGGTTGCTCGCTGGCTCTCGCGCCGGCTCAAAGAGCGCGGCCTTCGAGTAGTCGCGGTCCGCCACCCCATGCCTTATGGACATCTGGAGCGCCAGGCCGTTCAGCGCTTCGAGAGTCTTGGGGATCTGGATGCCGCGCAGTGCACGGTCGAGGAACGTGAGGAGTATGAGCCGCATCTTGCAATCGGCAATCTGGTCTTTGCCGGTGTCGACTATGCCCGCATCTTCGAGGCGGCCGAGAAGGAAGCGGATATAATAATCTGGGACGGCGGCAACAACGACTTTCCGTTCGTTACACCGAGCCTCCACCTCGTTCTCGTCGATCCGCTGCGACCGGGCCATGAGACCACCCATCATCCAGGCGAGGCTGTCCTGCGAATGGCCGACGTCGTTATCATTGCCAAGTCGAATTCGGCGTCGACAGCTGCCATTCAGCAGGTCACAGAGCGTTCCCGTGCCATCGCTCCCGAAGCCGAAATCATCCGGGGCGCATCAATCATTACCTTGGAAGCCCCCGAGGCTGTGAGAGGCAAGCCGGTCCTCGTTATTGACGATGGCCCGACGCTGACGCACGGCGGCATGAGTTACGGTGCGGGATATTTGGCGGCCGTGGAAGCCGGTGCGGACGAGATCATCGATCCGAGAGCGTCGGCAGTCGGGCACATCGCAGCAGCGTTCAAGCAATATCCCCATATCGGTAAAGTGTTGCCGGCCCTGGGCTATTCTCAAACTCAGCTCGACGAGCTAAGAACCACGATCAATGGCTCAAGAGCCGAGGTCGTCGTCAGCGGAACACCGAGCGACATCTCCCGCCTCATCGCAATCGATAGACGGGTCGTGCGTGCCCGATACGAATTCGCCGAGGTGGACACTTCCCGCCTCGAACTGCGTCTCGACGCGTTCCTGCGGGAGCGAGAAAACCAGCAATCCTAGCAACAGACTTTCGAGCAATTCGGCGTGAACTTTCTTTTACTCAACTCATAAATTCTGAGCGTGGCATCCAAATGCCGTTTTCTTGCGAGCATGATCTTGCTT
Source organism: Pseudomonadota bacterium (assembly GCA_023412745.1). GTDB lineage: Bacteria > Pseudomonadota > Alphaproteobacteria > Rhizobiales > Hyphomicrobiaceae > ZC4RG25. Next base: position 5,153 of record JAEZBZ010000112.1, on the reverse strand, counting down.
GTGCGAGGAGTTCCTCGACGCCATTACATTCCTGCACTATTGCCGGATCAGCAACGCATCGTTGCTGATTGGGACCCAATTCTCCGCGAGCTGCGCTAGCCACCATGTGGCTATATACCAGCCAGTAATGTAGATCGCTCCTTGCGATGCCGGACGGGCTCGCCTGGTACCGCTTGGAAATGCGACAGGGGCCATGAATTCGAAGCAGCTTGTTGTTGCCGCGCTGGCGGTCGTCTCGTTGGCGAGTTGGCTATTATCTCCTCGTGAAAAAGTGGTCTACACGTTTCTTGTTGAAACGGCGCCAGCGCAGCGTGTGCTCGCGGTCAATGGCCGCGTCAGACCGAAAATGCAGGTCGATATCCGGCCTGCGATCGGTGGCGAATTGGTCGTGCTGCCTTTTGACGTGGGTGACCGCGTCACGGCCGGGCAGGAGGTTGCCCGCATCGATGACGCACCCGAAGCGGCCGCGATTGCGCAGGCCGAGGCATCAGTCGGGGCGCAAGAGGCAGCGCTGGCGCGGGTGCGTCGCGACCTTGACCGCTCCGAAACGCTCGGCGAGTTCGCCACGAAGCGCGACGTCGAGCAGCTGCGTTTCATAGTCGCTGAAAGCGAGCGCGAACTCGAACGCCGGCGGGCCAGCGTGGTGCAAGCACGGGAACTGCGCGAGCGGCGCGTGCTACGCGCTCCCTTTTCCGGGGTCATCCTGGAACGTCCCGTCGATCGCGGCCAGACCGTTGGCCTCGAAAGCGTAATCTACCGGCTGGCCGATCTGTCTAATCCGGACATCACTGTCGAGGTCGACGAGGTCTATGCGACCGAGATCCGCGCGGGCACCGAGGCTCTAGTCAGCTTCCCAGGACAACAGCGACCGATTGAGGCGGCGGTCATTTATGTAGAGCCGCGCGTGGACCCGGCTACCGGCGCACGCAATGTCCGTGTGAGCCTCAAAGGTGCGCCGACGATCGATGCGCCGTCGGGACTTACGGTCACGGTCAACCTGATCATCGAGCGGCGCGACACGGCCATCAGCGTTCCGCGCCGAGCCATCATCCAGTCCGGCAGTCACATGCATGTACGGATTGTCTCCCAAGGGATCGTTAGCGATCGGCAAATCGAGTTCATCGACTGGCCGTCCGAAAGCGTGATTGTGACCGAAGGCCTGAAGCCCGGTGAGCGCATCCTTACTGATCCGGATTCCGCCAAGCCCGGCGATCGGGTCAAAGTACGAGCAGCTGATAGATGAGCCCTTATGCCGCCAAGCTTGCCATCCGCCACCTTCTGTCGCACCCAGGTCAGACGACACTCTTGATGACAGGCGTGGCATTGGGGGTGGGTGTGTTCATTTTCATGAGTGCGCTAATCGGCGGATTGGCCACTCTTCTCACCCTGAGGACCGTGGGCAGCATCCCTCATGTCGTACTGGAAATGGCCGACCGCGACCCCTCTGTTCTGTTGCCTGACGCTCAAGTGGTTCTGCAAAAAGATCTCAGCCGGCGGGACCAGATCGCAATTTGGCAACCGGCCCTTTCCGTCATTGAAGCCACGCCTGGCGTGGCTGCCGTATCGCCGCAGATTCGAGGTTCCGCCTATATCGAAAGAGGCCAGACTCTGGCCCCCGTTGGCGTGATCGGGATCATGCCGCGCAATCTGTCCAGCATTGCCGGCATTGAAGCAGCTATCGTCGAAGGAAGCGGCAACCTGCCCGCTGACGGACTGCTGATCGGCAGTCGGTTGGCGCGCGATCTCGGACTTCGCGTGGGACAAGTGGTGCGCCTTACGTCGGACCGCGGACGGGCGCGCAGTTTTCGGATCGGGGGGATATTCACGCTTGGCATTGCAAGTGCTGATCGCCAGACCGCCTACATGAATTTCACGACGGCGCGCGCCTTGTTCGATCTCCCGACGGGGATTTCTCGCATCGAGATCAAGGTGGAGCCGCCCATGGCCGCGGCGGGAATAGCGACGCGCCTGAGACGGGCAACCGGCTTGAAAGCCAACCCTTGGACAGAAGACAACAGCCAGTTGTTCGAAGGCCTCGCCGCGCAGTCGCGAACCGGTCTCATCATCAAGATCTTCGCTCTTGTCACCATCGTTGTCGGCATTGCTAGCGCTATGCTCCTTTCCATCGTTCGCCGGCAGGCGGAAATCGGCATTATGCGGGCGATGGGCGCGAGCAAAAGCCTAGTGGTTTCCATCTTTGTCCTGGAAGGCACTTTGATCGGCTTAGTTGGGGCCATCGCCGGCGCGGCAATCGCGTGGCTTGTTCTGTTGCCATTGCCGCCGGTGTCCGACATCCGCAGTGGAGAACTTCCGATCGACAGGACGCAGGGAGAGTTCTTGCTGGCTATCCTACTCACGACGCTCGCAGCGACGGTCGCCTCAATCTTACCCGCGCGTCGTGCTGCCCGGATCGATCCGGCTGAGGCTATCGGGTCATGAGGGAAAACCCGATACTTTCCGTAAGGGGACTTACCAAAAGCTTTGGCCAGGGCGAGACCGAGACGGTGGTGCTCAAGGGTGTCGATTTGACTATGGTATCCGGCGAGTTGACTGCGTTACAGGGGCGCTCAGGCTCGGGCAAGAGCACGCTACTGAACATCCTCGGCACTTTGATGCGCGCAAGCGGAGGAAAGCACGAAATGCTTGGTGTTAATCTGATGCACGCGAGCGACGCGCAGCGAACGGAGTTCCGCAGCCGACATCTCGGGTTCGTGTTCCAGTTTCATCATCTGCTTCCCGATCTCACAGCGCTTGAGAACGTCATAATGCCGGCAGCCTCGGCATTCGGACGCGAAACACGCGCCATGCGGGAACGCGCGGGCGAGCTGCTCGACGCTGTCGGGCTTGCCGATCGGCGCCAGCATCGCCCTGCGGCCATGTCGGGCGGCCAGCGCCAGCGAGTGGCGGTCGCCCGCGCGCTGATCAACAACCCGGCACTGGTCCTGGCCGACGAACCAACCGGGAATCTCGACCGGCAATCGGCTGATCAGGTTCTAGATCTCATCCAGTCGATCAACACGTCGACCGCAACGAGCTTTCTGATTTCGACACATGATGAGCACGTCGCCGCGCGATGCACCCGCCGGGTGGAAATTCGCGACGGCCGCATAGGTTGAAAGCATATGAGCGTCTGCGACGCCAAAGCAGCGGCACACTGGGTGACTCGAACATACTCGCGCGACGCTGAAGAGTGTCCACCGGCGCGAAGGAAAGCATCGACAATCCATCCAGGCGTTCTTAGGTAAAGATTGAAAATTGTGACAAGGCATGCGCCTTCGTGCGACTGTTCTTGAAGAAAAATCGAACGAATGATGGAAATGAGCGAACGGACAGCAGAGCGGATCAGCATTGCCCTCAGTGCGCTGACATTGGTGGGGATTGCGTTGGGCTTCGCCGCACCACATGTGGGCGCCGACCATTTCGCCGCAGTCGGCTTCGGGCTCGTATATATTGCGGGAGGTATTCCGGCGGCGTGGCGCGCCCTGGCCGAGCTTTGGCGCGAGCGCACTCTTGATATTGATCTCTTGATGGTCATCGCGGCGCTCGCAGCGGCCGTAGTCGGCGCACCGGCCGAAGGTGCGGTGCTACTGTTCCTGTTCAGCATCTCGACAACATTGGAAACGCTGGCCATGGGTCGTGCGCGGCGTGAGGTCGAAGCGCTTCTGGCGCTCAGACCTCAGACAGCGCTGCGCAAGTCCGCATCAGGAGACATTGAGGAGGTCAAGATCGCAGCGCTGGCCGTCGGCGATGTTCTGGTCGTCCGGCCGGGAGCTAAGATCCCCGTTGACGGCATCATTCTCAATGGCGACGGCCATCTGGATGAATCCACCGTGACCGGTGAATCGATGCCGGTGCATAAGGCGGCTGGCGCGAAAGTATTCGAAGCCACCGTCAACCACAGTGCGGTGCTGGAGATGCGCGTGACCGCTACGTCCAGTGACAGCACGGTCGCGCGCATGATCAAGCTGGTGACGGAGGCGCAGGCCGCGCGTGCGCCTTCGGAACGGTTCAGTGCTTGGTTCGGCCAGCGCTACACCGCGGCTGTGCTGGTCGGTTCAATAGTGATTCTTGGTGTGCTCTTAGCCCTGGGCCGGGAATGGCAGGACGCAATCTACCGCGCGGCCGTCGTTCTGGTCGCGGCCAGCCCCTGCGCGATCGTCATCAGCGTTCCCGCGGCGATCCTTTCTGCCCTGTCGGCGGCCGCACGCGGTGGCGTGCTGTTCAAAGGCGGCGCGGCGCTCGAGAGTTTCGCTGCGGTCACCCAGTTCGCCTTCGACAAAACCGGCACGTTGACCACCGGCCAGCCCGAGGTGACCGCCATCATCTCGCCGGCCATGCCGGAGAACGACTTTCTGAGTCTGTTGGCGGCACTCGAGGCGCATTCCGAACATGGCATCGCCGCCGCGGTTCGTCGGGAGGCTGAGCGGCGGGGACTCACGCCCGTCACCATGACTGACGTGACCGCTCATCCGAGCGAAGGCATCACCGGACGGGATAAAGTGGGCGAGATCTGGGCCGGCAATCCGCACATGGTGGCGCGTATGGGCGCAGATGTGTCCTCCCCCGCGTTCAAAGCCATGACTTCCGGAGCCGAGACCGTCATCTGGATGGGGCGCGGTCCTCTGGTTCTCGGGGCCGTCACGGTCGCCGATTCCATACGGGGCACGTCGCACGACGCTCTCGTTTCATTGCGAGAGACAGGAATATCCCGGATCACGATGATGACCGGGGACCGGAGGCCTGTCGCCTTGCGTGTCGGCAAGGAACTCGGCCTGTCGGCAGAGGATATCGAGGCGGATCTCCTGCCGCACGACAAGGTGCGCCTCGTCGAAGCCATGACGCGCAAAGGAAAGGTCGCCTTTGTCGGTGATGGCGTCAACGACGCGGCCGCCCTGGCTAGGGCGGATGTGGGCATTGCCATGGGAGCAGCGGGCAGCGAAGTGGCCGTTCAGGCGGCCGATGTCGCCTTGTTGTCGGAAGACATGGCTAGGTTGGCGTCGGCGCACAGGCTTGCGCGGCGCACGGCGCGCATCATTCGCCAGAATCTAACCTTCGCGATCGGGGCGATGCTGGTGCTGGTGTCCGGCGCACTGTTCTTCGATCTACCGCTGCCGTTAGCGGTTGTCGGTCACGAAGGCGGCACGGTGCTGGTG
>JAEZBZ010000009.1 GCA_023412745.1 Pseudomonadota bacterium | reverse complement strand
TTGTCCCCATTAGGGACGCAGCGTTATCGTTACCGCAACATTCATTCGCTTCGTGCTGATCCCAGGTCTCTAGTCAGAAATGACCGCGTAGAACCGGCACGTTGGGGGTGAATGAATTGGGGGATGGTGAGGTGTCGTCTGATGACGGCGCAATCACCTTCAGGGATCGAGGGACGGCGCAGACATGTCGAAGCGATTCATTGGCGCGCGACAGACTACGATTGCCCGTGAAATCGAGTTACAAGGCAAGGGTGTCCATAGCGGAGCGCCTGCTTCCGTTATCCTGCATCCCGCAGGATGTGATACTGGTCTGAAGTTTCTAGTGAATAAACGTGGCCGAATTATTGCGGAAATTCCCGCTGATGTTCGCTACGTGAAGAATCTGACGCTCTGTACTGTCATCGGCGACGATGCCGGTGTCAGCGTTGGAACAGTTGAACATCTCCTGGCAGCGCTTCGCGGCTTGTCCGTCGACAACTGCTACATCGAGATCGACAGCAAAGAAGTTCCGATCATGGACGGCAGCGCGGCGCCGTTCGTAGCCGCAATCGATCAGGTCGGCATTCGCGAGCTGTCAGACTCTCGGAAATTCATCAAGGTTCTCAAGCCCATCCGGGTTGAAGAGGGTGATTGCTGGGGCGAGCTGACGCCGCATTCCGGTTTCCGTCTGGACCTCGAGATCAACTTCGATACGCCGGTGATCGGTGATCAGCGGATGGTCTTCGACATCAGCCCCGGTGTTTTCCGTCACGAGCTGTCCCGTGCCCGCACCTTCGGGTTCATGCGCGATGTCGAGAAGCTCTGGAAGGCCGGTCTGGCGCTCGGCGCGTCTCTCGATAACACCATTGCCATCGGTGACGACCGCATCCTCAATCGCGAAGGCCTGCGCTACCAGCACGAGTTCGTCCGCCATAAGATGCTGGACGCAGTCGGTGATCTGGCTCTGGCCGGTCTCCCGCTGCTCGGTGCCTATCGCTCCGTGCGCGGTGGTCATCGCCTGAATGCCAATGTTTTGAAGGCTCTGTTTGCTGACGCGACCGCTTGGACAACGGTTCAGGCGCCGAAGGTTCGCGAATCTTTCGTTCGGCTTCCTGCCGCCATGGCGATCGCCGCAGGCGAGTGATTTTGCCCGCGCCGGCGACGGAGTCGCCGGCATGGACATCTCAGGCCCTGCTGTCTCAATGCAACGGCCACGGATTTACGCGCGTGGCGCGTCGCTTGCCGCATCCTGACCACAAATCATCGGTTAAAGATGCGTGGAATATCGACTTCTCTCAGGGCCTTGGCGTATCCGGCGGAGCGATTCGCGTGCTAAGGGTGCCGCAGTCGATTTAGCGTGCTGGTCGTGGCAGATTATGCGATCGGTGCGTGGTGGGCGGATTTCATCGTCCACGGCCGGCCGCAACGGACGAAAGGCAGTCGTAGTGGGAGCGAAGCTGGAAGCAGGCTGGTGCAGCAGCGCAGCGCGTATCACATTGACGGTTGCGCTGGTGGCGGTTGCGTTGGCCCTCACAGGCTGTTCCACGTCATCCGGTGACGCGGCGAAGCTGCTCAACCCCGATCCGCCGGCCAAGATGTTCGCAGACGGCGATCAGTTGATGGCCCGTGGTCGTTATGAAGATGCAGCCAAGAAGTTCGAGGATCTGGACCGCGATCATCCCTATTCGGGCGAGGCGCGGCGCGCGATCGTGATGTCGGCCTACGCGTACTATCGCGCGGGCAAGACGCAGGAAGCCATCGCCAGTGCCCGTCGCTATACCACGATGCATCCGGGCACCAAGGAAGCCGCGCTGGCACATCACATCATTGTCTCAGCGTACTTCGATGACATGGTCGGTCCCAACCGCGACCAGTCGAACGCCCGACGCGCGCTGGCCGAACTGAAGACGCTGAAGGCACGCTATCCGGATAGCCAGTATGCGCGCGATGCCGACAATCGCATGCGTATCGCGGAAGACTCAATTGCTGCCTCGGAGATGGAAGTTGGGCGCTACTATCTGAAGAACAAGAACTATCTGGCGGCGATCAATCGCTTCAAAACGGTCGTGACGGAGTATCAGACGACAGCCCACGTCGAGGAAGCACTGATGCGCCTCACCGAGTCCTATATGGCGCTTGGCATCCGCCAGGAAGCGCAGACAGCGGCAGCAGTTCTCGGCTACAATTTTCCCAACTCGCGCTGGTACAAAGACGCGCACGCGCTGTTGCAGTCTGACGGTCTGGCGCCGCGCGAGGACAGCGGGTCCTGGCTGAGTCAGGCCTGGAAGAACGTCAAGCTGCCGAAGCTGTCCGCGACGAACTAACAAAACGAGCAATCAAGGCCTGCGCCCAGGCTGGCTATCGGGGTGAGCCATGTGCAGCCTCAGACTTGCCAACTTGCTGTCATTGGCGTTGTGCGCGCGCCTGACAAGACTTGATCGACTATCCTCCGCCATGCCACCTAGTGCGGCGCTTGTTATCGAAATACGGCTTCGCCTTACCCGGAAGCAAGCTCGCTGGATTGCATCCAGCCGGCCTGCCGCGTGACAGCATGAAGACCTCACCATTCAGCCATAAGGTTGTTGCAGACTTGACACCCGACGAGGCTGCTTCAGAACTTGGGCGGCTGGCCAAAGACATCTCGCACCACGACAAACTCTATTACCAGGCCGACGCCCCCGAGATCTCCGATGCCGAGTACGACGCTCTGCGGGTGCGTAACGCCGAGATTGAGGCTCGGTTTCCCGAGCTCATTCGTGCGGACAGTCCATCCAAAAAGGTTGGCGCTGAGCCTGTTGAGGCGTTCGGGAAGATCCGCCATCGCATTCCGATGCTGTCACTCGGCAACGCTTTCAGCGACGAGGAAATCGCCGACTTCGTTGATCGCGTGCGCCGCTTCCTCGGCATCAAGCCGGATGACGAACCGGTCGCGTTCACCGCCGAGCCGAAGATCGATGGTCTATCCATTTCGCTGCGATACGAGCATGGCCGACTTGTCGAAGCGGCGACGCGTGGCGATGGCAGCGAAGGCGAGAACGTCACCGCCAACGTGCGCACCATTCGCGAGATCCCGCATTTCATCAATGCAAAGGATATCCCGGACGCAATCGACGTGCGCGGTGAGATTTACCTGGGTCACGCTGATTTTCGCAGACTGAACGAGGACCAGGCAGCGGCAGGTCAGAAGATCTTCGCCAATCCGCGCAACGCGGCGGCCGGATCGCTACGCCAGCTCGATGCCAACGTGACGGCCAGTCGTCCGCTGCGCTTCTTCGCCTACGCCTGGGGCGAGGCTTCGCCGCTTCCGGCCGACACCCAGTGGGGCATGTACGAAGCTTACAAACGCTGGGGTTTTCCGGTGAATCCGCTGGCGCGCGTTTGTTCGAGCGCGGAGGAGATGCTGGTGTTCTATCGCGAGGTCGGCGAGCAGCGCGCGACGCTCGGCTACGACATCGACGGCGTGGTCTACAAGGTCAACCGGCTGGATCTGCAGGAGCGGCTGGGTTTCGTCTCGCGCTCACCCCGGTGGGCCATCGCCCACAAATTTCCGGCCCAGCAGGCCGTCACCATCCTGCGTGCAATAGAAATCCAGGTTGGCCGCACGGGCGCGCTGACGCCCGTCGCCAAATTGGAACCGGTGACGGTCGGCGGCGTGGTCGTCACCAACGCGACGCTGCATAACGAGGACGAGATCAAGCGCAAGGATATCCGCGTCGGCGATACCGTCGTGGTTCAGCGCGCGGGCGATGTCATTCCGCAGATCGTCCAAGTCGTAGAAGACAAGCGACCGGCCGATGCACAGCCCTACGAATTCCCGATCCTGTGCCCGGTGTGCGGCAGCCACGCGGTCCGCGAGGTCAACGCTCGGACCGGCGAGACCGACGTCGTGCGCCGCTGCACGGGAGGCCTCATCTGCCCGGCGCAGGCCAAGGAGCGCCTGCGCCATTTCGTGTCGCGCAATGCGTTCGACATCGAAGGCCTCGGCGAGAAGCAGATCGAGCTGTTCTATGACGAAGGCCGGATCATGCAGCCGGCGGACATCTTCACGCTGGCCGCGCGAGAGGAGCGCCGCAACGACAAGCTGATCGACAAGAAAGGCTACGGCAAGAAGTCGGTCGAGAAGCTGTTCAAGTCGATCGAAGCGCGGCGCACGATTCCGCTCGATCGGCTGGTGTTCGCGCTCGGCATTCGTCACGTCGGCGAAACCACCGCCCGCGATCTCGCCAACGCCTACGGCACATGGGACGCGTTCCGTGCCGCAGTCGAGGCGGCGGTTGTCGGCGGACACGGCAGCGACGCCTACAACGACATCGACAACATCGAGGGCATCGGCGAGACGGTTGTCGATGCGCTGATCGATTTCTTCGGTGAGCCGCACAATGTCACCGCAATTGATGACCTGCTGGCACAGATCACGGTCGAGCCGTTCGTGCGCGTGCGCGTGGCCTCGTCCACGGTTGGCGGCAAGACGGTGGTGTTTACCGGCACGCTGGAGCGGATGTCGCGCGGCGAGGCCAAGGCGCAGGCCGAGCGGCTCGGCGCCAAGGTGGCGGGTTCGGTGTCGAAGAAGACCGACTACGTGATTGCGGGTGCGGACGCTGGTTCCAAGTTGAACAAGGCGCGCGAACTCGGCGTCACCGTGCTCACCGAGGACGAGTGGCTGGATCTGACGCGCCAGGGCTAATGGGCGTCTGCCTACCGCGACAGCGGCGCGGTGGCTTGGTCGAACCACGCCCGGTCATCCGGCGCGACCTGTGGCCCGACGATCTTGCGCACCTGGGCGTGATAAGCGTTCAGCCAATCGAGTTCCGCCCGTGACAGCAGCTTGACGTCGATCAGCCGCCGGTCGAACGGCGCGAACGTCAACGTTTCAAACCCCAGCATCTCGCGATCGCCGCCCGCGATCTTCGCCGGCGGTGTCACCAGCACGAGGTTTTCCAGCCGGATGCCATAGGCGCCTTCCTTGTAATAGCCGGGTTCGTTGGAGATGATCATGCCCGGTTCCAGCACCGCCATGCCGCGCCGCGAGATCGACTGCGGACCTTCGTGCACGGACAGAAAGCTGCCGACGCCGTGGCCGGTGCCGTGGTCGAAATCGAGGCCATGCTCCCACAGCGGACGCCGCGCGAATGGGTCCAGTTCGATGCCGCGCGTGCCGATCGGAAAGCGAGCGGTGGCGATGGCGATATGGCCCTTCAGGACCAGCGTATAGCGCTGACGCATCTCCGGCCGCGGTTCGCCGATTGCGATGGTGCGGGTAATGTCAGTGGTGCCGTCGAGATACTGGCCGCCGGAATCGACCAGATAGAGATCGCCCGGCTTCAATTTGCGGTTGGTCGCCTCTGTGACGCGGTAGTGAACGATGGCACCGTTCGGTCCGGATCCAGAAATCGTATCAAAGCTGATATCCTTGAGCGCCTGAGTTTCGGCGCGGAACGCCTCAAGCTTCTTGGCAGCCGCGATCTCGTCCAGCTTGCCCGATGGCGCTTCGCGGTCAATCCACGCCAGGAAACGTGTCACCGCTGCACCGTCGCGCTGATGCGCGGCGCGCGAGCCTTTGATCTCGACCGTGTTTTTGATCGCCTTGGGCTGGATGCACGGATCGGCGCCGCGCTTGATCTTCTTCGGTCCGCCGAGCCGCGTGGCGATCCACCATGACGCGGTGTTGGGATCGAGCCGGATCTGCTTACCTGAGGTTTTCAAGGCTGTGAGCTGCGTGCCGAAGGTGTCGGGCTCGCGGATCCTGGCAATGGGTGACAGATGCGCCTTGGCCTCGGCGTCGAGCTTGGCGCGCGAAACGAAGATTTCCGGCTTGCCTTGCGCGGGTACGATGGCGAAGGCCAGGGGCACCGGATTGTGGGCGACATCTGAGCCGCGGATATTGAACAGCCACGCGATGGAATCGGGCAGGGTCAGCACGACCGCATCCTGGTTGCTCGCCTTCAGCTCCTTTTGCAGGGCGGCGATCTTTTCGTCCGCCGGCTTACCGGCATAGCGTTCCGGCTGCGGGCGCACCGGCGAGGTCGGGATGGCCGGGCGCTGCTGGCCCCAGACGCGATCGACCAGATTGTACGGCAGCGGCTTCAGCTTGATGCCGTGCCCCGACAGCGCCTCGGTGAAGCGTTCGATCTCGGCGACGGTATGCAGGCGCGGATCGAAACCGACGACAGCGCCGGACTTCAGCTTTTTCTCCAGCCAGTCGGAAATCTTGGCCTGGGGGATCTGCTGGATCTCGAAGATGGTCGGATCGGCCTGATGGCGCACCTGGACGACGTAACGGCCGTCGACGAACAGGGCCGCCGTGGCCTGGGCGATCACGGCCGCGCCGGCCGAGCCGGAAAAACCGGTCATCCATTTCAGGCGCTCGGCCGATGCCGGCACGTACTCGCCCTGGTGTTCGTCCGCGCGCGGGATGAGAACGGCATCGACCTTGAGGGCAGCCATCAGCTTGCGCAGCCGCATGATGCGGTCACGGACGTTGTCCTGTCCGGCGGCCGGCGCCTCAAAGCTCTGGAACATCGTTCACTCCAAGTCTGGTTTGGTCTGTATGCCGCGAGACTCGCGTTCAGGCGACGGAGATTCTGGCACGTTTACAGCGCCAGCGTGCGACCCAATGACGTCGTATGCAAACGGCGCATTGCTGCAATGCGGTAGTTAATCTATCGCGATTGCGAACGTCAGTCTAAGTTTCTTGTTGCGCTGCGGTAGAGAACGGCATCAGACCGTCCGATGCAGCGCGAGACTTGAGCAAATATAACAGAGATGAGCTGAACATGAGCACGCAGAGCACGACTTACGGCATCGCCGTACCTGAAGCCACCGAAGGTAGCACCTGGTTCAAGCGCGCATTCGATCGCATGCTTGCCGCGGGTGAAGCTCAGGGCCAGCGCCGCGTTGTGAACTATCTCGCCATGCAGTCGGATCGCCGGCTGAAGGAGATCGGTTACACCGACGCGCAGATCCATCAGATTCGCGTCGACCGGATTCTCCCGACGCTGCCGCCGCTCTAAGCAGGCCACCGAACGAGCGATATCACAGCGATTGTGCTTCGGCCGGAGCCCAAGGGTTCCGGGCCGGGGCCGTTCGCGCGTCTTTCAGGATAATTGAACGATGGCAACTACGACGACGGGGCTTCCTGCCCCATTCCATACGCATGCGTCATTCATTGATCGTCTGACGCAGACAGTCTCGGCCGTTGTGACGGCGTATCAGGATCATCGCGCCGACAAGCGGCTACGGGAAACCCTCGCCAACCTGCGCGATGCGACCCTTCTCGATATCGGCATTGCCGAGGATGAGATTGAGCGCGTCCGCTCCAAGGAGAACTTTACGCCGCGCTCCTGGGTAGATGATCCGCGCTGCCGCCGTCGCGCCGCCTGATCAGGGTCAGCGTCGACCAGCCGACGATCCGGCGATGTTCCACAAGGCTGAGACCGAAACTACGGTAGGCGGCAGCCACTTGTGCCGCCTGCCGGTTCAGCAGTCCTGACAGCACCGCGATACCGCCGGGCTTCAGCACGCGCGCAACGTCCGGCGCCAACCCAATCAGCGGTTCGGCGAGGATGTTGGCCAGGATCAGGTCGTAGCGGCCAGCCTTGGTGGCGGCGCGTTCCAATCCTTCCATCACGACCGGCCGCAGCCGTCCCGCCACCGCATTGACCTCTGCATTCGAACGGGCAACGTCCACCGCCAGCGGATCATTGTCGCTGGCGGCGACGCGGGCATGGGGCAGGGCGCGTGCGGCTGCAATCGCCAGCACGCCGGAGCCGCAACCGACATCCAGCACATTGCGGAAAGTCCGCCGCCGGGTCAGGCGGTCGATGGCCAGCAGGCAGCCAAGCGTCGTTGCGTGGTGGGCGGTGCCAAAGGCTTCGCCGGCGTCGATGATCAGCGCATTGGGGCCGCGCGGAATGCGGTCCCGGTCGTGCGTCCCATGCACCGTGAAGCGGCCAGCCACAACCGGCGGCAGGGCGGCTTGCGAGATCGCCACCCAGTTCTCGTCCGGAACCGCCACTTCCTCCAGAACAGGCAGGGCGAACGGCATGGCCGCGGCAAGCTGCTGCGTCAATGCCGCGAGATCCGGCTGTTCCGAGTAGTAGCCCTCGATGGTCCAGCCCGTCGGGCTCTCGAACATGCTGACCGCGTCGGGCGCAGGCTCGACAAGCTCCGATAGGGCCCCGGTGAGGCTGCGGGCCTGGTCGGAATCCGCAACGCTGGCTGTGATCTTGAAGGATTTCATGCGGCCGTTTGTTCAGGCGCGCGGCCTGCCTGTCAAGCCAGCTTATCGTCCGCGCCGTCGACCATCTCGCAACCTTCCTCGAAGCCCGGCTCGGGCAGCTCGTCGAGGAACAGGTCCCACTTCTTGTCGATGAGGGCCGCAGCCTCGCGTGGCGGCAGGGTGCGTAGCGTCCCGTCGGCCTCCTCGGTCACGATCCCTTCGCAGATCAGGCGCTCCAGGGCATCGGCGATCTCGAAGTCGACATGTGTGCCGAAAGTCTCGGTGAGGTAGTGCTCGATGGCGCAATCCACGGCCGGGAGCTGCGAGCGGTGGACGACCTGCTTGGCCAGCACGGTATAGAGAAGGATCTCCTCCTTCAGATCTTCCTCGGCGGCGCGACCGGCCAGTTTCAGGATCACGCCCGTGTTGTCGGCCATGGCGTGGAAATACAGGTTCTGCGCCATGATCACCATGTAGCGCTGGCGCTGGTTGAGGAAGTTCATGGCTTGCCGGAACGCGATAGTGCCGAGACCGGCTACCGCACCGGCCGCCGCGATCGGGTTCGATGCGGCCAGCGCGATCTTGCCGGCCGCGCTGAAGGCGCCCACACCAAGGCCCGCGCCGCCGGTCAATCCAAGCTTCAGCTTGTCCAGCGGCCTGAAATTTACCCGCGTGTTCGGGAATATCATCTCGATATCCGTACGCGGCATATTCTTGAACAGCTTCATATAGATGCAGTCGTCGCGGATCTCCGACGACATCATACTGCGCGTGCGCTTGACGATCTTCTTGGCAAGCTTGCGCGATATCTTGCGCTCGCGCTTCACCTCATCGATGCGCTGGGCCTCCGGTTTCATTTTGAACAGGATGAACAGGCGCCGGTAGATCGGCACCTCGAACTCCTGCTTCAGCATGAACTTGCGCAGGCTGCGGCGTTGATCCTTCCGGCTCGACGCGCCGCGGTAGAAGATCAGCAGTTCATCGAAGGCGTTGAGATCCGCATGCAGATCGAGCCCGTAGTGGGATTCGTCCGTCATGATCAGTTCGACCTGCTTGGCGTCGATACGCGTGTAGTTGGCCTGGGTCAGCAGCCGCTCGATGCCGCTGACGACGCGCCGTTGCAGCGTGTGGCGTTCATCGTCCGTGTAGCTGCGGGTGATCAGCAGATCGCTGTCCGGGCTGAAGGGCTCGTAATCCTGCTCCAGCGCCAGCATGCGCGCGCCGTACTGCTGCTGGCGGTAGTAATCCAGGTAACGGAAGAAGCGGCGGGCCTGCGCGGCTTGCCCGTTGGCCCAGGCCTGCGGCTGCGCCAGGCGATCGATCAAGGCAAACCGCGTGATCGGAATGAACCGTTCGCGCATTGCGGTGTTTGGCTCCGGCAAGCGCAGCTTCAACGCACTGGTTTCAGTGTCGGCAGTCACTACAGCGGCGGCAGTCTGATCCGCACCGGCTGATGGCGCAAAGGCAGCCGCGGCTCTTGCTTGCACCCCTGACATAGATCGATGCCTCCCCGACCACTGACGAAAACCGACTGAGGAATCCGACCCCGCCGTCTGTCTTAAGTTCAGCCCCCGACATTGTCGAGACGAGGGCTAACGCGGTTATGCGGTCCTCAACATATGCTGTTTCCGGGCCACTGAGCGAGGGCGGAACAAAAGTTAGATAGTGTTTAACTGAGCAAAACGGTATCGCTGGCATCAGCCTGCCACATATCGAAAAATCCAATAACCGTCACAGTCATGCCTATCTT
>JAEZBZ010000001.1 GCA_023412745.1 Pseudomonadota bacterium | reverse complement strand
ATGTCGGCAGGTCCCCCGCCCTGAACGGCGCTTTTTGCCACGCGCCCTTTTGGCATCCTTTCGCCGGTCTCTCAAGGCATCCGTAGAATTGTTCAAAGAGGCAATTTGGCGCACACCTGTCGCAGGGCTTGAAACGGCTCTTCGTGAACCAGTCTGCCGCGCCCTTTCCGGGCGCTTGCCGAGGGGTGGGTGTCGCCGGTTCGACACGCGTGTGCGCACTTGCTGTCGCCGCCAGACACAGGCTACCACTGGCGCAAGATGAGACGCGCCCGTATGAGGAAAAAGGTGCATGTCGAGCGATAAGCTGGCGAGCCATGGGCAGCAAAGCCAGGGAAAAGCGCGTAATATCGGCGATCGAAGCGAGCGGTTGGCCAAAGAGTTGCGCGCCAACCTGATGAAGCGTAAGGCGCAGGCGAGGGCACGTGCGTCGGTCAAACGAGATAGTTCTGCCTCCGGCGACGAACCGTCGGTATGATCAGCAGTAGTGTTCAATAGTCACAATTGAGTCGCACCGGTAGATGATCTAGCGCGATCATGCGCTGCTGGTGCCGCGCCGCCTTGGGACAATGGCTGTTCTTGCAGCCTGCTATGCACGGGTTACGCCATGGACCGAATCAAAATCACCGGTGGACAGTCTCTCAACGGCACGATCCCGATCTCCGGCGCGAAGAACGCGGCGCTGCCGTTGATGATCGCGAGTCTGCTGACGCAAGACCGTCTCACCCTGAAAAACGTGCCGAACCTGGCCGACGTCAACCTGCTGGCCCGCATCCTGCGCAATCACGGTGCGGATCATTCCGTCGACGGCAAGCGCGCGGGTGGCGGCCAGCACCTGGGCGAAACCTATCATTTTACCGCCCGCGATATCATCGACACGACGGCACCATATGAAATGGTCAGCCGCATGCGCGCCAGCTTCTGGGTGCTGGGCCCGTTGATTGCGCGCATGGGCCAGGCGCGGGTGTCGCTGCCCGGTGGCTGCGCCATCGGCACGCGGCCGGTCGATCTGCATCTGTCCGGGCTGAAGGCACTGGGAGCTGAGATCGACATCGACAGCGGCTATGTGATTGCCCGGGCGCCGAACGGCTTAAAAGGCGCGCGCGTTACCTTCCCGAAGGTTTCGGTGGGTGCGACGCACAACGTGCTGATGGCGGCCGCGCTGGCAAAGGGCGAGACCGTGATCGAGAATGCGGCGTGCGAACCCGAAGTCGGGGACGTCGCCTCGTGCCTGGTGAAGATGGGAGCACAGATCGACGGTATCGGCACGCCAACCCTGACGATCCAGGGGCGTGATCGCCTGGAGGGCGCGGTGCACACTGTGCTTCCGGATCGCATCGAGACCGGGACGTATGCCTTTGCCGTCGCGGCGACGGGCGGCGATATCGTGCTGCAGGGCGCGAAGAGCGAACTGCTGCAGTCGGCGTTCGATACCTTGCGGGCAACCGGTGCGACCGTCACCGATGTCGAGGGTGGTGTACGGGTGGTGCGCAACGGCGCGGGACTCGAACCTATCCGAGTCGAGACGCAGCCGTTCCCTGGCTTCCCGACCGACCTGCAGGCGCAACTCATGGCGCTGACCACGACGGCGCGTGGCACCAGCACGATCCGTGAGACGATCTTTGAGAACCGCTTCATGCACGTGCAGGAGTTGGCGCGCCTGGGCGCGGACATCCAGCTCAGCGGCGATACGGCGACAATCCGCGGCGTCAGCCGGTTGCGCGGTGCACCTGTCATGGCGACCGACCTGCGCGCATCCGTGTCGCTGGTCATCGCCGGGCTGATCGCCCAGGGCGAGACGACGATCAACCGCGTTTACCATCTGGATCGCGGTTTCGAGCGGTTGGAAGAGAAGCTGTCGAATTGCGGCGCCCAGATCGAGCGCATCAGCGGCTGACGGCCTAAAGCAAGGCTCAGGACCGTGGCTTAGTCGGCAAGCCGGGCGGCGTGCCGGGCCGATGCCCATTGCGCCGGGCGCAGGCGGCGGCTATCACTCGACAGCGGCACTGCAATACGACAACCCCGCATGATTTTGCGGTGGTCCGATGCCGGCTCATGGAACCCCAGATGGCAGATCTCAAGCTTCTTGCACTTGATGCCGACGATTTGGCTGTGATCTCCGCTCACACGCAGGATGCGGTGCTGCAGGTTGCCGACATGGCTTACCTGCCGTCCGAGCGCCGCTTTGTTGCCATTGCCAATCGCTTCGATTGGGCCGCGTGCGTGGGCGTGGAGGGAGACAAGCCCGCGCTGGAGCGTCGCCGCACGGCCTTGCGCTTCGAGCGTGTTCTGGGGGCCCAGCTTCAGGGCATCAATCCGAAGGCAAGCCGGCAGGTGCTGGAGCTTCTTGCCATTCAATTCGATGAACAGGATGCGCCGGGCGGGTTCGTGACATTCGTGTTTGCCGGCGACGCAGCCATCCGGCTGAAGGTTGAATGCATCGAAGCCGAGATGCGCGATCTCGGTGCGGCCTGGGCAACCAATCGGCAGCCGGCCCATCCGGACAAGCGCGATACGCAGGCCGGCTGAACGCAGTTTGAAGAGGACCGCCACGGGCGGGCGACGCAGGATTATGCCGCACAGGCTTTCGATCACCGAACAGGATTTCGAGACGCGATTTGCCGAGCTGCTGGCGATGAAGCGGGAAAGTTCCCCCGACGTCGAGGCGGCCGTGCGCGCGATCATCGCCGACGTGGTGGCGCGCGGTGACGCCGCACTGATCGAGCTGACGAAGAGGTTTGATCGGCTGGAGCTGACGCCTGCCACCATTCGGGTGAGCGCTGATGAGATCAAGGCGGCACGCGATCAATCCGATCCCAAGGTGCTCGCGGCGCTGCAGACGGCGTACGATCGCATTCTCATCTATCACGAGCGGCAGCGGCCGGCCGATGCGCGCTATACCGATGCGATCGGCGCTGAGCTGGGGCATCGCTGGACGGCGGTGGAATCCGTCGGCCTGTATGTGCCAGGCGGGCTGGCGTCATACCCCAGTTCCGTGCTGATGAACGCGGTGCCAGCCAAGGTCGCGGGCGTACCGCGCATCGTCATGGTGGTGCCGAGCCCAGGTGGCGAGATCAATCCGCTGGTGCTGGCGGCGGCGCATGTCGCGGGCGTCGATGAGATCTATCGCGTTGGCGGCGCACAGGCCATCGCGGCGCTGGCCTACGGCACCAAGACCATTGCGCCGGTAGCCAAGATCGTCGGTCCAGGCAATGCTTACGTCGCGGCGGCCAAGCGGCAGGTGTTCGGCGTGGTCGGAATCGATTCCATCGCGGGGCCGTCCGAGGTTCTGGTGATCGCTGACAAGGACAATGATCCGGAATGGATCGCGGCGGATCTGCTGGCGCAGGCCGAGCACGACACCGCCGCACAGTCTATTCTGATGACGGATGACGCGGCGTTTGCGGAGCAGGTCGAGGCCGCGGTCGTGCGCCAGTTGCGCGAGCTTCCGCGTGGCAACATCGCCGCCGAGAGCTGGAACGTATTTGGCGCGGTGATCCTGTTGGAAAACCTCGATCAGGCGCCGCCGCTGGCAGATCGCATCGCGGCCGAGCATCTGGAAATCGCCACGCGTGATCCGGACGCGCTGTCGGACCGCATCCGCAATGCCGGCGCGATCTTCCTCGGTGCGATGACGCCGGAGGTGATCGGAGATTACGTCGCCGGTTCCAATCACGTCCTGCCGACGGCGCGCAGCGCGCGCTTTTCGTCCGG
>JAEZBZ010000354.1 GCA_023412745.1 Pseudomonadota bacterium | reverse complement strand
CTGATGATCACGTGCTCCAGCTTCTCCTGACTACCGCGTCGCCAAAGCCGGCGCGGGCGTCTCGACCGCGGAGCCTCCGCGGCGCAACCGGCGCTCACCCAGGTTGAGCTGGATCGGCGCGGCAATGAAGGTCGACGAGCTGGTCGCCAGGAACAGGCCGAACAGCAATGTCAGTGCGAACTCGCTCAGCGCCGGGCCGCCGAACAACGCCAGCGGCGCGATCGACAGGAACAGCGCCACCGATGTGCCGATCGTGCGCGACAGCACCTCGTTGATGCTGCGATCGATGAGTTCACGCAGCGGCATGCGCTTGAACTTCACGAGGTTCTCGCGCACCCGGTCATAGACCACGATTTTATCGTTGATCGAGAAGCCCATGATGGTGAGTATCGCCGCGATCGACGTGAGATTGAACTCGAACCCCGTCAGCGCGAAGAAGCCGACCGTCTTGGTCAAATCCAGGAACATCGTCGCAATCGCGCCGACCGCGAACGGCCACTCAAAGCGGAACGTAATATAGGCGAACATCGCCACCGCCGCGAGGCCGAGCGCCCACAGGCCGTCGCTCAGGAGTTCCGCGCCGACCGAGGGTCCGACCACCTCGACACGTCGGATCTCCGCACCGGGCACGGCCTTCTCTACTAAGTCCCGAGCCGTCCGCAGCGCCTCCTTTTGTTCGCCCGGCGCACCTTTCGGGTGCTCGAAGCGGAGGAGCACGTCATCATCGGCACCGAACCGCTGCACCTGCACCGGCCCCAGGCCCGCGCCGGACAGCGCACTCTGTAGCGCCGGCGCATTGGCCGGTGTCGGCGTTTTGGCTTCGATCACGACGCCGCCCGCGAAATCGACACCCATCTTGAGGCCCGGATAGTAGGCGAGCCCAAGCGACGCCAGACTGATGACCGCCGACAGGATCAGCCCTGAATACCGCGCCTTCATGAACTGGATCGCGGTGTGGTCGGGGAAGAAGCGGAAGCGGGTTCCGATGGTCAGGGACTTCGGACGCTCCCGCTTCAGCCACATGGCCGTGAGCAAGCGCACCAGCACGATCGCGGTGAAGATCGACACGATGATGCCGAGGCTGATGGTCACCGCGAAGCCACGGATCGCGCCGACGCCCACCACGAACAGGATCAGCATTTTGATCAAGGTTGTGAGGTTGGCGTCCATGATGGTCGTATAGGTGCGGCGATCACCGGCTTCGATGGACGCGATCACGCCGTTACCTCGGACCAGTTCCTCCCGCGTTCGCTCGTTGATGAGGATGTTGGCGTCGACCGCCATGCCGAGCGCCAGCAGAATACCGGCCATACCCGGCAGGGTCAGCGTCGCGCTCATCATCGACAGACCGGCGATAGTCAGCGCCAGATTGACGAACAAGGCCGCCGCCGCGAACAGACCAAAGCGCCCGTAGGTGGCGATCATGAACGTCACCACCAGCGCAAAACCGGCCAGGATCGAATAGAGGCCCGAACGGATCGCATCCGCGCCGAGGCTCGGCCCGATCGTGCGCTCCTCGACAATGGTCATGGGCGCCGGCAGCGCGCCAGCCCGCAGCAGAACCGCAAGATCGGTGGCTTCCTCGACGGTGAAGCCGCCGCTGATCTGCCCCTGCCCGCTCAGGATCGGCTCGCGGATCACAGGCGCACTGATCACCTTGTTATCCAACACGATCGCGAAAGGCTCGCCGACATGCTTAGTGCTGACGTCGGCGAAACGCCGCGTGCCGGTGGAATCGAGACCGAACTCGACAACCCAACCGCCCATGCGCTGATCCATACCGGCGTTGGCACGAATGAGGTTCATGCCGTCCACTTCGACATGGCGGCGAACGGGGATCATCCGCGTCTGCGCGCCGCGATCCGTGAGCGGCAGCAATTCGACATCGGGCCCGGGCGGTGTGCCTTCCGTCGCAACGAGGCGGAATGTCATTTTGGCAGTCGAGCCCAGCAGCCGCTTGATGCGGTCGGGATCGGTCACGCCTGGCAGTTCGACCAGCACGCGGTTCATGCCCTGCCGCGCCACCACAGGTTCGTTGACGCCGGTCTCGTCGATGCGGCGGCGGACGATCGAGATGGATTGCTGAACGGCCTTGCTCGACAGGTCGGTGATCGCTTGCGGATTGAGCGTGAGCTTCAGCGCATTGCCGGTCTCGGCGGCCGAGAAGACGAGAGCCTGGGTCGGCCCATCGATCCGCTCCGCCAGGACGTCCTTCAGCGCCTGGCGCGCCGAGGCCGTGGACGTGCCCTCCGGCAGCGTAACGGTCACGCCGTCCTTACCGGCAATGACTGAGGTGAACGGCACCTTCGCCTTGCGCAAGGTGTCAGTGACCGAGGACCGCGCCGTTGCGATGCGTTCCTTGATGACCGAGTTCATGTCGACTTCCAGCAGCAGGTAGGAGCCGCCTTGCAGGTCGAGACCGAGGTTGATACGCGGCTGCGGCGCCCATGCCGGCAGCGTTCCGTGTGGCAGCAGATTGGGGATGCTCAGCAGCACGCCAAGCAAGCAGACCCCGAGTATCAGCGCCGTTTTCAAGCGCGAAAAATGGAGCATGGTCGCATTCCGATAGGACCAAAACCACCAGGAGCAAGGCTCGCGGCGGCCGGTCGAGAATTTTCAAATTGAATGAGCGAAAGCGTCAGCCGGTCAGGCGACGGGCGGCGCGCGCGTGCGCCCGTCGCGGATTTGCGCAACGCTCAGCGGAATGCGGAATGGATCAGGGAGTGAGAATTGCGGGCTGCCAGTCCAGGGATCGAAGGTTTCCAGCCGCGCAGCCAGCGCAGGATCAGATCCCGAAGAATTCCCAGCGAACAACCAGGGCTTTGGCGCATCAACGCGCGCGGAAACCGGCTTGTTGGAATAATGCGCATCTACGCCGCGCTCGACGGCCAGCTGATTACCTGCAGCCGCCAACTGCGGGCCAGCCACCGGCACAGCACCGGCCAGCGTCGTCAGCACTGCGGCGAAGAACGCCGACAGCGCTGTTAACCATGCTCGCCGATCTTTGGGCTGCCGGATCATGGAATCGTATCCAAGGCCACGATGCGACCAACATAAGACGCACCCCGGAAATGACCAGGGGCTAAATAGGCACGCCTCTCTTCCCTTCGCCGCAGTAAATGAAAACGACGTCAAATTGCGCTCGGTTTCAGGCTGGCCGTGGCGCGAACAGAATGACGCAGACACCGAACACGGCAATCAGCCCGCCGGCCAGATCCCAGATATCAGGCTTCTGCCCTTCCGCCAGCCACAGGATCGACTTGTCCTGCCGCAGCCAAACCCAGAAGGCGAAGCAGCCAACGATCTCGGCAACGGCGGCGGCGGCATAGATCATCCCGGTGCTGACAACGACTGGCATTGGATTCCACTTCAGGCAAGGTGTTGAACGTCAGCCCGATACCTCGTCAGTCATGCCCCGCGTGATCGGCCCTGTCGATCGCTCGTTCCACGTCTGACACGCCTCCGACACACCCGCACACGATTCAAGTGCACAGCGGCGCGATCATGTTCCTCATTCGTTCCAAGCATGCTAGACACGGCACCATGAGCGCGACTGTCCGCAAAATCATCCACGTCGATATGGACGCCTTTTATGCGTCGGTGGAACAGCGTGACGATCCAGCCCTGCGCGGCCGGGCGATCGCGGTAGGTCATGGCGGCGGGCGCGGCGTTGTCGCGGCGGCAAGCTATGAAGCCCGCACGTTCGGTGTGCGCTCCGCCATGCCCTCCAGCACGGCATTGCGCCGCTGCCCCGAATTGGTTTTCGTGCCGCCGCGGTTCGAGGTGTATCGCGCCGTGTCGCAGCAGATCCGCGCGATCTTCGCCGACTATACGGATCTGATCGAGCCGCTGTCGCTGGATGAAGCCTATCTCGACGTGACCGCCAATCTGCGCGGCATCGCGACGGCATCGGCCACGGCTTCCGAAATCCGCGCGCGCATTTTGGAAGAAACCGGCCTGACGGCGTCGGCCGGCATTTCATACAACAAGTTTCTCGCCAAGCTGGCGTCCGACCACCGCAAACCGAACGGCCAGTTCGTCGTGACACCAGCTATGGGCGCGGCATTTGTCGAGGCGCTGCCGGTCGGCAAATTCCACGGCATCGGCCCGGTCACGGCGAAAAAGATGAACGAACTCGGCATTTTCACCGGCGCCGATCTGAAACAGCATCCGGTCGAATTCCTTCAGCGCCAGTTCGGAAAGGCTGGCCCCTGGTATTACGGCCTGGCGCGCGGCGAGGATTATCGCGCGGTGGTGCCGGACCGCCCGCGCAAATCGTCGGGGTCCGAAACGACGTTCGCCAAGGATCTCACCGATCCTGCGGACATCGAGACCGCGGTGCAGGCGATGGCTGACGACGTCTGGGCATGGTGCGACAAGGCACAGGCGTTCGGCCGCACGGTCACGGTAAAAATCAAGTACGCCGATTTCCAGCAAGCGACGCGCAGCCGCACATCCAGCACGCCCATCACATCGCAAGGAGATTTGCGCAACCGCAGTATCGCGCTGACCCGTATGGTCTATCCGCTACGCAACGGCATTCGCCTCGTCGGCGTGACGGTTTCGGGATTTGACAGCCGCCACGACGAGACCAGCCAACTGACCCTCGGCCTCGTCTGAATCAAAAACAAGTATCAGCCTACGGACGAACAAACCCAATAGACAGAAACAGAAACGATCCGGAACTTCGGAAGTGCTCGGACGGATACAAACGCAATCACATTTTTCGCAGCTATATTTCAATAACTTACCGCAATATCGCCAAGTTTTTTATTAATGTTGGCGGCGTTGGAGATGGGCGACCGGGGGAAATGGGCATCTTCAACCGATACCAGCGGACAGAAATGTCCTCGCGTTTGGAAGGGTCGCCGATGCCAGTTTTCATCCAGAGAGAAACTCTGCCGCAAGCGTCGTGATCTGAGATCACCGCGCCACGCGCAATCGACCGCGCACTGTCCCATCGCGCCATCATCCGACAACGGATAGTGGTGACGGCAGCATAGTGCGCCTGAACGATCACTCTCAATCGGGTCCGCGGAAACGCGCGCTCGCAAGCGATCCCCTGCGGCCTGATGCGCCGTACGGGTTGGAGCGGAGCGTTGCCTGACGTTCCTTTGAAGCCAGCTAGGAGTTAGTACGCATGGCAAGACTAAGAGGTTCTGTCCACGACGACACCATCAACGGTTACAATGGCGGCGATCGCGTGTGGGGCGGCTACGGCAATGACGCGCTGAATGGCGGCGGCGGCAACGACCGGCTGAACGGCGGCCGCGGTAATGACGTCGTCAACGGTGGTGATGGCAACGACATCATCATATCTAAGTCGGATGGCGGCGAGACGCCGATCGCCCAGGACGTCAACGCAAACAACGATCCCAACGGAGAGGTCGATGCCGCGACCCGCATGATCTACGCCAATCAGGCGGGATTACCCTCGGACGATATTCTGACCGGCGGCGCGGGTGCGGACGAATTCCGCATCATGACGCTGATTAATGCAAAACGGGAAATCCTCGAAAAACACGCAGATCCCAATACCGGTATCATCGATTATTCGATGAATGGCGTCGCCGGTGAAAACAACCTGGTGCACGACCATTGGGTCGACAGTATCGGCAACGACATCATCACCGATTTCAACAAGGCCGAGGGCGACAAACTCACGATCGCGGGCCACACCACCGAGGTTTACCAGATTGATATCACCGACACCAATGGTGACGGCATCGACGACACGGTGCTGCATCTGCGTTCCAATCAGGGCGCCAATGGTGGTGCACACCATCTCGATCTGCTCGGCACCGTGACCGTGCTGAACAATCAGCTCACCGCAAACGATTTCACGGTCGACGCGGGCGCGCACTACGGCATCGTCGAGAATATAAGCCAGCTCAATGAAGCCATTTCGCCGCTCAATCCTTCGGCTTCGGCACCGAATCCCGATACGGGGGAGAACCCAGATGCGGGTGAAAATCCGGATACGGGAACGGACCCCGGAGCCGGCGGCGGCGAAGATCCCGGCACGGATCCAGGCACTGATACCGGCGCGAACCCCGTTCCGGTCAGAGCGCTGGCGGCCTTGTTTGCGGTGCCGGAAGACGTCACACCCGCGGAAGCACCGACATCTGGCGACGACGTCCTCGTCTACGGCGACGGCGGTGAGCGCGGCAACGGCGGACGCGGCAACGATATGATGATCGGCGGCGCGGGCAATGACTCGCTGTCCGGCGGATGGGGCGATGACCTCATCGAGGGTGGCGGCGGCAACGACCATATCCACGGCGGTCACGGCGATGACGTGATTTCCGGCGGCGATGGTGACGATCTGATCACCGGCGATTTCGGCAGCGATATCCTGCACGGTGGCGCCGGAAACGACACCCTGCGCGGCGGCCGCGGCGAGGACGTGCTGTTCGGCGGCGCCGGCGATGATGTACTCGCGGGCGGCGCCAGCGACGACATTCTGATGGGTGGCGCCGGCAACGACACCATCAACGGCGGTCGCGGCACGGACACGCTGCTGCTCGCCGGTAGCCTGGATGACTACACGTTCTCGGTCGGCAACCGCGCCATGCAGATCACCGATGGCAACGGGGAAACCGATACGGTCACGCGGGTCGAGCAGTTCCACTTCCTTGGCACCGGCGAGACCTACACGCTGCGCACTGGACAGCTCGCCTTGTCGGAGGAAACCGACGCACTCGACGACCTGATCTCCGACCATCTGATCGAAGACCTGATCGCGGAAGAAGTCGGCGCCGACGACTCCGATGTGGTCGATCTGGATCAGGGCGCTCCGACCGATCCAGTCCCGGCCGACGACGCGACAGACACGGGTAGCGATGCGCCGACACCGCCTGTCGCCGAGGTGCCGGACCTGCACGACCACGGCAGCCTAATGGCGGCCTGACGCGCGCACGCTACGGCGGCGGGCCAGCTCCCGAGGTTCCACCCCACTGAGGTAACCGGCCCGCCGCGACTGACAATAATCTCCCCAAAATCAGACGACGACGGTTACGCTGATGCTCGATGAGCCAAGTCTTCTCAAGATCCTTCTCGGCACGCATTGGCTCGGCATGCTGCTGGCGCTCGGCACGGCCGCAATCGCCGATACGTTGGGGCTGCGCATTCTACTGTTCAAGGCGCGCGGACCGCGCCGCGCCGTTTTCACGTGGCTGCATCATCTGATCGGTTTGGCGCTTTTTCTGCTGCTGTTCTCCGGTGGAGCGCTGATCGCGCTGCGGTTCGGATCGTGGTGCGAGCTCGACCGCGCGATCGTGATGCAGCTCGGCCCGGTCTGTGTGCCGAACAAGGTCATCGCCAAGCTCATCCTGATCAGCGCGCTGCTGTGCGTGGCGCTGCTGATGGATGCCCATGTGCTGCCGCTGTCGAAGCGGTCGGAGCGGCCGCTGCTTGCCGTTTTGCCACTGCCCGATGTCATACGCGCCGGATTGATCGGCAGCGCGTCGCTGACCTGCTGGGTTTCGCTTGCCGCAATCCCGCTGGTGAAGGAGCTGCATCGCTGGCAGGTCACGGAATTGCTGACGGCGGCGGCAGCGATCTGGCTGTCGCTCGCAACCGGCATGGTGCTGATGCTTGTCGGCGTTCGCTACAGGATGCGGCTGTCCGGCGATATTTCGGTTGCGGATCGCCCGACGACGACCGGCCGTCGTGCGGGGACGGCTCACGCAGGCGCGCTCCTTGCCGCCACTCAGCCGGCCAAGGTCAATGCGGCAGGTTTCAATGCCTCGCCTGCGACCGCCCACCATCACCGCGCGCGAACAGTTGACATATTCAAGCCGATCACGCTGGAAACCGCATTCGCGGCGTGCCGCCAGGCCGTGTTCGGAACCGCCGCGCTCAGCTTCGTCATCAACCTGCTGATGCTGACTGGGCCGCTCTACATGCTGCAGGTCTACGATCGCGTGCTGACCAGCCGCAGCCTCGAAACGCTCACCGTCCTGACCGGCCTTTTGATCGGCTTGTATGCGTTTCTCGGCGCGCTCGACCTGATCCGCACTCGCATTCTGTCCCGCGTGGCCTTGCGACTGGACCGCCTGCTGGGACCAAGCCTGCTCGCGGGCGCCATCGGCGCGTCGGCCGGTGGACAGACACAGCAGCCGCTGCGTGATCTCGAACAGATCCGCCATTTCGTCTCGGGCCCCGCGCCGTCCGCCGTGTTCGACCTGCCCTGGTCGCCGCTGTTCGTCGCGCTGATATTCCTGCTGCATCCGATGCTCGGCATCGTCGCGCTCGCGGGCACGCTTGTTCTGATTGTTCTGTCCATCACAAATCAGCTGCTGACCCGCGCACCGCTAGCCCGCGCCACCGAGGATCTGGCGCGCACGCATGCCATCGTCGAGGCCGGCCGTCGCGGCGCGGAAACGCTGCGCGCGATGGGCATGGCTGAAGCGCATCGCGCGCGCTGGCTGGGCGAGCATCGCGCCGCCCTGACGCGCCAGCTTCATGCCGGCGATATCGCCAGCGGTTTCGCCGTCACCATCAAGATCGGGCGCCTACTGCTGCAATCGCTGATCCTCGGCACTGGCGCCTACCTCGCGATCAACGATGCGATGTCGCCCGGCGCGATGATCGCCGCATCGATCATCGCCACGCGCGGGCTGGCGCCGGTGGAGCAATTGATCGCGCAATGGCGCGGCATCATCACCACCTCCGGCGCCGTGAAGCGCTGCCGTACCGCACTGTCGACCCCGCCATCCACGGAGCAATGCCTGGCGCTGCCCGAACCGCGCGGCGAACTCGACGTGGCCAAGCTGTACGTCGCCGCGCCCGGACGCACCGATCCGGTGCTCAAGGGGTTGAGCTTCCGCCTGCAGCCCGGCGA
>JAEZBZ010000330.1 GCA_023412745.1 Pseudomonadota bacterium | reverse complement strand
GCCGAGAATCCGCACTGCGGGAACTGCGACGTGCCCTTCATGAACAGTACGACATCGTTGGCCGCAACGGTCTTGGCGATCCAGTCGTGGACGGCTTGTTGCTCAGACATGAAGTCCTCTCTCTCGGGTCGGGCGCAATCCATGGCCCCATCGCTGCGAAGATGGGGTTGGCACAGCGTCTAAGTCAATCCTTGCGGGGTGCGGTCGTTAGCGCCAGTGCGTGAAGCACGTCCCCCATGCGGCCGCCCAGCGCCTCGTAGACCATCTGATGCTGCTGCACGCGCGTCTTACCGGCAAACGCGCCAGAGACGACATGCGCGGCATAGTGGTCGCCGTCACCGGCCAGATCGCGGATGCTGATATCCGCGTCGGGTAGCTTGGCCTTGATCAGGCGTTCGATTTCACCGGCATCCATTGGCATGGGGCGACTTCTTCTCCTTGCGCCATATTCGCGAAAAGCTCTGCCGCGCCGTTGTGCGCGGCAGAGCCAGGATACACGTCCGGCGGCGGCGGGGGAAGGTCAGCGCTTTGTTGTACCCGTCCCCGCAGTCTCTTGAACCGATGCCGGCTCGGCTAATCGGCCGAGGTGTCGCGGAGGTCGTTCGTCACGCTTTTACCGAACCGTGTTGGTGCCGGAAGACGCCGAGGTTGTCGGTGACAGGCAGGCGCTTGCGCAAACTGCCGGGCGGCCGAGCAGATCACCCAACGCGCCGTTGTTCTTCGCGTCGCACGTGAAGCCGATGTACTTGCGGTCATCCATGCCGATGCCGGGGACGCCGCAGGACGACGCAAGGACGCGCTCCGCCTGACCCCACAGCGCCTTGATCGCGTTTTTCGTCTCCGGCTTCTGCAAGCCCTGCCAGGTTGCCGGCTTGGACTGCTTGGCGGTGTCGACATAGGCGGTCACGAACGCCATCAGCGCGGTCAGCCCGTCGCGGTGATCGACCTGCCCCTCGCCCTTTTTCACGGTCTGCAGCTTGACCACCGAATTGAGGTCGTGGGTATAGGCGTTGAGTTCGTCGAGCAGGAACACGAAATCCTGCGCCGACGAGGCCGCGCCCGGCTTCAGATACGTTTCAACGTAGGTGCTGGAGGAATTGAAGCGGCCCGCGATTTCCCGCGGCGGGTAGAATTTGCTCCAGGAATGATCGCGCTTGATGGTGCTGCCGTCAATTAGGACATAGGCGTCCTTGTCCTCGGTCAGCATATGCACGGTTTCATGAACCGCGGTGGCGAGGCCGAGCTGGATGTCATCACAGGTGATCCAGCGAAGGAAAAACGACTTGTCGGTCGCAGCCTTGTAGACGTTGTGGCCTTCCGGAGAGAGGCGCTGCAGATCGAGAACCGCCTGCGTCTTACAGTCCGTTTGTGGAGTTGCGTGAGCCGCAGTGCCGAATAGAACAGTTGCCGCGGCAGCAGCCAAAAGAGCGTGACGCATTACAATGAGTCCCCTGTCGAATTACGCGGATACAGGGTCAAAAAGAATGTCGGATTGGGCGGCAAGTTGTTTGAAAAGTGGCGAAACAAAGAAAAATAAATAGCAAAATGCGGCATATTTGATGTTTTTTTGAATGCCGATTTTCCAGAAAACATCATATCAATGAGTAATTGATTTCCTATTTTATCCGTCGTGGAACGAATGTTGTAATTCGCTATTATGCAGTCGGCGGATCTGTTTCAATTGCCATTTTCATTGCCGGATTATCCTTGGCAAGCGTTTGTTAGTCGCAACGAATTGGCAATCGCTCGCTATTGCGCATTTTTGATTGGAACCGCGCAATTCTCATTTCTCCGTTGCCCCAAAGATTAAGGATCCAGACGCCCGGGTTGACGTTGCAGGGTTTGTGTTCCCCTAGCATGGAGACGGAAACATGAAAAGGTGTCTGAGGGGATTTATCGGAGCAGCGGCTTTGGTCGGTGCTTTTGCATTTATGACCCCACCGACACCGGCATTTGCCCAAAAAAATCAAAGTTGCGGAAATTGCGGACCACGTGTCACTTCATCGGTCCGTTATAGGGACGTCAACCGCGTGACCAATTCGACCCGCTACCGGGACGTGACACGGACACATGTCGCGCGCCGGATTCACCGGGTCGTTACGGTCACTCGCGTACATCCCATCCATCGCGTCAATGTCGTAACGCGCGTGCATAATCGCACGGTGTTCCGCAACGAGACGCGCCACGTGGCGCAAACACGGGTCATGCCGACGCGCACGGTCATGTCGGCAAGGACAGTGCAGATCGGACGGCCATGCCCTTGTTAAAAGATGTGGCCGGATTGATGCGCTATCGCCTGATGAAGAGCTAGTGCCGCCTGTCTAGCGATGTGGTCGGTGCGTCGAGCGGCAGTTGCCGCGCATACGCGCCGGCCACGCCTTTTCCTAAATGCTCAGGTTAAGCCCGGATTTCAGGCCGAGCCCTGCGCCATATACGTTGGCAGCCAGTCTTCATGCGTGCGCCGCAGGTCGGCGAGCGCCAACTCCTCTTCGCCCTTGAGTGTCAGGCGGTCGCCTCCTGTGCGTCCAACAACGCGGGCGGCGAGCCCCAGCAGCCGCGCACGCTCGGCCACGGTTTCTGCCTGCTTGGGCGAGACTTCCAGCACATAGCGGCCCTGGTCCTCGCCGAACCAGATGGCGTGCGCCGGCAGTTTGCCTTCATACGGGAAAAGCTCGACACCGATGCCGCCAGCCAGCGCCATTTCGGCGATGGTCACGATCAGGCCGCCGTCGCTGACGTCATGCACCGCCTGCACGCCCTTCTCGCGGATCAGCGCGCGGACCATGGTTCCGGCCTTGATCTCGTCGGCCAGATCGACCGGTGGCGGTGCGCCCTCCAGCTTACCAACGATGATCTGCTGGTACAGCGATTGTCCGAGATGCCCCTGCTCGCGGCCGACCATCACCAGCAGGTTGCCTGGCGCCTTGAGGGCAATATTGGCCGTACGGCTGATATCGGGAATGACGCCCACGCCGCCAATGGCCGGGGTCGGCGGGATGCCGATGCCGTTGGTTTCATTGTAGAGCGAGACGTTGCCCGACACGACCGGATAGTTCAGCACCGTGCAGGCTTCGGCCATGCCTTTCACCGAGCCGACGAACTGGCCCATGATTTCCGGCCGCTCCGGATTGCCGAAGTTCATGTTGTCGGTGATGGCGAGCGGATCGGCGCCGACTGCGGTCAGGTTGCGCCAGGTCTCGACGACGGCCTGCTTGGTACCCATTTCCGGGTCCGCTGCCACATAGCGCGGAGTGACGTCGCAGGAAATTGCGACACCCTTCTTCCCGCCGGGAATGCGCACAACCGCGGCATCTCCCCCTGGACGCTGCACGGTGTGGCCACGCACCATGTTGTCGTACTGCTCCCAGATCCAGCGCCGCGAGCAGAGCTGCGGATGCCCCATCATGGTTTCGAGCGCGCCGAGGATGCGGTTCGGTGCCGGCACCCATTCGGGCAGCAGCTTGCCGGGCGCCGGCGTCGGCACCCACGGACGCTCGTAAAGCGGCGCGGAATTCGCGAGCTTGTCGACCGGCAGATCGGCTTCGACCTTGCCCCTGTGGCGCACGATCATACGGCCGGTGTCGGTGGTCTGACCGATCACCGCAAAATCGAGACCCCATTTGTGGAAGATGGCTTCGGCCTTGGCTTCCGCGCCAGGCTTTAGCACCATCAGCATGCGCTCCTGGCTCTCCGACAGCATCATCTCATAAGCCGTCATGCCGGTTTCGCGCTGGGGCACGTCGTCGAGATTTAGCTCGATGCCGACGCCGCCTTTGTCGGCCATTTCCGAGGTCGACGAGGTCAGACCCGCCGCGCCCATGTCCTGGATCGCAATGATGACGTCTTCGGCCATCAGTTCCAGGCAGGCCTCGATCAGCAGCTTCTCTGTGAAGGGATCGCCGACCTGCACGGTCGGGCGCTTTTCCTCCGACTTATCGTCGAATTCCGCCGACGCCATGGTGGCGCCGTGGATGCCGTCGCGGCCGGTCTTGGAGCCGACGTAGACGACAGGCAAGCCGACGCCCTTGGCGGCCGAATAGAAGATCTTGTCGGACTTGGCGAGGCCGACGCACATGGCGTTGACCAGGATGTTGCCGTTGTAGCCGGCGTCGAAGGTCGTCTCGCCGCCGACCGGCGGCACGCCGACGCAGTTGCCGTAGCCGCCGATGCCGGCAACGACGCCCGATACCAGATGCCGGGTCTTGGGATGGGCCGGATCGCCGAACCGCAGCGCATTCAAATTGGCGATCGGCCGCGCGCCCATCGTGAATACATCGCGCATGATACCGCCGACGCCCGTCGCCGCGCCCAGGTAGGGCTCGATGTAGCTCGGGTGGTTGTGGCTCTCCATCTTGAACACGGCGCAATCGCCGTCGCCGAGATCCACGATGCCCGCATTCTCGCCCGGCCCCTGGATCACCTGCGGCCCGCTGGTCGGAAGCTGCTTTAGCCAGAAGCGTGACGACTTGTAGGAGCAGTGCTCCGACCACATCACCGAGAAGATGCCGAGTTCGGTCAGCGACGGTTCACGACCGAGGATGCCCAGCAGCCGCTGGTACTCGTCCGGCTTGAGGCCGTGCTCGGCCACGATCTCCGGGGTGATCTGGAAGGCTGCTATCTCTGAAGACGTCACGTTGGCATCCATGTCCGGCGCGATGGCAGTTGCAATGCGAAGCTTATAGTCGCCCTGTTCCCGGATGTCGCGAGACGCAACAGCGCCGCGCGCGCAAGGTCAGGTCTGGCGCGTGGTGTTTGATGTGCCCCAAGTATCGGCGACGACATAGCCCTCGGGCCAGGGATCGCTGGGGTCGACGAAATACTGGTGCATACCGGTGATCCAGGCACGGCCGGTGATCGTCGCGCGGACCGCCTCGGTCCCGTCTCTGAGCTTTTCGGTGCCGATGATGCGGCCGATGAAGTGCGAGCCGATGATCGATTCGTGCGTGATGCCCTGCCCGACCTTCAGCAGGCCGCGTGCGTACAGTGCCGCCATGCGCGCCGTGGTGCCGGTGCCGGTCGGGCTGCGGTCGGAGCGGCCGGGTGATACGATGCAGGTGTTGCGGATGATGGCGTCCGGCGCGGTGAACGGCATTGCGAACTGAACGATGCTGACATCGCGTATTTCTGGATGCTCGGGATGCACGACAGGGTGCTGCTCGCGCGCCGCCATGCGGATCTTCTCACCCAGCACGGCTAGGTCGCGCGCCTCGTCCGGCGTCACGTTGAAGCCGAGCGATTTTGCATCGACAATGGCGTAGATCATACCGCCATAGGAGATGTCGGCCAGGATCGTGCCATGACCCGCCACCTCGATCGGCGCATCGAGCTTCAGCGCGAATGCCGGTACGTTGGTCAGCGTGACGCTCTCGCATTTGCCATCCTTGCAGGAGGCGACCACCTCAACCAGACCACCCGGCATGTCGAGGCGCAGGCGGGTTTCCGGCTCCTGCATCGGCACCATGCCAGTCTCCAGCAGCACGGTCGTCACGCAGATGGTGTTGGAGCCGGACATCGGTGGATATTCGGTTGGCTCCATGATGATAGCGCCGGCCTGGGCGTCATCGCGCGTCGGTGGCACGATCAGGTTGACGTGGCGGGCTACCGAACCGCGCGGCTCCTGGATCAGAAGCCGGCGGATGTGATCGTGCTCGCGTTCCATCGTGAGCATCTTGTCGAGCATGGTCTTGCCGGCAGGCGGCAGCACGCCGCCGGTGATGACGTCACCGACCTCACCTTCAGCGTGACATCCTACGACGGTAATCACCCGAGTATTGCGCATGGTGTTTGACTTTATCTGCTAAGCGGTTCCGACGAGGTTCGCGACGATGCTCTCGAACATGCGGCGGCCATCAGTCGGGCCGATCAGCGGATCAACCGCGTTCTCCGGATGCGGCATCATACCGAGTACGCGGCGGCGTTTGTCGCAGATGCCCGCGATATTGCGCTGGGCACCGTTGAGGTTTGTTTCGGGGGTAACGTTGCCGGCCGGATCGCAGTAGCGAAACACGACGCGATCCTCGGCTTCCAGCGCATCGAGCGTCGCGTCGTCGGCGAAATAGTTGCCTTCCGCATGCGCTACGATCACCTGCATCACCTCGCCCTTGTCCATGGCGCTGGTGTACATTGTGTCGGTGGTCTCGGTGCGCAGCCAGACATCCTTGCAGATGAACTTGAGCGAGGCATTGCGCATCAGCACGCCGGGCAGCAGGCCCGCTTCGCACAGGACCTGGAAGCCGTTGCAGATGCCGAGAACCGGCGTTCCCTGCTTGGCCTTGGCGATGACGTCGCGCATGATCGGCGAATGCGCGGCCATGGCCCCGCAGCGCAGGTAGTCGCCATACGAGAAGCCTCCGGGCAACACGATCAGGTCGGAGGCCGGGACTTCGCTATCGCCGTGCCAGACCATCTGCGCCGGATGGCCGGACACAGCCTGCAGCGTATCCGCGACGTCGTGCTCGCGGTTGGTGCCGGGAAAAATGATGACGGACGCCTTCAAGGTACCCCGCTGGTAGGAGCCGCGACGATGCTGCCGGCTGTCAGGCCACGATCTCGTAAGCGTAGTTCTCTATCACCGTATTGGCGAGCAGTTCCCTGCACATGCGCTCGACGGTCTCGCGCGCGGCGGCCTCGCTGGCCGCCTGCAGCTCGACTTCGATGAACTTGCCCTGCCGAACCGAGTCGACGCCGGTGATGCCGAGGGAGCCCAGTGCGTTCTGCACGGCCTTGCCCTGCGGATCGAGCACACCGTTCTTCAGCGTGATCGTGATGCGTGCCTTCATCTGGCAAAGCCCCTTGCGACGGTCGATCTGGCAAGAGGCGATAGCGCGGACATGGGGCCGGAGCAACCCCAAGTCCATGCACTGTGGCTCCAAGGCGCACAGGAAATACGGAGCGGGCCGGTTTATGACCGGCCCGTTCATGCTCAGTTCGGCTTGGCGCTGGGATTGGCGCTCGGGTTGGAGGCGACCAGCACCGGGCCGGCGCCCTTCTGAGGCCGGCTCTCGGTCAGCACGCCGAGACGGCGCGCGACTTCCTGATAGGCTTCCAGCAAACCGCCGAGATCGCGGCGAAAGCGGTCCTTATCCAGCTTGTCGGAGGTCTGCAGGTCCCACAGGCGGCAGCAGTCCGGGCTGATCTCGTCAGCCAGAACGATGCGCATCTGCTCGTTTTCCCACAGGCGGCCGAATTCGATCTTGAAGTCGACCAGACGGATGCCGATGCCAAGGAACAGACCGACGAGGAAGTCGTTGATGCGCAATGCGAGTTGCATCACCTCATCGATCTCGTGCGGGGTCGCCCAGCCGAACGCCGTGATGTGCTCCTCGGAGACCAACGGATCGTTGAGGCTGTCGGCCTTGTAGTAGAACTCGACGATGGAGCGGGGAAGCTGCACGCCCTCCTCCATGCCGAGGCGGGTCGCCAGCGATCCGGCCGCGACGTTGCGCACCACCACTTCGAGCGGAATGATTTCCACCTCGCGGATCAACTGCTCGCGCATGTTGATACGGCGAATGAAATGGGTGGGGACGCCGATCTCGCCGAGTTTATTGAAGATATACTCGGAGATACGGTTGTTGAGGACGCCTTTGCCCTCGATCAGCGCGTGCTTCTTGTTGTTGAAGGCAGTCGCGTCGTCCTTGAAGTGCTGGATCAAGGTCCCGGGTTCCGGACCTTCGTAGAGCACCTTGGCCTTAC
>JAEZBZ010000203.1 GCA_023412745.1 Pseudomonadota bacterium | reverse complement strand
CACCGAGATAGCTGCGATCAACCGCGATCGCGTCGGGTGCTGTCAGAGAATTGGCCGAACCCTCCACGAGATTCCACGGCTGCAGTCCGCCATCCGCGGCGTCCGCTCCGACAATGACTGCTGTCGTACTGCCGCCACCGGGCTTGCGCCACTCGGCAAAAGAGACGACCAGGGGCACGACGGCGGATACGCCCGGGGTCGCGAGTGCAGCATGACGATCGCGCGGGGTAAGCAGAATACCCCCTTCCTCGAAGCTCTTTGCTCCGTAGGCGGTAACCCATAGCTCACCCTGCGCATTCTCGATCATTCCGATGATCATTTTGCGTGCGCCGAGATACAGCCCCAGCTGAACGGCGACCAGAACGATCGAGAATAGAATTCCGACCAGCGTCACAATCAGGCGGATACGGTCATGAAACAGGTTGCGAATGGCGAGCGTCAGTATCATCGATGTTTCACTGCTTTATAATGACGATAATGCGAGATCTGATCGCTATCTGGTTTGCGGCGAAAGAACGGGGCCGTAGGTGACACCGAACCGGATTATTCGATTAGCGAGGCATTAATCCTGTGCGCGGCCAATCCCGAGCTGCAAGCGCTCGCCCTATATAGGTGGTCTGCCATGGCAGCGCCACTCCCGATAGTCGCAGGAGTTAAGCAATAGGCGAAGCCAGGGGCGAACTCACGGCGCAAATGGGCGCAGGAGATCGACGGCATGTCACAGGCGAGATACAGGGAAATGACCCGGTTTCGCCTAAGTCGGACGCTAGGATATTGGCTCGGTATAGGCGGTCATGCTGCAATGACCTGAACGTCATTTATGGTATCGGATTGGCAAAAATGTGCATTCCAACACAAATGCGTTGCACCACCAGTGTTTTTTTCGCGTTGATTATCATGCTGTTGGGCACTGCGCTTGATGTGCGGGCGCAATCATCAGGCCGAGCGGCGGCTCCGGCAAAAACGGCGCCAGCGGCGGCAGCGCCAGCCCCGGAGGCAGTCGGCGTCTGGGTCGACGATACTGGCCAGGGTGCCATTGAGGTGCTGCCCTGCGGCGAAAGGCTATGTGGTCGCATCGTCTGGCTGAAGGACCCCACGGACAAAGGCGGCGGCGCCCTGACCGACGCCCTCAATCCCAATCCCGCGAACCGCCAGCGCCCCATCTGCGGACTGCAGGTGATCGGCAATCTGGAGCTTCAATCCAACGGCTCCTGGGACAAAGGCTGGATTTACGACCCCAAGGAAGGCAAGTCCTATGATGTGGAGCTTACTCTGCGCGGCGCCGACCGGCTGCAGGTGCGGGGCTATCTTGGCGTCAAATTCCTGAGCGAGACCTTCGTCTGGGCGCGGGCACCGGCAGATCTGCCGAAGTGCTCTACGCCGAGCTGACGCACTAGCCGCCAATCAAAAACGGCGCGTCACAGGACGCGCCGTTCGGCATTGCAAAACACAAGCTGGCCGCGCTTATTCGGCAACAGCGAGCGCGCTCTGCTTGATACGCTCCATTTCCTGATGCTCGGCATACCGCTGGCCTACCCAGTCGGCGAACACGACCGAACGCTCGACCACAAGCTGGCGCTGCCGGTCCAGCGTGACCATGTGATAGCTGTCATCGAGCACGACGACTTCCGTCAATCCACCGAGCTTGCGCTGCAGCAGCATCGTGTTGGAGAGGTCGCTTTGATCGTCTTCGCGCGGGTGGAAAATCAGGGCCGGCTGTTTCACCAGATGCAGGATCTGCTTGGCCGCCTCGGCCAGCCAGCGGAATTCCAGCACGGTGCCGCCGCGCCGCCCGAAGATGTCCTCCAGCGGCCGGCCGTCGCTCTGCAACGAGTCCAGCACGAAGCGGCGGATGCGCTCGTCCTTGATGCCGTAGGGCGCGCATTCGCGCATGCGTAGTAAATTGGCGAACCACTTGTGGCGCACCAGCCTGAAGAAGTTGAAGTACCACGGGATCGCCCAGCCATTCGGCCAGAACGTCGGCGAGAACAGCAGGCTACCATGGACCTCGTTTGGCCGCCGCGCCGCTAACAGCAGCGCCAGCGGCACGCCGGCGGACAAGCCACCGACGAGCACGACGTCGCAGCGCGACTTGAGCAGAGCGTGTGCTTGCTCGACCGAAGCGTACCAGTCCGTCCATGACGTCGTATTCAACAGCTCTTCCGAACCGCCATGGCCGGCCAGCAGCGGGCAGTAGACGGTGTGGCCGGCGCGGTGCAGCGCCTGGGCAACGAACCGCATCTCTACCGGAGTGCCACCGAGCCCGTGGATCAGCATCACGCCAACCCGTCCGCCGGGCAGCAGGAGCGATCCTTCGGTCTCCTGTAACTTCTCTTGAATGCTCATTTTGCTGTCTCAAGCAGTTGCACACACCTCACACCACTCACGAGGCCCTTTAATCGGCGCCACAGGGGTGATGGCGTAACGAGGTGTGCAGTGGAGGTTCTTGACCGCTCCGGCCTCCGTCAGGCCGGGTCACCTTCAGGTGCGGGTCGCGCGCAGCAGCAGCGCGTCCAGCAGCTTCAGGCTGAGATCAATCTCCTCTTTGCTGATGTGAAGGCTCGGAGCCAAAGTAATGACGTTCTTGTAATAACCACCGATGTCGAGCACGAGGCCATAGCGGCGTCCGCCGATGTCGATATCGCCCTTCAGCCCTTCGTCGACCATGCGATCGACGATTGCCTTGGACGGCGTGAAGCTGTCGTGCGGCTCGCAGATTTCGCAGCGCAGGGCCAGACCAAGACCATCGACGTCGCCGATCGCCTTATGCCGCTTCTGCAGGTCCTTCAGGCCCTCCAGGAAGTACGCGCCCTTGTCCATGACCATGGCTTCGTAGTCGGTCTCGCCCATCATCTTCATGGCTTCGAGCGCGACAGCGGTACCCATGGGGTTCGCGTTGAAGGTCGAGTGCGTCGATCCCGGCGGGAAAATCTCGGGATTGATCAGCTCTTCGCGTGCCCACACGCCGGCCAGCGGATTGAGGCCATTGGTGATGGCCTTGCCGAACACCAGAATGTCCGGCTCAACGCCGAAGTGCTCGATCGACCAGAGCTTGCCAGTCCGATAGAAGCCCATCTGGATCTCGTCGACGACCAGCAAGATGCCGTGCTGATCGAGAACCTGTTTCAGTTCCTTGAAGAAATTCGGCGGCGGAATGACATAACCGCCGGTCCCCTGAAGCGGCTCGACGTAGAAAGCTGCATATTCAGCCTCGCCGACTTTCGGATCCCAAACACCATTATACTCACTTTCAAACAGCCTTGCGAATTGCGCCACGCAGTGACTGCCATACTCTTCTTTGGTCATCCCCTTGGGACCACGGAAGTGGTAGGGGAACGGTATGAACTGCGCGCGCTCACCAAAATGGCCGTAGCGGCGGCGATAGCGGTATGATGACGTAATCGCGGAAGCGCCGAGCGTGCGGCCGTGATAGCCGCCCTCGAATGCGAACATCAGGCTTTTGCCCTTCTTCGCATTGCGCACAAGTTTCAGGCTGTCTTCAACCGCTTGGCTGCCGCCGACGTTGAAGTGTACGCGGCCTTTCCGGCCGAATTTCCTTTGAGCGTCCTGCGCGATCACAGTCGCGAGTTCGATCTTTTCGCGATGAAGATACTGGCTGGCAACTTGCGGCAGGCGATCGAGCTGACGCTTGGCGGCCTCGTTCAGGCGCTCATTGCGATAGCCGAAGTTGACGGCCGAATACCACATCTGCAAATCGAGAAACTCGCGCCCCTCGCTGTCGTACATGAACGACCCATCGCAGCGGTCGAAAATCTTCGGCGGATTGGTGTAATGAACCGTGTCGCCGTGCGAACAGTATTCTGCTTCCAGTTTCAGAAGCTGCGCGTCGCTCATCGTATCCGACGTTTCGTTCTTCGGCGCGGAATCAGCAGGCCAACGCGTATTGATATTCATATTCACTCGTCTCCCACAAGGATCGGACGCTGGAGCGATCCCACGAAGCGATCTGCGATCCAATGCGTCAGCAGTTCGCCAGCTTCCTTGAAATCCCTAAACGCAACGTAAGGCAGCCCCCGGCCCTTGCAGTGTGAAACGAGGGAACCCTTCGCCAGCACCAGATCAACCCGGCCCGAAATGCAATAATCGGACCTCCCGTCGCCGACGACGATACGTCCGTTCGCGCGTTCTGCCTCGGCAAATTGGCATTTGCAGTTACCAGCAAGTGCACTGCAATCGCTGCGCGAATGGGGAAAGCTCAGTCGCCAGCGGTTTCCGCCGGTCCATTCGAGATGATTGGCTTTGA
This sequence comes from Pseudomonadota bacterium, assembly GCA_023412745.1. Taxonomy (GTDB): domain Bacteria; phylum Pseudomonadota; class Alphaproteobacteria; order Rhizobiales; family Hyphomicrobiaceae; genus ZC4RG25. The sequence goes on along the minus strand of JAEZBZ010000203.1, from coordinate 4,692 downwards.
ATGGGACGTTTATTCCGGCGCGCTTCAATACGGTTCCTACTGTTCGGTCCAGACCATCTGAAACGACAGTTACGGCATGACCCATTTCGCGGCAGTCATCGACGAACGCAGCGAAATGCGGATCGATGTCTATATCGCTAATAAAGCGATCAAGTTCGTCCGGCGTTGCACGAACCAGGTCGACCTGGCGAATCATGCATTCGCGCGACCCCATTGCCCCGGACTTCCATTCTTCTTCGATCTGGTGCCATTGCGGATCGGCAAAACGCTCGAGAAGAAGATCTGTTGTGTCGAGAGGAGCGATGGTCCCGTCAAAATCTACGAAGACGTGGAACTTCATACGCATACTTGCCAAGTTTGGAGAACCCGTTGAGTTGAACGACGATTCACTAAAGCTGTTTGATTGCGTCGGACAATAACCCGTCTTATCCGGCACCAAGCAAAGTGCCAATGATTTTCCTTAAGGAGCGCCTATCTGTTGCGTCGATAGGTCACGCCCGTGATCAACTTAATGAGATAGGTAGACCACGGGAGAAATGACACCTACGCAAAGTCACTGACTGGCGCTAAAGTAATACGCTTATCACTGAGCTTGTGTTGCCGATAACATCTAAGCAATTCACAACGCAGATACAAATTCGATGATCCGTGCAGCGCCAATTGAAATGGGGGCGACATAGGACCGCGCTTTTGATCATCTGGAGCACCAAAGCATTTCTCGAATTGCGCGGAATTTGCGATCTTCGGCTATTTTGCAAGCCAGGGATCGCTGCTCAAAGCTCCACACTCTCCGGTTGCGTTTTGCGCGATGCCTCTCTTGAGATGCGAGAGACCGGCACCCAAAACACTGTCGGCCACTTGGTCTCCAGATATGTTATGCGCGGTGTGGTAGAAGTACGCTCAATACTTTCAACGCGAAGGCGGAAGCCCTGATGGCGAAGGCGAATACAAAGCCCATGATCGACGAGGACAACGGCGCGGAGTCGTCTGCGACCCTCTCCTCAGATGCTGGGAAAGAGCGCGGTGGCGGTGTTCAGTCCATCGAGCGCGCGTTCGCCATCCTGGAACAGGTCGCCCACCATCGTGACGGCATACGTCTTGGCGATCTGAGCCGGCAGGTTGGGCTTCACAACAGCACCACGTTTCATCTCGTTAAAACTATGGTTCTGCTTGGCTATTTGCGACAGATGCCAGGCACCAAAGCGTATCGGATTGGCCGACCGTTGTTCACACTGGCCGCCAGCGCGCTCGACGAAACCGAGATGGTGACGCTCGCGACGCCTATCCTGGAGGACTTGTCCGCCGCCACCCACGAAAGCAGCCACTTCGCGGTGCGCTCCGGCGATGATGTCGTTGTGCTCGCCAAGACGGCCGGCTCGGGCGCCTTTCAGTTGGCGGGACGCGCGGGGGTTGTGCGTCCTGCCCACGCAACCGCACTCGGCAAAATCCTGTTGGCGTCGCTGCCACAGGACCAGTTCGAAGATTACGTGAAGCGCCACACGTTAATGCCGTTCACTGCGAAAACGATCACAGACTCCGATCAGCTACGACAAGAGATCGACGTAGTACGCAGGAAGGCCATCGCCTACGACGACGGCGAGTTCAATGCCGAGGTCCGGTGTGTGGCCGTTGCCGTGCGCAACTTCTCCGGCCAGGTCATCGGAGCCATTGGCGTCTCAGGCCCGGTTTGGCGGCTGTCCATTTCAGCGCTGCAGGACAAGGCCAAGCTGGTGCGCGATCGCGCAGCCAAGTTGTCCGCCGAGTTCGGATACACCGGGGCGCACGACGACGAGATCGCCGAATGACGATCTGATCCCGTATCCGCCTCAGCGTGTGCGTGCACTTCGCGATTGACAGAGGGCGGGGTGCGCGCAAAGATTTTCGCCAATTGGGATGGGCTTCCCCATTGTCGCAAATGGGGTTCGGAGGAAACCAACGCCGCCACACGCCCCGCCGCGCAGCCTCGCTGCCGGGCGCGCGTGCACGCAGCGTCAATACGAGATGACATCATGGCAGTTCTAGTAACCGGCTCCATGGGGCATGTGGGCTTTGAAGTCGTGCGGCAAGCCGCTGCGCGAAAGCTCGACGTTATCGCCCAATATCGAGGAACATTCCGCCCAGCGGACGCCGAAGCCGTCGGCCAGTCGGTGAAGTGGGTCGCTTGCGATCTGACCGATCAGGCGAGCGTCGAGAAGCTGGTGTCTGAGCATCAGATCGAAGGCTGCATTCACGGTGCTGCCGTTCCAAATGAACTCTACTGCCGCCCCGATCCGCTGAATGCCGTGCAAGTGAACGTCACCGCGATCGCGCGCCTGCTCGATATCGCGCGTAAGCAAGGCTGGCGGCGCCTGCTCCACGTCAGCACGGGATCGGTGTTCCAGAACATTTCCGACACCAGCAAGCAGGTCGCCGAAGACACCCAGCCCGGCGTCTCGACCATCTACAGCACCACGAAATACTGCGGCGAGCTGATGACCAGCATGTATCGCTCGCAGTTCAACGTTCCCGCCGCGACCGTACGTATCTCCTGGGTCTACGGGCCGCCGATGGTGCCGAAAGAGCGCGAAGATCCGCGCGGGCCTATTCCCTGGTTCCTGAAGTGCGCGCTCACCGGCGTGCCGGTCGAGGAAACCAACGGTGGTGAGTTCGGTGCCAGCTTCACGCACGTCTCGGACGTCGCCGGCGGCCTGATTGCCGCTTACGAAGCCAAGACGCTGAACCACGACATCTATCACCTGGGATCGGGCGTCAATTACTCTACGCGGGAGGTCGCCGCCGCCGTAAAAGCCGCGGTTCCCGGCGCGATCGTCAACGTCGGCCCCGGCACCGCGCCGTGGACAGACCTTGGCCGCATGCGCGGACCGCTCGGCGGGGACCGGCTGTTCAACGACACTGGTTGGAAGCCCGCACTCAGCCTGGAAGCCGGCGTGAAATCGTTCGCCGACTGGATCCGCGCGCATCCCGGGGTTCTGAAATAGCAGCGGCTGATTCCCGCGCGTCATGCTGAAGGGGAACAAACATGGCGAAACGGACGGCATTGGTTGCGGGCGCGACAGGTGCCGTCTCGAAGCGCCTCATTGAGAAGCTGTCCGCGGCGGGCGCGGATTGGTCTGTTATCGGATTATGCCGCACGCCACCTGAGGCCAGCGATCCTGTGCGCTGGATCGCAGCCGATCTCAACGATGCCGTTCGTTGCCGCGATGCGCTGGCCGACTGCCGGGACGTGACGCACATCTTCTATTGCGCGCGGGCCAAGCATGGCGAAGGCGGCGTCGAAAGCGTCGAGGAAAACGTCGCGATGCTGCGCAATGTGCTCGATGCCGTCGAGGCTGTTGCCCGCGATCTCAATCATGTGCATCTCGTCGAAGGGGGCAAATGGTACGGCCAGCATCTCGGCCGCTATCCCAATCCGGCGTCGGAAGATGATCCACGCCACATGCCGCCGAACTTCTACTATGACCAGGAGGATATGCTGCGCCAACGCCAACAGGCCGCGCGATGGTCGTGGTCGGCGTCGCGCCCTAATGTCATTTGCGATTTCGCACCGGAGCGGCCGCGCAATCTCGTGTCGATCGTCGGCGCGTATGCCGCGATATGCGCGGAACTGGGCGTACCGATGGATTTTCCAGGCAAACCCGGCAACTTCACCGCACTGACCGAAGTCACCGACGCGACGCTGCTGGCAGGCGGCATGATCCACATGGCAACCGCACCGGCATGCCGGAACAAAGCTTTCAACATCACCAACGGAGACCTGTTCCGCTGGGAGCGGATGTGGCCGCGCATCGCGAACGCCTTCGGCCTCCAATGCGGCAGCGTGCGCCACGTGTCGCTGGCGCGCTGGATGGCGGACAAGGAGCCTGTATGGGCGCGCATCGTCGCCCGGCACGGACTGCAACAAAAGCGCCTTGACGAGGTCGCGCTTTGGAGTTTCGCCGACTTCGTTTTCGGCCAGGATTACGACGTTGTGTCCAGCCTGACGCGACTGCGCCGCAGCGGCTTTCACAACGTCATCGATACCGGCGAGATGTTTCTCGACCAGCTTCAACGCTATCGCGACGCGCGCATTTTGCCCTGAAACAGCAGGAGCACGACGATGCAATTCGACAAGATCCTTGTGACCGGCGCGGGTGGGCTGCTCGGCAGATACGTGGTCGACGAACTGCAGGGCCGCGCCCGGGTGTCCGGCATCGACCTTCTGCCCGCAAACAACGACATGCCGTTCATCACGGGCTCGATCGAGGATCCGGCTGTCGTTGCCAAGGCCTGTGAGGGACAGGACGCCGTCGTCCATGTGGCAGCGCGACCGAATATCTGGAGCGGCGACGGTACCCAGATTATGCAAACGAACGTCGTCGGCACCTGGAACGTGCTAAACGCCGCCGAACAGGCCGGCGTCAAGCGCGTGATCCTGACGTCGAGCGATTCCGTGGCCGGCTACACCGTCCTGCAGGGCGCAATGATCCCGCCGGAATACCTGCCCGTCGGCAACGCGCATCCGCTCAACGCCACCGACGCGTATGCGCTGAGCAAAGTGATGTGCGAGAACCTCGGCCGCAGTTTCTCGCTGCGCGGCAAGCTGGACGTCATAGTCATTCGGCCGGTTTATGTGCTGTATCCGGAATTCGAATGCGAGGTGAAGGCGCGCGCCGCCAACCAACCGGATACAAGGGGCCTGAAGCGGGCGGGCGC
>JAEZBZ010000181.1 GCA_023412745.1 Pseudomonadota bacterium | reverse complement strand
TCGGTCCGGTTACGATCACCTTGTACATCGCCTGGTGGTTCATCAACGTGGTCGACGCGTGGGTGAAGCCTTTCGTACCGCGGATCTACAATCCGGAAACGTACCTGCCATTCGCGATGCCTGGTATCGGGCTCGTATTCGCAATCATCGGTCTGACATTGATCGGTGCGCTGGCCGCCAACCTGCTTGGCCGCACCATCATCAGCTCCGGTGAAATGTTCCTGGCGCGCATGCCGATCGTGCGCAATCTCTATCAGGCACTGAAGCAGATCTTCGTGTCCGTAGTATCTGCGGCGGGGCCGGGCACACCGTTCAACAAGGTTGGCCTGATCGAGTTTCCATCCAAGGGGATCTGGTCGCTCGTCTACATTACCGGCGAGGCGCAGGGTGAGATCAAGGAGATCCAACCCGGTGGCGAAACTGATCTGCTGACGGTCTTCATGCCAACCGGCATTATGCCGCCCACCGGCTTTGTCTGCCTCGTTCCGAGACGCAACGTGATTTTCCTCAGCATGAGCGTTGAAGATGCGGCAAAGATGGTGATCTCAGCCGGCATGGTCAGTCCGGAGTACAAGAAGCAGCTCCAGTCACTCGCTGAAGCCGCGCGCTCCGAAACGCCCCAGTAGAACGCGCGCGAGTGTGGGGGCTCACGCGGCGCGGAACAGGCGCACCGCCTCGTCGCATTCAAACAGATAGAGCAGCGTGCGGATCGCTTGGCCGCGCGGACTGGTCAAGTTGGGATCTTCGTTGAGCAGTAGCTTCGCGTCGTCGCGGGCTGCCGCCAGCAGCGTATCCATATTGGGTACACCGGCGACGCGAAACTCCGGCATGCCGCTCTGCCGTGCTCCCATCACTTCGCCGCCTCCGCGCAATTCCAGATCCTTCTCTGCGATCAGGAAGCCGTCCTCGGTTTCGCACATCATCGCCAAACGTTTGGACGCCGTTTCGCCGAGCGGATCGGCATGCAGCAGCAGGCAGTACGATTGCCGGTCGCCGCGCCCGACGCGGCCGCGCAACTGATGCAACTGGGCGAGGCCGAAGCGCTCGGCGTGCTCGATCACCATGATCGAAGCGTTGGGTACGTTGACGCCGACTTCGATGACGGTGGTGGCCACAAGGATGTTCAGTTCGCCCGCTGAGAAGGAAGCCATGGTCTTGTCCTTGGCCGCGCCCGTCATGCCGCCGTGCAGCAGGCCGACGGTGTGGCCGAAGATCTGGCCGAGATGTGCGGCGCGTTCCTCGGCCGCTGCGAGTTCGGACTTGTCCGAGCTTTCGATGAGCGGGCACACCCAATAGATCTGCGCGCCCTGGGCGGTGGCGCGGCGCAGCCCGTCGATGACGTCTTCCATCCGCGCGATGGACGGCATGGTGGTGACGATGGGTTTGCGGCCTGCGGGCTTTTCCGTCAGCCGCGAGACATCGAGATCGCCATAGTGCGTCATCAGCAGTGTGCGCGGGATCGGCGTCGCGGTCATCACCAGCACATCGGCAACGCCTTTGGATTGCAGCGCCATGCGCTGATGCACGCCGAAGCGATGTTGCTCGTCGATCACCGCGAAGGCGAGATCGTGGAACACGACGTCGTCCTGGAACAGCGCATGCGTGCCGATAAGAATATCGATCTCGCCGCTTTCCAGGCGCGACAGGACTTCGGCGCGTGGCTTGCCTTTCTCGCGGCCGGTGAGCAGGGCGATGCGCAATCCAGCCTTTTCCGCCAGCGGCGCGATGGTTTCCGCGTGCTGGCGGGCGAGAACTTCCGTCGGCGCCATCAGTGCCGCCTGCGATCCGGCCTCAACTGCGATGGCCATCGAGAATAGCGCGACGGCCGTCTTGCCTGATCCGACGTCGCCTTGCAGCAGGCGCAGCATGCGTGTCGGCGCGGCCATGTCGGCCTCGATCTCCTTCAGCGCCTGTTGCTGCGATCCGGTCAGTGCGAAAGGCAGGGCGGCAGCCAGGCGTTTGCGGATACGCCCGTCGCCGCGGACGCTGCGCCCGCGCTGGGCCTTCTGGTTCTGCCGCACGATGGCCAGCGCCACCTGACCCGCCAGTAATTCGTCGTATGCCAACCGCTGCCACGGCGCGGAGGCGGCCGATATGTCATCGGAATCGTCCGGCATCTGCAGCCGCCGGATCGCGTCGCCGACCGAAGGCCAGCCGCGTGCTTCGAGCCAGCGCGGTTCCTGCCATTCGGGCAGCTGCGGCATCCGCGCCACCGCCTGCCGCATCAGTTTGACCAGTACCTTGCCGGAAAGGCCCGCCGTCAGCGGATGCACCGGCTCCAGCATGGGCAGCTCGCCGCGCGCTTCCGGCGGCACGATATAATCGGGATGCGCCATCTGCAGCATGTCGCCGTAGCGCTCGACGCGGCCGGAGATGTAGCGGACCTCGCCGACAGGAAGCTGGCGCTCCACGAACTTGTTCTCGGCGTGGAAGAATACCAGATCGATGCGCCCGGTATCGTCCTCGCAACTCACGCGATAGGGCGCCTTGCGATTGCCGCGCGGCGGCGCCTTGTGCTTCAGAACGCGCACAGCGAAGGTGGCGATGGTGCCCGGCACTGCGCCAGCAACAGTCGGCTCGGCGCGGCGGTCGATGACGCCGGTCGGCGTATGCCAGATCAGATCGATGATGCGCGGCTCGGATACGCCGGGCGGTAGGCGCAGTGCCTTCTTCAGAAACACCAGCACCTTGGGCCCGACGCCCGAGAGCGACTGCGCCGAAGCAAACAGAGGTGTCAGCGCAGTAGGGCGCATGGTGGTGCGGTCAGATCCGAGTTGCCCGAAGAGCTGTCACCATCGCCGTCAGACCTGCGTCATGCCGGCGGCCCGACGCAAGACCTTTGCGCGATGCGCCCCCCGGCGCTATATCACGCCTTTGGCACACGTTGGCGGTAGGGCCAGCGAGCGTCAAGGCGCCAGCCACGATATCCCAAAGCGGCAGGGAACACACGACATGCAAGGGCAGGAGCTCGATATGCGCCGGCGGCGTGCCGCTTATCGCGCCGGCCATCGCGGCACTAAGGAGATGGACTGGCTGCTCGGCCGCTATGCCGAAGCGGTTCTCCCGGCGATTGATGCGGCCGATCTGGAGTTGCTGGAGCGATTCCTGGCTCTCCCAGACCCGGATTTGCATCAGTGGCTGCTGAACCCGGAGCTGGTGCAGAACCACGATTTCATCGGCCTCGTCGCAGCCGTGCGCCGCTTCCACGATCTCGACGCCCTGCAGCAGAAATAGCTTTGAACCGGCCCGGCCGGTCCCTGGGATGGTGATGGATTCCGCAGTTCGACATGACATAACGCTGTCCGGTGCGCCGGAGGGGCTCGACGCCCTGGTGCTGGCGCGGCTGGCGCGAGAGGCGGTAACGGCGTCCGGTTCCGGCATGGTGCTGCACATCGCGCGCGACGACCGCCGCCTGGATGCGCTGCAGAACAGCGTTGCCTTCTTCGACCCTTCGGTCCGTGTCATCGTGTTTCCGGCCTGGGACACGGTGCCTTACGATCGCGTTGGCCCGAATTCCGAACTCGTCGCCAAGCGCATGACAGCACTTGCACGGCTGGTTGCCGGCGGCCGCCGCCAGCCGACGCTGATCCTCACCACCGTAAACGCCGTGCTGCAGCGCCTGCCGCCGCGCGACTTCGTGCGGCGCGCCATCCGCCAGATGGCGCCGGGCCAGCGCATCGACATGAACCTGCTGATCCAGCGGCTAACGCTGGGCGGCTTCGTGCGCACCGGCACCGTGATGGAGCCGGGTGAATTTGCCGTGCGCGGCGGCATCATGGACCTGTTCCCGCCCGGCCGCAGCAAGCCGGTGCGGCTCGATTTCTTCGGCGACACGCTGGAAAGCATCAAGTCGTTCGACGCCGAAACGCAGCGCACGCAGAAGCTCATCCAGAAGCTCATTCTGCTGCCGGTCAGCGAGGTCGCGTTCGGGCCGGAGGCCGAGAAGGTGTTCCGCCAGCGCTATGTCGAGTTGTTCGGCGGCGCCACGGGCGATGATCCGCTGTACCAGGCAATCAGTGCCGGCCAGCGCTATCCCGGCATGGAGCAGTGGCTGCCGCTGTTCCACGACAAGCTGGAGACACTGTTCGACTACGTCGTCGGCAGCGATGTCAGCTTCGATCACCTGGCCGATGAATCCGTCTCGCGCCGCTTCGAGCAGATCACCGAGCATTACGAGGCCCGCGTCGAGGCGCTAGAAACCGCGCGTTTCGGCGCCGATCCCTACAAGCCCGTGCCGCCGGACCAGATGTTCATTTCCGGCAACGAATGGCGCGCGTCGCTTGAGGCGTTCACGGTGCGCCGGTTCACGCCGTTCGAGCAGCCGGGCAAGGTGGGCGTGGAAAGCCTGCGCGGCAAGCCGGGTCGCACGTTCGCGCCCGAACGCACGGCTGATGGCGGCGATCTGTTCGGCGCGGTGGTCGGTCATATCGAGCGGCAGTTGGCGGCCAACAAGCGGGTGCTGGTGGCGGCCTGGACGCCCGGCGGGCGCGAACGGCTCGGCACGCTGCTGGCAACGCACGGCCTGAAGGATGCCCGCAAGGTCGAGAGCTATCCGGACGCCATGGCGCTGCCAGGTGGATTGCCGGCGCTGGCCGTGCTTGGCCTGGAGCAGGGTTTCGAGACGCCTGAGCTGGCGGTGATCGCGGAGCAGGACATTCTCGGCGACCGTCTCGTGCGTCCACGCCGCAAGGCCAAGCGCGCCGCAGACGTCATTACCGAGGCGACCAGTCTCTCGGTTGGCGATCTCGTCGTGCACGTCGATCACGGCATCGGCCGTTTCGCGGGCCTGCAAACGATAACAGCAGCTGGTGCTCCACACGACTGCCTGGAGGTCGTCTACGCGGGCGGCGACAAGCTGTATCTGCCGGTTGAAAACATCGAGCTTCTGTCGCGCTATGGCGACGGTGACGGCACGCAACTCGACAAGCTGGGTGGCGTTGCGTGGCAATCGCGCAAGGCCCGCATGCAGAAGCGGCTGCGCGAGATCGCGGCCGAATTGATCAAGATCGCGGCCATGCGCCAGCTCAAGGAGGCGCCCGCGCTGGCGCCGCCGGCCGGTGCTTACGAAGAGTTCGCTGCGCGTTTCCCCTATGACGAGACCGAGGATCAGGCGGCCAGCATCGAATCCGTTATCGCGGATCTCGGCTCGGGCCGTCCGATGGATCGCCTGATCTGCGGCGACGTCGGTTTCGGCAAGACGGAAGTCGCGTTGCGCGCCGCGTTCGTGGCCGCATTGTCCGGCGTGCAGGTTGCGGTGGTGGTGCCGACGACGCTGCTGGCGCGGCAGCATTTCAAAACGTTCTCGGATCGCTTCAAGGGACTGCCGGTGCGCATCGGGCAGGCTTCGCGGCTTGTCTCGCCGAAGGAGCTGACCGAGGTCAAAACGGCGCTGAAAAACGGCACGCTCGACATCGTTGTCGGCACGCATGCGCTGCTCGGCAAGTCGGTGGAGTTCAGCCGTCTCGGCCTGCTGATCGTCGACGAGGAGCAGCACTTCGGCGTCGCGCACAAGGAGCGCCTGAAGCAGCTCCGTGAGGACGTGCACGTGCTGACGCTGTCGGCGACGCCGATCCCGCGCACGCTGCAGTTGGCGCTGTCGGGCGTGCGCGAACTGTCTCTGATCACCACGCCGCCGGTCGACCGGCTGGCCGTGCGCACCTACATCTCGCCGTTCGATCCGGTGATCATCCGCGAAGCGCTGCGCCGCGAACGCTATCGCGGTGGCCAGAGCTTCTATGTCGTGCCGCGTCTGTCCGATCTCGATGACGTCGCCGAATTCCTGGCCGAAGCCGTGCCGGAGCTGAAGGTCGCCCGCGCGCATGGCCAGATGGCGGTCAGCGAACTGGAAGACGTTATGACCGCGTTCTACGAGGGCCAGTACGATGTGCTGATGTCCACGGCGATCGTGGAATCCGGCCTCGACGTGCCAAATGCCAATACACTGATCGTGCATCGCGCCGACATGTTCGGTCTGGCGCAGCTTTATCAGCTCCGCGGCCGTGTCGGACGCTCGAAGACGCGCGCCTACGCCTACTTCACGACGCCGCCCGGCAAGGCACTGACGGAAGGTGCGGAAAAGCGGCTCAAGGTGCTGCATTCGCTGGATACGCTGGGAGCCGGCTTCTCGCTGGCCAGCCACGATCTCGATATCCGCGGCGCCGGCAATCTGCTCGGCGAGGAGCAGTCGGGGCATATCCGCGAGGTCGGCTTCGAGCTCTATCAGTCGATGCTGGAAGAGGCAGTTGCGGCGCTCAAGGGTGGCGACTTTGGTGAGGCGGCGGATCAATGGAGCCCGCAGATCGCGCTGGGCACTGCCGTGCTGATTCCGGAAAGCTACGTCAACGATCTGCAACTCAGGCTTGGGCTGTACCGGCGTCTGTCGGGCCTCGAAAGCCGAGCCGAGATCGATGCGTTTGCAGGCGAGCTTGTCGACCGCTTCGGCGAGATGCCGGAGGAAGTGCGGCATTTGCTCGACATCATGGAAATCAAGGGCTTGTGCCGGCAGGCGGGCATCGCGCAGGTAGATGCCGGACCCAAGGGCGCCGTCGTCGCGTTCCGCAAGAACGCCTTCTCCAATCCGGAAGGGTTGGTCAAGTTGATGCAGAAGTCGCGCTCGCAGATGAAGCTGCAAGCCGACCATCGTCTCGTGTTCAAGGCGGATTGGGATCTGCCAGAGCATCGTCTCAAGGGCGT
>JAEZBZ010000254.1 GCA_023412745.1 Pseudomonadota bacterium | reverse complement strand
TATGCCCGCGCGTTCGGCCACAGCAACCGCATCGCCCGGATGATCTCGGCAACGGTCGCGATGGAGTTCGTCACCGTCGGCACGGAAGCCGAAGCGCTGCTGCTCGAAGCCAACCTGATCAAACGGTTCCGGCCGCGCTTCAACGTGCTGATGCGGGACGACAAGTCGTTCCCCTACATCCTGATCGCGCGCGATCATGCCGCCCCGCAAATCCTCAAGCACCGCGGCGCGCGCAACCGGCGCGGCGATTATTTTGGGCCGTTCGCCTCAGCCGGCGCGGTCAACCGCACCATCAACATGCTGCAGCGCGCGTTTCTGCTGCGCTCCTGCTCGGACGCCGTGTTCGAGACGCGCACTCGTCCCTGCCTGCTGCATCAGATCAAGCGTTGTTCAGCGCCCTGCACCGGCGAAATCGCGCCCGCGGACTACAATGCCCTTGTCGATGAGGCGACGCGCTTCCTGCGCGGCGAAAGCCAGAATGTCCGCCGCCACTATCAGCGGCTGATGGAGGAAGCCTCCGACGCGCTGGAGTTCGAGCGCGCTGCCACCTACCGTAACCGGCTATGGGCCTTGGCTCACGTCACCGCCGACCAGGCCATAAACCCGGAAGGGGTGGAGGAAGCCGACGTCTTCGCCATCGCCCAGGATGGCGGACAGACCTGCATCCAGGTGTTCTTCTTCCGCAGCGGACAGAACTGGGGCAACCGCGCCTACTTCCCGAAGGCGGACAAATCACTCGAATGCCCAGAGATTCTCGAAAGCTTCATCGCCCAGTTCTATGATGACAAGCCGATCGCGCGGCTGATCCTGCTATCGGAGGACGTGCCGTCGCGCGCGCTGCTGGAAGAAGCCCTGTCCACCAAGGCCGAACGCCGCGTCGAGGTGCGCGTGCCGCAACGCGGCAGCAAGCTCGGGATCGTCGAGCATGCGCTGCGCAATGCTCGCGAAGCGCTCGGCCGGCAGCTAGCGGAAAGCTCGTCCCAGCGCATCCTGCTGGAAGGCGTTGCCGAACGCTTCGGCCTCAGCCGTCCGCCGCGCCGCATCGAGGTGTTCGACAACAGCCACATCATGGGCACCAATGCCGTCGGCGGCATGATCGTGGCCGGTCCGGATGGCTTCGTGAAAGGCCAGTACCGCAAGTTCAATATCAAGTCGGCCGAACTGACGCCCGGCGACGACTACGCGATGATGCTGGAGGTACTGACGCGGCGCTTCAAGCGGCTAGCCAAAGGCGCCAACGTGACAGCCGACGAACCCGAAGCCGATGCCGCCGAGATCGCACCACCCGACTCCCTGATCATGCCTTCGGAACCGGCGCCGCTGGGCGAACGCGGCGCGGACGGTATTCCGTTCGGTGTTCTGCGCGCCGATCACGTCGAGGTCGCAACGGGTGAGGAGCCTGATTTCGCACCCGCCCTGTTTGAGGACGACGAAGCGACGGAGGAATCGGAAGCCGCGCCTGAACCCGACGAATTTCCCGACCGTCCCGACCTGGTGCTGATCGACGGTGGCGCGGGCCAGCTTGCGGTCGCTGCTCAGGTGATGCGCGACTTTGCCCTCGTCGATATCGCCCTCGTGGGGGTCGCCAAAGGTCCGGACCGCGATGCTGGTCGCGAGCATTTCCATATTCCGGGCCGCGACAAGCCGTTCATGCTGGAGCCGCGCGACCCCGTGCTCTACTTCGTGCAGCGGCTGCGCGACGAAGCGCACCGTTTCGCAATCGGCACACATCGCGCCAAACGGTCGAAGGCGATCTCTGCCAATCCGCTGGATGAAATTCCCGGCATCGGCCCGACGCGCAAACGCGCCCTTTTGCAGCATTTCGGTTCAGCCAAGGCCGTGTCGCGGGCCGGCGTCGCGGACCTGCGGGAAGTGCCCGGAATATCCGGGCAGATGGCCCAGGCGATCTACGACTTTTTCCATGAGCGGAAGAGCTGACCCGACGACCAGAGAGGTACCTATGCGCGCATTGTCGACGCTTTTTGTTGTTGGACAGGCGTGATCTGATGTAGCACTTTTGAAACATCCCCGCCCGTTCACGTTCACAAAACTGAACATTCCGCCAGCCGAGATCGAGCAAGAAGCAGCATGGACGTCGTCTACCCTCGCATCGTCGAAATCATGGCGGTGACAATATTCGCCTTAGCTGTCGTCCATACGTTCTCGACGTCCTATTTCGAGCATCTGGCGCGCATACAGCCCAGCCACTCTGGTCTTTGGCATCTGCTCGGCGAAGTCGAAGCTGTCTTTGGCTTCTGGGCCATGCTTCTGCTGCTGATGATGGCATTCCAGATGGGCACGCCATCGGCGATGCAATATCTGGAAACCCGCAATTTCACCGAGCCAGCGTTCGTATTCGTGATCATGGTGATCGCAGCCAGCCGCCCCATCATCGATCTCTCGGGCGCGTTGCTCAGCGGCATTGCCCGCCTGCTGCCGGTGCCGACAGCCGTTGGCTATTACTTCACCGTCATGTCGGTCGGTCCGCTCCTGGGATCGTTCATTACCGAGCCGGCGGCCATGACGCTGTGCGCGCTGCTGCTGCGCGAGCGCTTCGTGCAAAAGAACGCCCCGGCAAAGTTCAAATACGCCACACTCGGCGTGCTCTTCGTGAACATCTCGATTGGCGGCGTGCTGACTCCGTTCGCCGCACCGCCGGTTCTGATGGTTGCCGAGACCTGGGGCTGGGACATCCAGTTCATGCTGACCCACTTCGGCTGGAAAGCCGCGATCGCGGTGTTCATCAATGCTGCAACGGTGACTTACCTGTTCCGCGGCTACCTTGGCGGCCTCACGACGGCGTCATCCGCCGCATTGGCCCGTCTCGACGTGCCGCTGTGGGTGATTCTGGTGCACCTGCTGTTTCTGTGCGGTGTCGTGGTGTTCAACCACCACCCGATCGTGTTTCTGGCGTTTTTCCTGTTCTTCCTCGGCTTTACCGAGGCTTACCGGAGATACCAGTCACGCCTGCTGATCCGCGAAGGCTTGATGGTCGCCTTCTTCCTGGCCGGCCTTGTCGTGCTGGGCGGCCTGCAGAAATGGTGGCTCCAGCCGACCCTGGAAGGCATGTCGCCGCAAGTGCTGTTTTGGGGCGCCACGGCTCTGACCGCGATCACCGACAACGCTGCCCTGACCTTTCTCGGCTCGTTGGTGGAAGGTGTCAGTGATGAATTCAAATACGCTCTGGTCGCTGGCGCGGTGACCGGCGGCGGCCTCACGGTCATCGCCAACGCACCTAATCCGGCCGGTTTCGCGATTCTGAAGAGCAGCTTCGATGATGGCGCGATCAGCGCAGTCGGGTTAGTGACGGCAGCTCTGCTGCCGACCCTGGTCGCGGCCGCGGCGTTCACGCTGCTGCCATAGCGGGGCGGACCGGCGAATGCAGGAGGATGATAACGCCACCCCTCCTGCATTCGCGGCATTTTCCGCGAATCGGTACATCTCTGCGCGTCAGCATCCGTGCCGACCGCTGCTCCATCACGCAGAAATGATTGCATAAATCCGCGCCAGCGCAGTCCGGCCACAATGCCGTCGGATAGCGCGATACCATGGGCGCTACCGATGATTGCCCGGTCCGCGTGCGTGGGTCTCGTCAGACGCGCAAGCCTGCCTATATTAGAGATCGAAGCGACCAAGCCTTGGAGACAAGTCATGACCGCCAGCCAGACGATCCTGCGTAGTCTGCCGCTGTTTGCCCTGGCGACCGCTTGCACCGCTATCGGTGTGATGGCAGCGACGATATTTCGCCCCGAGGCCGTGCTCGATCGCAGCTTCGGCAAGGCGTTGGCCGAGACCCAGAGCGCCGGCACGCTGCAGCAGCAGGCCCGCGCCGAGACGCCCCGACTGGCCGACAGCCCCTACTTCCGCCTGAGCCGCCATGACGATGAAGTCCCACTCGGCACCTCCAAGCCGATGGCGATCGGCGACAGGATCGAGATCTCCAGTTCCGATGGCCAGATGCGCACATTGGAAGTTTATGACATCCGCGAGGTTGATGCAGGCCTGACACGTATCGATGATACGTCCACCAAGCAGTTCCAAATTGTCTCTTGCCGCGAGATCGGTGACACGGGCATAGGTA